>NZ_JALCZE010000005.1:0-352555 GCF_024586575.1 Chryseobacterium sp. WG23
GAAGGGAGAAAATGGAAGGCTGTACAGTACAGGAGATTTAGTACGCTGGCTTCCGGATGGCAATATAGAATACATTGGCAGAAATGACTTCCAGGTAAAGATCCGGGGTTACAGAATAGAATTGGGAGAGATCGAAAACCGTTTGTCTCAATATCCTGAAGTAAAACAGTCGGTAGTCTTAGCCAAAGAGAACAATGCGGGGATGAAATACCTTGCCGGATATTATGTATCAGAAGAAGATATTGATAATGAAATTCTTACGGAATACCTGTCAGAATCTTTACCGGAATATATGGTACCGAATGTTTTTGTTCATTTAACCTCTTTACCATTAACGATCAACGGTAAACTCGACAGAAAACAGCTTCCTGAACCGGAATTCAGCGGAGACAGAGAATATGTAGCCGTAGAAAATGAGTTACAGAGAACATTATCCCGAATCTACGGTGAAGTGTTGGGGCTTGCCGCTGAAAACATCAGTGTCCACGATGATTTCTTCCGATTGGGAGGAAACAGCATCATGGCGATTAAGTTAGCCAATAAGATCAAGCAGGAGCTTGGTATACAGGTGAAAGTAGCTAAGGTACTTACTCATAAGACGATAGCTTCCCTCGCCAATGTGTTAAGTGGAGATGATCATGTGGATGAACAGGTAACCATAACCCCGATAGTAATATCATCACCTGAAGAGCAGCGTTTATCTTTTGCTCAGGAAAGACTTTGGTTTATAGAAGCGTATGAAGGAGGAAGCAGTGCATACAATATCCCAATGACTGTTATTCTGAATCAGAAAACTGATGTTTCCGTTCTGTGTAAAGCTCTTGAAGCGGTAGTAATGCGTCATGAAGTGCTCCGCACATTGATTAAAACGAATGAAGATGGAATGGGCTATCAGGTAGTTACAGATCTTATTCCTGAATTTAAAATAACAGAAGTAGAGACGAGAGAAGAACTGGATCAGCACATAAATAAATGTGCCAATAAAGTCTTCCGTCTGGATTCAGAAATTCCTGTAGAGATCAATATCTTCAGATTCAAAGGACGGCATTATCTGTCTGTTGTGATTCACCACATTGCTTTTGACGGATGGTCTACAGAGGTCTTTTTAAAAGAATTGAGCAGTCTTTATCATACATTATCATTAGGAATAGCTTCTACACTTCCTGAATTGAAGATTCAGTACAAAGATTTTGCTTTATGGCAGCGTAATTATCTTTCAGGTAAACGTCTGGATAGCCAGATTGAGTATTGGAAGGTTAAATTCGATGATTATCAAAGTCTGGATTTGCCAACGGATTTCCATAGACCTGCAGACATCTCTTATGAAGGAGAAACGATTAATGTTGATATATCAGGAGAAATATCCGAAGGGATCAGAGATCTCTCCAGAAACCTTGGAGTAAGTGTATACAGTGTCATGCTGAGTGGATATTATCTGATGCTTTCAGCCTATTCCGGCCAGGAAGATATAGTCGTGGGAAGCCCTATTGCCAATCGCCATTATGTTGGTCTTGAGGATGTTATCGGATTTTTTGTCAATACATTGGCGCTAAGAGAGAAAATTGACTCAGAGCAAAAAGTGAAAGACTTTATTCTTCAGGTAGCAGGCTCGGTAACAGAAGCACAATCTCACCAGGATCTCCCATTCGAGAAGCTGGTAGAGGAACTTGGAGTAGAGCAGGATACCTCCAGACACCCTGTCTTCCAGGTAATGTTTGGGCTGCAGAATTTTGGAGGTGGAAATTCAGCAGTGAAGGAAGAAGAAGCCTTATTCTTTTCTTTTGATGGTGAAGTCGACTACCAGGCGGCGAAGTTTGATCTGACGACAATGGTGAATGATGGTCCGGAAGCGATACAGATGACTTTCAACTATGCAACCTCTCTGTTTAGAAAAGAAACGATTGTCCGTATGGCCGATTCTTATCAATTCCTTCTGAACCAGATGGTAAAATCAGGAACAGGGAATACAAAAATTGATGAACTTTCTCTGATCGCGGAGAAGGAAAGCAAACAGATTGTAGAAGTTTGGAATAATACCCAGAAAGCATATCAGGATAAGTTTACGATTCATCAGCTTTTTGAAAACCAGGTTGAAATGACTCCGGATACTACAGCTTTAGTATATCAAAATGTAAGATTATCCTATCGTGAATTGAATGAAAGGGCCAATCGTTTGGCCAATCATCTTATCAATGAATATCATCTTCAGCCGGATGATCTGGTACCTCTATGTCTTGAGCGTTCTGAAGATATAATTATAGCAGGTCTTGCTGTAATGAAAGCCGGAGCGGCTTATGTTCCTATGGATCCATCATATCCGGTAGATAGAGTTAATCATATTGTAAAGGATACGGGAAGCAAAGTTATTCTTACCCAAAAAAGTACAGTCAATAAATTAATAGAATCCTCTTTAGGAAAAACAGATTTAATGGTACTGGACAGCGAAAAGGTTATAGAAAAGCTTGATCAGTCAAATGCTGATAATCCTGCTGCCAAAGTAAGCTCAGACAACCTGGCTTATGTGATTTACACCAGTGGAACAACAGGACTTCCTAAAGGGGTAATGATTGAGCATTCAGGAGTGATCAACCTTATAGAATCAATGATAAAAATTCACCGACTTGAAGAATATCAGGAAGTAGGATGTTTTTCGAACTATGTATTCGATGCCTTTGTCTATGAAGCATTTCCGGCATTATGTAACGGGAATACCTTGTGGATTTACAGCAATGATCTTAGAACATCAGTGAACGAACTTAATGACTACATCAAAGAAAATAATATAGAAGTTTCCTTTATACCACCGGCTTTATTGAGGGAGGTTATAGATAACGGAACCCATTTGAAATTGATTTTTGCAGGAGGGGAAAGCTTCCCTGCCTTAGATAAAAATATTGATGATATTATCTTGGTGAATGAGTATGGGCCAACCGAAGGAACAGTCTGTACAACACTTCATTATTACAAAGAAGATGGCAACCCATTAAATATCGGAGATCCTATCAACAACACATCGGCGTATGTATTGGATAACCATTTCCGTCCTGTTCCTGTAGGGGCAGTAGGAGAGCTTTATATAGGCGGAGCAGGTATTGCCAGAGGGTACTTAAACCAACCTGAGCTCACGGAAGAACGCTTCCTGGACAATCCATTCCAGACATTAGAACAAAAAGAAAAAGGAGAAAATGGTCGACTATATAAGACCGGTGATTTAGTGCGTTGGTTATCTAATGGAGAACTGGAATATATGGGAAGAAATGACTTCCAGGTGAAGATCCGCGGCTATAGAATTGAACTTGGAGAGATTGAAAACAGGCTGCTCCAGTATCCCGGAGTGAAGCAGGCAGTCGTTATGGCCAAAGAAAACAGAGGAGGAATGAAATATCTTGCCGGATACTATGTTTCTGATCCGGTTATAGATCCGCATATGATCTCTGAATTCTTATCAGAAACACTTCCGGATTATATGATTCCGAATGTGTATATCCATCTGGAGCGCCTTTCTTTGACCATCAACGGAAAAATAGACAGAAAACGCCTTCCTGAGCCTGAGTTTATTGGAATCTCAGAATATGCTGCTCCTGAAAATGACATGCAACGAAAACTTGCCGGTATTTATGGAGAAGTATTGAATCTGGATCCGGAAGCAATTAGTATTCATGATGACTTCTTCAAATTGGGAGGAAACAGTATCATGGCTATTAAACTGATCAACAGGATACATCAGCAGCTGGATGTTCAGCTTAAAATTGTAGAATTGTTCAAAGAGAAAACGGTAAGTAAACTTTCCAGAACGGTGATGAGCTATGGAAAAGAGTATAAGCCAATCGTTGCTTTTAATCAGGAGAGCAACAATCCGAAAATGTTCCTTATACATCCTGGAAATGGAGGTTGTGAAGTCTATCAGTCATTGGCAGAACAATTGAAAGCAGAATATGACTGTTACGGAGTAGATTCCTACAACCTATACAATGAAGAGAAGATCAGTAACCTGAAAGGGCTGGCTCATTATTATCTGGCTCATATTGATGACATACAGAAGGATCATCAGCAGGAAGAATATATCCTGTTAGGATGGTCTTTGGGAGGAAATATTGCTCTGGAAATTGCTGCAGAGCTTGAGAACAGAGGACATCAGAAAATTACAGTTTATCTGCTGGATACTATTTTTTACGCCTCTGATCAGAAGCTGGTGGAATACCTTTCGTTCCCTACAGATGAAGAGCTGAGTGAGAAGCTGAATGTTTCTATTGATGACCGTCAGTTTACAGCCACTAAAAACTTTATGTCGGCAGAGTATACGATTATTAAAGAAAATATTTCAAACAATCTGAATTCAACAAAAGTGGTTTTATTCAAGGCAATGCTTGAGGGAGAAACCTTTAATGAGTCATTTAACAGCCATGTACAGGGATCAGCCTATAACAATGTAGATTCAGTCATTGAAAACCGTGATTTATTATCTGTTTATCCTATTAATGCATCCCATCAAACGATGCTGGAGCAGAAAGAGCATATTATTGACCTTATCCTTAAAACAGCTGCCAGTAATTAAAAAAAACCTGGGAGATGGTAAAAAGTCTCCCATGTTATCAACTACACACACTAAAGAAAACCTATGAACAGAACAACATCATATAAACCACAAGTATTTTTACTGCATTACGCAGGCGGAGACAAAAATTCTTTTCGCCCGCTAATTGAAGGCCTAGAACCCTTTTTTGAGGTAGAAACCCCTGAGCTTCCAGGTAGAGGAGATCGTATGGCAGAATCATTTTTAAAAAATAAACAGGACGCTGTAGCAGATCTGCTGAGTCAGGTAAAAAAAGCACGGAAAAAAGAAGTTCCCTATCTCATATACGGACATAGTATGGGAGCTATTTTAGGACATGAAATTTGCCTTGCAATGGAAGAATCTATGGATGCTCCCGCTTATTTTGTCCCCACAGGATATCCCGGACCCAAAATAAAAAATAACCCGCCTATTGCCGGACTGCCAAGAACAGAATTTTTTGCCGAAGTACGAAAATTGGGTGGACTTTCGGATGAAGTCATGGAATTTGAAGAATTGCTGGATTTTTTTGAGCCCGTACTCAGAGCAGACTTCGGACTGCTGGAAGACAAGGAAAATATTCCGTTTGATGAAAAAATAAAGACTCCTGTTTTTGCGGTGATGGGAAAAAATGAACGATATGCATTGAATATAAGAAACTGGAACCATTATACTGAAGCAGAATGTGAATGCCAGATCGTGAATGGGAACCATTTCTTTATCAATCAAAACTTCAATTACCTGGCACAAGTCATTAAAAATCTAATGAATGCGACGATGGCGAAATCGTAAAATATTCATACTTACCTTAAAAAATAACCCTGCTTATGCAAACAAAAAAAGATTACGCATTAGTTTTTATTTTTATTACCATCCTGATTGATATCATTGGAATAGGGATCGTTGCTCCCGTGCTGCCTACCCTTATTTTAAAGCTCTCAAACGGAGATTTAAGTACTACAACACAATATATAGGCTGGTTTATATCCATATATGCTTTAATGCAGTTTATATTTGCCCCAATCCTTGGGAATCTCAGTGACCGTTTCGGACGGAGACCTGTACTTTTATGGTCTCTATTGGGACTCGGAATAGATTATCTGATTCTTGCATTTGCACCAAACCTGATGTGGTTATTTGTAGGACGGATAATAACAGGAATTATGGGATCCAGTATGACTACCGCTACCGCATATATTTCAGATATCAGTACTCCTGAAAAGAAAAGTCAGAATTTCGGAATGATAAGCGCTGTTGCCGGACTTGGTTTAATCATAGGACCTGTGATTGGAGGACTGCTGGGGCAATATGGTGAACGAATCCCTTTCTATGCCGCCGCCGGGCTGAGCCTTCTTAATTTTATGTATGGCGTTTTTGTTCTCCCCGAATCTCTTAAAGAAAGTAACAGAAGGCCTTTTTCCTGGAAAACTGCCAATCCCATAGGAGCTATTAAAAGTATTAAAAAAGAGATACTGGCCCCAACATTGATTATTGCATTTGTATTCATCGCTTTGGCTGGTCATGCAATGCAGAGCACCTGGAATGTGTATGGGATGGAAAAGTTTAACTGGAAGGCGGATATGATAGGATATTCATTAGGGTTTTTTGGCGTTTTAATGGTGATATCCCAGGGATTGTTTATTGGATTATTTATCAATAAGCTGGGGCAGAAGAAATCGATCATAATTTGCTTGTTTATTTACTGTGTCAGTCTGTTATTATTTGGTTTAGTAAATAAATCTTGGATGGCTTTTGCCGTCATGGTTCCTTATGCATTAGGAGGGATGGCTACCCCCATACTCCAAAGTGTGATTTCTTCAAAGGTTCCCGACAACAAGCAAGGGCTCCTTCAGGGAGGGTTGTCGAGTATTGGCAGTATTACTGCTGTTTTTGGACCTTTGTTAATGACCAATGTATTCGCCTATTTTACATCTAGCCATAGTCCTGTGATCTTCAGTGGAGCTCCTTTTGTCTTAGCTTCTGTTTTGGCCTCAATTGGGAGTTTCTGTGTATATGCTGCAATAAAAAATGAAAAATCTTAGGATAATTTCAGTAATATCATGACAGCTTCAGATTTATCTTTTTAGAATCTATTCTTTCAGTTTTAAAGAACATCCCGAAGGAAAAATGGTTGTAGATTTCTGTATCCTATTCATTAATTTTCCATTCAGTAAGCAAACAATGCCTTTCAGTAAAAATTTTTTTACAAAAAGGCATTTCTTGTGATATTTTTGATCCAGAAATTATAACCATGAAAATACAAGGACAAAAATTACTATTCCTATTTTTCTTTTTAGCTTTTATAATGGCATATTCCCAGGTAAAAGTTTCAGGGAGGGTAGCTTTTAAAAATAAGGGAATAAATGAGGTAAACGTTACACTCAAAGATACTTATGATGGAGCTACAACAGATGGGCAGGGAAATTTTTATTTTGAAACATCCGAAAAAGGAAGCCATATCCTCACCTTCACACATCCAAAATACGAAACCGTTGAAAAATCAATTGTTATTGAAAACCAGGATGTTGCTGTAAATGCAGATCTGAAGGAGCAGATCAGTGAAATTGATGCGGTAGTTGTTTCTGCAGGATCTATAGAAGCAAGTGACAAGAAAAGAGCCACAGCATTGCTTACTCCTATTGACATTTATACCACAGCAGGAGCAGATGGGCAGATATCTTCAGCACTAAACTATCTTCCGGGCGTTCAGAAAGTAGGTGAATCCGGAGGCCTTTTTATCAGGGGAGGAACAGGAACAGAATCCAGGATTTTTATGGATGGAAGTCTGATCAATAATTATTTTTCTAATTCTATCCCCGGAATTGCAGGAAGAGACCAGTTTAATACTTCTCTTTTTAAAGGAAATGTATTTTCAAGTGGCGGATACTCTGCTCTTTACGGGCAGGCTCTTTCCGGAGTGCTGATGCTGGAAAGTGTTGACCTTCCCGATCAAAGCTCTTATGATATTGGGATTTCTCCTATTTTTTTGAGCGCCGGATTTCAAAAATTGGGAACCAATAAAGACTACTCTTTTGGCGCCTCTGTAGGCTATTCAATTTTAAGCCTGATGCAGAAAGCCCTTAATTTTAATACAGATTTTATTGATGCTCCCCATGGACTTAACGGTGACTTAAATTTTAGAGTTAAAACAAAATCAGGAGGCTTTTTTAAGTATTACGGAATGTACAATTCCAATACAATGGGGGTGAGGTCAGAAAGTCTCGAGCCGGAATACGATTTTGGGCTGGTAAGACTCAAAGGAAAGAATACCTATCATAACCTGTCCTTCAGACAGAAATTCGGGAAATATCTGTTAAATGTAGGAGGATCCTATTCCTATAACGAATCGGACCTTAATTTTTCTACAGAAACCCATGAAAATGAATCAGATAGAACAAAGCTGTTGACAGATGGAAACTATATCAATTTTAAAGCGGTCCTCGAAAGAAAAATTAATAAAATCAGCGCAGTAAGAGGAGGGTTTGAACTCAATAATGCAGATGAAAAACTCAATTTTGAAAGTGTACAGAAGAATTATAAAGACCTGATTTCTTCAGCTTTTGTAGAAACAGACCTTGGATTCAGCAATGCATTGTCTGCAAAAATAGGAGTGAGGGCTGAGCATTCTTCTTTCCTGGGAAAAAGTAATATTGCGCCCCGTTTTGCATTGGCTTACCGCCTTGCAAGAGACTGGACAACCTCTTTGGCTTACGGCCTTTTTTATCAGAATCCCGAAAGCAAATATATCAATGGCCCGGCAGAATTAGGCTTTCAGAAGTCACAGCATTTTGTTTTCCAGGTTCAGAGAAGTTCAGAAGGAAGAAGCCTGCGTCTTGAAGCTTTTTATAAAAAGTATGATCAGCTGATTAAAACATTTAATATAACCCAGGGAAATCAGCAGAATCAGACGGCTTTAAATAATGACGGTTACGGATATGCAAAAGGATTAGAACTATTTTGGAGAGACAACAAAAAGACATTCAAAAATATTGATTACTGGATTACCTACTCTTTTCTGGATTCAAAAAGAGATTTTCTTAATTATCCGGTAAGTTTAAAACCTAATTTTGCCGCGGAACACACCCTTTCAGCTGTTGTTAAAAGGTTTATTCCGGAATGGAAGATGGGTGTGAACCTCTCTTATACCTACGCCAAAGGCCGTCCCTACTACGATATTGCTTCTGCGTTTGATAACGGAAAAGCCATTAATTATACCAGAAATGAAGGAAGACTGAAGGATTATAATGCCCTTAATTTCAGCATCAACTACCTTCCGAATCTTGGAAAAAAAGATGGAAAAGCATTTACTGTACTGGTATTAAGTGTTTCCAATGTTTTAGGATCGAAAAATGTATATGGGTACAATTTTTCCATGGATGGCTCACGAAGTTCAGCGGTGGTTCCCCCTGTTAATACTTTTGTATTTGTGGGAGCATTTATCAGCTTTGGAGTAGATAAAACAGAAGATGCTATCAATAATAACCTATAAAAGTATACCTTAGACCAACAATATAACTAACCTTTAAAAAAATAATATAATGAAAAAATACTTTTTAAGCTTTGCTTTAGCTTGTATGAGTTTAACCGCTTTTGCTCAGACAGATTACGAAAAAATAATGACCGAAAAAATAGGCAGAATAGAAACCTGTAAAACACCGGAGGATTTTCAGGTCCTGGCCAACGATTTTGAGAGAATAGGAAGTAAAGAAAGCTCACAGTGGCTGCCTCCCTATTATGCCGCTTTTTCCCAGATTCAAAAAGGAAGAGTGATGATGAGAAACGGAAATATGCAGGAGCTTGATGGAGTGGCATCGCAGGCAGAAAAATATCTGGGCCTGGCGCAGAGTCTTGCCGGAGCTGATAATGCTGAAATTCATCTGCTGAAGAAAATGGCTTTTTCCCTGAGAATGATGGTCAATCCTTCGCAACGTTTTATGACAGATGGAGCAAGAGCTTCAGAAGAGCTTAATATTGCTGAAAAACTGGATGCCGCTAACCCCAGAGTTGCATTGATCAAAGCCGAAGACATTTATTTTACACCAGAACAGTATGGAGGAAGTAAAACAAAAGGACTGGAAATGTTCAAAGAAGCATTGGCTAAATTTAATAATTATAAGCCTAGGACTGCACTGGATCCTAATTGGGGAAGATCCGAAGCTGAATATTTTATCAGTCTTCCCGTTGAGAAAGCTAAATAAAAAGCAACGGGAAGAGAGCTGAAAATAGCTGTACTTTAAGTCTCAAAAACTAACCATCCAAAAAACCTTCATCCCATGAAGGTTTTTTGATACCATTCAGGATGAAAAACAGGCCTTTCGGTAAGAAATAATTTTTGATACCTTTAATAAAAACTAATTTTGAGCTAAGAAAACGATCATGAAGCGTAATAATTTTATAACACTGTTTTGGGTCTCTATGGCTGTATCCATGTTTTTCTTTTTTGCCTTTACATCAGAAAAGACCATAGAGAATTTCCTGTATACAATCCTTATTTCCATGCTGTATTCTTTCGTATTGGGAGGAGGAAACGGAATGCTTAACAGCTTTCTGAATAAAAAAATTCCCTGGGCAGAAGCCACCACGAAAAGAGCAATTTTAAGTATTGCCTCTATTCTTATCCTGAATTTTGCGCTGGTTTATTTTTGTAATTATGTCAATTTTGTGCTGATCCAGAAAGCGGTGACTACAGAAGTTTTTTTTTCGGAGAAATATAATTTTATCAATTGGTTTACCATCAATGTAGCACTGCTTATTTCGGCCTTTCTCCATGCAAAAGGATTTATGGAGGAGTTGAAGAAAACTTCCCGAAAAGAAGTGGTGGAGCAGAAGCTTATTGCAAAGTCTGCCAATGCACAGTTTGAGAGTTTAAAAAACCAGCTGGACCCTCACTTTCTTTTTAATTCATTAAATGTCCTCAGTGCTCTGATTGATGAGAATCCACAGCAGGCACAGAAGTTTACCGCTTCAATGTCAAAGATTTACCGGTATGTACTTGAGCAGAAAGATAAAGAGCTGGTGACGGTAGAAGATGAGATTGAATTTGCAAAAACCTATTGTAATCTTTTAAAAACAAGATTTGAAGACAGCGTAGATTTTGTCTTCGATGTTGCCCAGGAAGACTATCAGAAATATGTAGTTCCACTGTCGCTCCAGCTATTATTGGAAAACTGTATCAAACATAATTTTGCTACTTCCTCAAAACCTCTGGTCATCAGAATATTTTCGGATGGGGGAATTCTCTGCATTGAAAATAACCTTCAGTTCAGGGAGCAGATCAAAGAAAGCTCGGGGATAGGACTTTCCAATATTGTACAGCGGTATGCTCTCCTTACCAGAAAGAATGTTTTTATTGAAAAATCAGATGATTATTTTAAAGTAAAACTTCCGATGCTTTCCACTAAGCCTAATATTGTCAGTGTAAAACCTGATGATGAAATAAAAGCATACAAAAGAGCACAGAAAAGAGTAAAAGAAATTAAAGGATTTTATACCAACCTGATTTCTTATTGTATTATTATTCCCTTTTTAATCTTTATCAATCTCTTTACAGGAAGCCGCAGCCACTGGTTTTGGTTTCCGGCACTGGGTTGGGGAATTGGCCTGGCTTCCCACGCATTTCAGGTTTTCGGAATCGGAGAATCCTGGCAGGAAAAGAAGATTAGAGAAATTATGAATCAACAAAAAAACAGAAATAATGGAAACATTTGACGAAAATGATATTCAATACCAGCTCGCTAAAAAACAGGTAGACAGATTAAGAGGCTTTTATGGTCATCTATTTGCTTATATTGCTGTCAATGTGATGATTGTTGTGTATAATTATGCCAATCTGAAGCCTGGAGAAAGTTATTTTCAGTTTAAAAACTTCTTTACAGCAATATTTTGGGGAATTGGTCTCTTAGCACATGCTGTAACGGTTTTTATACCCAAAACTAACTTTATGAAAAAATGGGAAGATAAAAAGATCAGGGAACTGATGGAAAAGCAGCACTCTAAAGAAGACTGATCATGGGGAGTGTATAAATAGGTCTTACTAAAAAATAAACAAAATGGATACACTGCAAATCGTATTTAATGTTTCTATGGGTATTTGGTTTCTGAGTGAGTTCTTGTATAAAAACATATTGAAATCCAATAAAGAAGATCAAAAGAATAAAGATAAATCTACTTTGAACATTTTGTGGCTGGCCATTCCCTTCTCAATAGCTTCTTCCATAATGATTTCTCATTATATCCGTCTTCCGGTGGTTAAAGGAAGCTGGATACTGTATATAGGAGAGTTATTTATTATTACCGGAATACTTTTCAGGTTCATCATCATCAGGTCCTTAGGGAAATACTTTACCGTAGACGTGACTATAAGACAGGATCATCAGATCAAAAAAGAAGGATTTTACCAATACCTGAGACATCCTTCTTATGCCTTTTCCCTGCTGACATCTTTGGGATTAGGATTGTATTTAAACAACTGGATTTCATTGATTTTTGCTTTTATTCCTCCGTTTTTAGCCTTTGCTTACAGAATAAAAATTGAAGAACAGGCTCTTGTAGAACAATTCGGAGAAGAATACATTGAATACAGAAAAAGAACAAAGAAACTGATTCCTTTTATTTATTGATAATTAAACTCAATAGTTTTTATCTATTTAATAATTAATTGTATGATTCTTTGATTAGTCTTGTAAAAAACATGCACTAATGAATTTCTACAAAATTATTTCGTTATTGTCTGCGTGTGCCTTAATGCCCACACAGGCACAATCTCCGGGTGGTATAAATTCCGGATTGATTATCTGGATGAAAGCCAGTACCGGGTGGACTGCATCAAGCTGGACCAATCAGGCCCCATCACCATTATTTGCCAACCTGCCACAATTCACTTTAGGAAGTGTTGCTGCCCCAGCAAGAATAAATAATGTGGGTTTTAACTTTAATGATGCTATTCAGTTTACGGCAGGACCGGGAAGTTCAACAGGGTCGGCTTATAGCACAGGCAACTCTTTTGCTTTAGGCAGCTTTTATGGAGGCACAACGCCTACCGATAGAAGTATAACTTATTTTGGAGTTTCTAATAGCTCGAACTTTGATCTGCTTTCAAATTTTTGGTCGAATAATACAACCGGAACATGTGGATCAAATAGGTGTAATTCCGGTTTCAGAACAAATTCCGTTCAGTTTGGAAATGCAAGTGTAGGACTCACTTATGCAGCAACAGCACAAAATAATATTGGTGCAGGGAGAAGAGTAAGCAGCACAAACAGAAGCGGATTTGTAAATGGAATTGAAGCGAACGCTACCAGTACAGGCAATTTATCAGACGCAGGAAGCTATACATTTAGTTTAGGATACTGGCCTGTTTTTTTTGCCAGCTATGCTATTCCTGAAGTACTGTGGTATAACAGGAATTTATCTAATATTGAGGTTAATAGGGTAAGTTCATATCTGGCCTTAAAATACGGGACAACTCTTACACAGACTACAGCTCAAAATTATATTGCCGGAGATGGAACAACCGTTTATTGGAGCAATACCAGTGCTACATCTGCCGGAACATTTATTTATAACATTTTTGGGATCGGAAGAGATGATGCTTCGGGCCTTCAACAGAGGGTTTCCAGTTCTGTAAATAATTCCGGAACTACAACAACATCAGGTTCTTATATTACGGTGTCTACTAATAATAATTTTACTGCTGCCAATACTTCTGCTAACCACCCGGACATTTCAGTTAATAATAATTTCCTGATGATTTCTGATAATGGAGGTCTTTTAAATACTTATTCAACAGCTATTACAGGGATGCCCAACATGCAGAGAAGTAACCGTATCTGGCAAGCACAGAAAACAGGAAATGCAATAGGCTGTGTTTATTATCGGTTTAATTCCATTACAAATCCTACAGCCAACCAACGCTATTATATGATTGTAGCAGATAACCCGGGCTTTACTACCAATGTTTCTATCAAAGAAATTGCTGTTTCTGGAGGAACAGCAACAATACAGCTCAATCAAAATACAGGTTCTGCTAATTATTTTACCATTGGTCTCTGGGACAACACCACTGTGGCGGATGTTCCCGATACTCCATTTGGAATAGATGTTACAAATACCGCCAATTGGAAGCCTGTTTCCAAAAACGGATATATTCAGATCAATGCCGTAGGAAAACCGGTTGTTTTAACAAGAGTTACTGCTGTAGCATCAATTCCGTCTCCTGTTGAAGGGATGCTGGTTTTTGATACATCAGACAATACCACTAAAGTGTATAATGGAACGGTGTGGAGAGCCTTAGGAGGTAATTTCAACCGATATTGTAATTAATCTTAAATAAGCATAACAATGAAAAAAATCAATATAATTATATTAATCTTGTCCGGAGCTTTTTTTATGTTGCTAAATGCACAGGTAGCTATCGGGAAAACAAATGTTGACGGGTCTGGGATATTAGACTTTGGAACAAGTACTACAACGATAAGAACAATCATAATGAATCCTATTAACCTGCCAGCCTGTAACGGAGGTACCCGTGGTGCTATCGCCAGTAATGCATTGACAGGCCAGCTTGCAACCTGTAATGGAACCGTCTGGACAAACTGGGGGAGTGCTTCTACTCCTGTGACAGTAAGTGGAACAGATATAGGAGGAGGTGTTATCATAGGGGCGTCTACTTCAAGTGCCGTAGGCTCTTTAATTCTTGAATCAAACAATAAAGCACTTATTCTTCCAAAATATTCCTATCCTGATCTGCAGATTAAACTTCCCGTTAAAGGAGCATTGGTGTATGATGTAACCCGTAAAGCAGTGGTCTACTATAATGGTGCAAACTGGCAGGTTTTATAATAAAGGGTAGGGATTGTATTTGACACTGGTTTCCATTAATCGTAGAATTTTACAGCTCAGCTGTAAAATTCTACGATTCAGTTATATAAAATTGATGTAAAGGTATTTTTCATCATACATTTGACCCAACAAAAACAAATTACTAACCTTAAAAACAATACGTTATGGAAATTTTATCATCCGGTAAAGAAACAATAGCTTACGAAAAAGCTTCAAAAAGAGTAAAAGAATTAAAAGAATTCTATGGCAATCTTAGTTCGTTCTGCTTGGTCATTCCTTTTTTGGCAGCACTGAATCTATTAACGGCTCCCGGGTATCTATGGTTTTTATGGCCAATGCTGGGTTGGGGAATTGGAATAGCTTTTCATGCCATCAGTGTATTCGGAATCGGAAAAAATTGGGAAGAAAAAAAGATCAGAGAATTAATGGCTGAGGAGAAAGGAAAAACAAAAACACTATAATAATTTAAAACATTTAAGAATCATGGATTACAATACAGCATACGAAAGAGTTAACAAGATCAGAAAGTTCTATAAAAGCCTTTTATGGTTTGGTATCATTGCAGGAATCATCCTTTTTAATGATTTTTTGAAAGATCATTTTGTAGGAATTAACCTATTCAGCGGACATATCTTTCTGGTGATATGGGCGGTAATTCTTACAGTAAAAGCAGTAAAGCTATTTGTTTTTGATGCTGAATGGGAGAAAGAACTCATCCAGAAAGAGCTTGGAAAAAACAAAAAGCCTATAGATTTTTAAAACTGTCTGCTTTTATTTAACTTTATTTCCTAAAATCTGAATTAAAACGAATAACCCGATGATCAGAACTGTCATTATCGAAGATGAAAAACCTGCTTCAAGAAAATTAGAAAGAATGTTAAGTAACTTTACTGATATTGAGGTAGTTGCTAAAATAGAATCTGTGGAAGAAGGGGTTGGCTGGTTCACGGAAAATGAACATCCCCAGCTGATATTTTCAGACATTGTTTTAGGAGATGGGCTGTCTTTCGATATTTTTGAAAAAATACCCACCAAAGGTTTTATTATTTATACAACAGCTTTTGATCAGTACACCCTGAAAGCATTTAAATTAAACAGTATAGACTACCTCTTAAAACCTATATTGGAAGAAGATCTTTCAGCAGCTGTGGAGAAATTTAAATCATTTATTCCGGCAGACAATACAACAGGCTCCCAAGATATCAAGCAGCTGATCAAAAAGGAAAAATCTACCCTTTCCAGAGTGTTGGTAAAGATCGGATACAACCTTAAGATTGTGCAGACAGAGGAAATAAGCTGCTTTTTCAGTGAAAACAAAATTGTATACCTCCAGACCCAGGAACGGACCTATCCCTCAGATTTTACATTGGATGAGCTGGAAGATATTCTGGAAGAGAAAAAGTTTTTCAGAGTAAACAGGCAGTTTATTGTCAATTCTGATTTTATTAAAAATATCCATACTTCACCATATTATAAAGTGGAACTTGCATTTCAGCCGGAGGATGAAATTACAGTAAGCAGAGACCGTGTCAAAGACTTTAAAGATTGGCTGGTAAGTTAGGCCTGTTTAATCCTGAAATTTGAATTTTTGAAATAGAACGGTAATATTTTCAGGTGTTTACAGGAATTTTTACGTAAATTTTTAACCAACTAAAAACATAACCATGGACCTTATTATTTTATTTTTTAAATTTTTCCTTGAGATCTTTTACCCTCAAAGTTAAACCGTTTCCTGCCTTAAAAGTATAGATTTTGAAGAGCTTATTGCCCGTAAAAATCACTGGCTGACTTTACAAACTCGTGAAACCCTTTAGTCACTTCTTTCTTATTTTTATGAGTAAGCGGGAATGGTACCATATGAGAATATTCAAAAGGGAAATCCTTTATTTCAACTTCTACATCAATATCCCTGTAACCACCTTGTAGCGTATTCAAAGCCTCAATAGGAGGGGCAACGTCATCCTGTTTCAGTACATATACCTTTATCTGGGACTGAAGCTCCCGGATTCTGTCCTCCCTTTCTTTTTGGAAATAATTATATCTCAGCATTTTTTTAAACCAGCTTTCCTGCGGATGTAAATCCTCATTTTGGTAATGCTTTAACCGTTTGTCAGTTTTAAAATCTGAAATTAATAACTCTGTAAACGCAGACTGTACTTTAATGGCTGCCTGAGCATCCATAATATATTTTGAGATCGGAAACATTCTGTCAATGGTCATTCCTCCACAGAAACAAAAAAGCCTGGACTGAGAAAAGTAGCCTCCGGGATCAGCCATTTTAATAATCATGGAAAGAAACGAGCCTATAGAATATCCAAATAAATCTAAACCTGCATCCGCAGCAATACTTTTTATTTTGTTGTTCTTAATGTCTTTTATTACTTCAATGATATCTGAATACGTCTGTAATCCTGACCAGAAAATCCTTTGCGGATGAGCCTCCAGCCTGGAACTTATTGCTGCATTTACAAAAGAATAATTAGTGTTTTCAGGATATCTTTTTCTCCTGAAATTGACAATATCTGTCATATGCTTGCGGTCACTCCAAATAGGATCAGCCCGGTTCATATGAAAGGCAATAGGAAACAGAATAATCGCCTTATGGGTTCTTTGAGCCAGTTCATAGGCCCAGGGCAGATATTTGTCCCACTTCTTTTCATTCAGCCCGTGAAAAAAAATAATACTTCCTTTCGCTGTTTTTATATCAGCCCTTTTAAGAATATAATACTCAAAATTTTGATTACAGCTGATGTCGAAATCCTTTGTATCTATCGATGGCTGATGATAAACCAAATAAGCATTCTCATTGATCTCCGGTTGAGGGTGATGTCTCAGGCATTCAGCAGTAGAAGATCCATACAGTAAACCTGAGGCTTTTGATAAAAAGGGGATAGACTCTATGGTCACATTTAAATCCTTTATTTCTGTAAACTCTTTTTTGGAATCAAAATGACTTTTCAAAACCTCATATAATTCATAATATTCCATAATAAGATAATTAAGGCTTATAATTAGAACTATTAATGTATGTAATTATTACTGTAATACACAGATTTTAAGCGTTTAAATATATTCTAGGCATAGGAGAACATCCTTATACTGACTTTTCTATTTGTACCTCCAGACCTAATCTCTTATCCCGAATCTCGAACCTAGTGTTGATTTCGTTCAACTATCTGTAATCAATCCTGTTAGCTTCAGTATCTTCAAGCTGTTTTACTATGGTTTCCGGAATCTCGTCACTGTCTATCGGAAAGCTGATGGAATCTGAAATAAAGTTTTTCCGGTCTGCCTTCCTGAAAATTTCAAATAAGGCAATAGGTTCCTGATTGAAGCTGATACAGGTACTGATAAAGTGAAGTTCATGCAGTTTATAGTCAGGGTTTTTAAGCTTTTCCTTGATATCTTTAATTCTTGAAACAAAGTGTCTCTGCCGGATAAAAGTATTGCTGTTCATAATAATAAAAACATAATCTGAATAAGCGGTCACTTTCCCGAAATACTTATGGTGATCACCTCCGCTTCTCTCAACAAAATATTCTCCCGTAGTTTCAGATTTGTAGATCTCTGTCGCGGAACGCCAGATTCTGTCTTCTTTTGCCTGTAAAGGATTCTCGGGAAGATTTCTGTTATAAGAATACCAACAGCCCACTAAACGGTCTAAGAGAGTGGTATTCAGCACTGTATTATTCATATCAATTTTAAGATCATTAAAATTGAAAGCTTCTGTATTGGAATTAATGAAATCTATATAATTTGAATAACCCAGAACCCTGACAATCAGGCTTATCTTTGCCAGATTGGGACGGCTTAAAACGGCATTTTCATTGTGATGGTATTTCTTTAGTTTATTGATAATCAGATGCTCATAAAGGTAGTTTAACCCCAGGATGTCAGGATCTTTTTTTATCTCTTTTTCAGCATAATCGTTGATAATGAGATCATTAATTTCAGCACTGATGTAAGACCATTCCGTTTTGGTAACGTCTTGCCAATGGTTTTTCTTTAGAAACTGCCGGCTTAAGAAGTTCATGAGTTTCTCAAGGTGTAAAATATCTTCTTTTTTCATCTGTTTATTTTCTTTATTCAGGTTTCAGATGGACTTCGAAATTCTGCAAGACTAATTTAAGATTTTTATCGATTCAAATGAGACTATTGAAAGACTTTTATATTTTAAAATCAATTGATATTTGAGTAGAAAAATTAAAATAAAGACAATGGAAACAAAAATGGTATTACAAGACGAATTTCTTTGGAACAGGATCCAGGGATTTTCCTTAGATGCTCCTGATGCCGATTTTCCTTTCTCAAAAAAGCTGGCAAAAGAAGAAAACTGGACTTTGGATTTTGCCCGAAAAGCAATTGAAGAATATAAAAAGTTTGTTTACCTCTGCTGTATTCTTCCCAATGGAGCCTCTCCAAGCAAAATAGTGGATAAAGTATGGCACATGCATTTGATTTACACCCAAAATTACTGGGAAGAGTTTTGTCCTCACATTTTAAAAAGAAAGCTTCATCATCATCCTTCAAAAGGAGGAACAAAGGAAACAACAAAACACCGGGATTGGTTTTCAGAAACCCTGAAAAGCTATAAAGAGATTTTCCAATTGGAAGCCCCAGCCGATATCTGGTTTCAGCAAAGAAAAAAGCAATATTGGAGCAGCTGGTGGAAGAGGCTTCGCTTCATACCGTTACTGATCATTCTTACAACACTGTCATCCTGTCTTGGTGAGATTGTCATCACACTGGGGTCGGTGATACTTTCAATAGCTGTCATTTTTATCATCAGTGCCATTGCTAATACATTTCAGGAAAATAAAGCTAAAAACGGCAATGATTCCGGAACAGGTTGTGGAGGAAGCAGCTGTAGCGGAGGAAGTAGTTGTGGAGGAGGCTGCGGAGGCGGTTGTGGTGGATGCGGAGGATGTGGCGGGTAAAAGTATCAATTAAAACAGTAATTATGAAAAAATATATCATCCATTTAGTTCCGTTTATCATCAGTTTTACATGGCTTGTGGAAGAATGTCAGACATTGAATCCCATTTTTTTAAAAGGTCCTGAATTTCTAAAATTATATATCTTTCTTTTACTGGGATTTTATGCTTCCATTTTTATGCTGAGGCTATTTCATGAAGCTGTTTCAAAAGTAACTTTTTATGGGCTGGCTTTCATTTTTGGATTAGGCATTTTAAAGCTGATCAGGGGACTGATGCTGGGTAAGCCTATTGGGCTTTTAGTGATGATCCTGATCATTGAATGTATTGCAGGAGCATCAGTTATTCAATATTACTTCAAGAATAACACGAAGTAGTTGACTTAAAAAAAATAAACCCGAAAACACAATAGCTTCGGGCTTATCTATATGACTGATTAAATGTCTTTCTGTTCCTTCTTTATTGATTGGTAGCCATATTTTCGGAGCATAATATAGGTAAGAACCACCAAAATGAGGCTTAATCCAATATTTGAATGGTCGGGATGTACAATGGCCTGATACAGGTTATAGCCAAAAACGGCAGATACCAAAGAGATTAGAATATGGTTTGCATAAGCATACAGTTTTTTTGCAGTCGTTTTCATAGAATGTTTTTTAATGTTATTTACTCAGTAAGTACAACAATTTGACAAACGTTACAGAAAAAAAATTCTCTTTTTTCATTACATCATTATTCTTCTCTGAAATACGAATTTTTATAGCTCTGCGTGATGATTTCTTTCAAAAACGGCATATATTTTTTACAGTAAGACAGTTTTAACATCAATATAATTCTGAAAAACATAAAAGAAAGACTTTTATTTTTTTAAATCAAAAGACATTTGAGTAATAATACATAATAAAAAAATTATGATCATGGAAAATATTTTACAGTCAGTATGGTTTATCCCAGCAGTTATCATTCTCTTTGGTTTTGTTTTCTACAAATTCATACTAAGGGTTTTCTTCGGATTGGTAATTGTGCCGGAAGATAAAATAGGGTTGGTTACCAAGAAGTTTGTTTTGCTGGGAAGGCAGGAATTACCGGAAGGACGTATCATTGCGACCAACGGAGAAGCAGGATTTCAGGCTCAGACACTGGCACCCGGGATTTATTTCTGGAAATGGATATGGCAGTATTCTATTCACTTTCAGTCTTTTACTATTGTGCCGACGGGGCAGATAGGACTTATTTTGGCCAGAGATGGACATGAGCTGGAAACAGGCCGGATTTTGGGCAGAAAAGTAGAATGTGATTCTTTTCAGGATGCCGAAGCCTTCTTAAAAAACGGAGGCCGGAAAGGGCGGCAAACTGCCATCATTGCTCCCGGCTCTTATAGAATAAATACCTTATTGTTTGAGGTTTCACTTACGGATATGACACAAATTCCTGATAACGCAGTAGGCATTATCACTACTTTAGAAGGGAAACCTCTTGAAGAAGGGCAGATTGCCGGAAAAATAATCGACGAGCATAATAAATTTCAGGATGTAGATGTTTTTTTAAACAGTGGCGGATATAAAGGTCTTCAGGAGCAGGTGATCCTTGCAGGATCTTATTTCCTGAACCCCTGGTTTGTAAAACTTGAAATGGTAAAGATGACTGAAATTCCGATTGGTTCAGTAGGAGTGGTCATCAGCTATGTAGGTGAAGAAGGAAAAGACTTGAGTGGAATAGAATTTAAACACGGCAATATAGTGGAAAGAGGCTATAAAGGAGTTTGGGGTGAACCACTTGGACCGGGAAAATATCCGATAAATCCTTATATTATGAAAACAGAATTGGTTCCGACCACGAATCTTGTATTGAACTGGGCATCAGCGAGGAGTGAAGCTCATCAGCTGGACAAAAACCTTTCGACCATTACCGTTCGAAGCAAAGACGGATTTCCTTTCGACCTGGATGTCTCCCAAATCATTCATATCCCTTCCAATGAGGCCCCGAAAGTGATCGCACGCTTTGGAAATATGATTAATCTTGTTGGGCAGGTTCTGGAACCTACAATAGGAAATTATTTCAGAAATTCTGCTCAGGACAGTGATGTAATTGCTTTTCTCGGAACCCGTAAAGAACGGCAGCAGTCTGCCAGAGATCATATCAGCAGCGTTCTGGAACAATATAACGTTTCAGCAGTTGATACACTGATAGGAGATATTGTTCCCCCGGAAACACTCATGAAGACCCTCACAGACCGAAAGATTGCGGAAGAACAGAAAACAACCTTTGAAATGCAGAAACTGGCTCAGGAAACACGACAGAGCTTAGAAAAAGAAACTGCGGTTGCCGATATACAGAAAGAAATTGTAACGGCAGATCAGGGGGTATTAATTGCTGAAAGAGTAGCAGCAGCAGTGGTGAAAAAAGCCAATGGTGAAGCCGAAAAAACAAGGCTGCTTGCCAAAGCCAATGCTGAGCAGATCTCATTAATGGGTAATGCTGAAGCAGAGAAAATACTGGCGATTGGTAAGTCGAATGCTGAATCATATAAGCTGTCTGTTGATGCAATGGGTGACGAAAATTTCACACAATTAAAAATTATGGAATCTATTGCCAATCAGAATGTAAAAATAATGCCGGATGTATTGATCGGTGGAAGCGGAGATGCAGCTAACGGAGGAATCAGTGGATTACTGGGACTGAAGATCCTGGAACAGGTAGAAACTAAAAAAATGATGACAAAAAAGCCTGAAAAAAGAAATTTTGACGATATGTCGACATAAAAAACTGTAACTAAAAAAGAACCCCGGGATAATTACCCGGGGTTTTATACTTTTAAGAGTGTGGTTAAGATATCACACCACTTCCGATAAGTTCGTCATCTATATACCAAGAGGCAAACTGCCCTTCAGCAATGGCAGACTGAGATTCCTCAAATTCAATATAAAAAGCATCTTCAAACTGATATAAAGTAGCCTTCTGCAAAGACTGTCGGTATCTGAATCTCGACATTACCTCCATAGATTCACCATTTTTCAGTTTCATGTCTTCACGTACCCAGTGCAGCTCGGCATTGTCTATTTTTAACGCTTTTTTGTACAGTCCTGGAAAATGGCTTCCTTCACCTACAAAGATGATGTTGTTTTCCATATCTCTCGATACAATAAAGCAACTTTCTTTATGACCGCCTATTCCAAGACCCTTGCTTTGTCCAATGGTGAAAAACTGAGCCCCCTGATGCTTTCCGATTACTTTTCCGTCCGCTTTTTTATAATTGATTTTTCTCGACAAAAATTGAAGCTCTTCCTCTTTGGAGGAAAATTCCGGTATTTCTTCTGAAAATAAAGGAGAATCTTTGAAAATTTCTACAATCTCCCCCTCTTTAGGCTTCAGCTGTTGTTGTAAAAACTGGGGAAGACTTACTTTTCCAATAAAACATAATCCCTGAGAATCTTTTTTATCGGCTGTTACCAATCCTATTTCTTTGGCGATTTCCCTCACCTGAGGCTTTGTAAGCTCTCCAATTGGGAACAACGCCTTTGACAGTTGGTCCTGGCTCAGCTGGCAAAGAAAATAAGACTGATCTTTATTATTGTCTTTTCCTGCCAAAAGATGGAAAATTTCTTTACCGTTTTCGTCAAAAGTGGAATTCACTCTTGCATAATGTCCCGTAGCTACCTTATCAGCACCTAAAGACATGGCTGTTTTCATAAAAACATCGAACTTTACTTCTCTGTTACACAAAACATCAGGATTCGGAGTTCTTCCTTTCTCATATTCCGCAAACATATAATCTACAATGCGTTCCTTATAAAGTTCGCTCATATCAATCACTTGGAAAGGAATTCCCAGCTTCTGAGCGACCATTAATGCATCGTTGCTGTCCTCAATCCAGGGACATTCATCTTCTAACGTTACGGAAGCGTCATTCCAGTTCCTCATAAATAAAGCCACAACTTCGTGACCTTGCTGTTGCAGCAAATATGCTGTAACACTAGAATCTACACCTCCGGAGAGGCCTACTACTATTTTCATTTTATTTCAATTTTACGAAACTCTTAACGGGAGTTCTTAGTTTGATGCGGCAAAAATACAATTAAAAAAATTCGTAAAAAAACCATAATTTTAAACATTGATAAAAACGATGTTAAGATAGAAAACAAGACTAACGAAGTTTTTAACACTAATGCAGGAGGAAATTGATTAATTACCTTATACAAAATATAGATACATATGAAAAAGTTTATTATTCCATTGATGCTGATATGCTCAGGATCAGTTTTTTCCCAGATTTCAGTCGGAACACCCACTCAGGAAACCAACAGATGGACTTTTGGAGGAGGAATAGGTGTGGGTTTTGGAAGCAACAGTTCTTTTTACCTGCAGGCATCTCCAAGAGTAGGATACAGGCTTACCGAAGATCTTGAAGGGGGAGTTGTAGGGAGTGTTTCATGGCAGACTTCAGATTATTATAAGTCTACGATGTTTGGAGTAGGCCCATTTGTGAATTATTATATTGCAAGATCGTTTTATCTGGGAGCCAATTTTCAACATTATTTTATTAATTATAAAGACAAATACTACGATTATAAATACAATGAAGAAGAAAATGCGCTCTATCTTGGAGGAGGATATATGCAGAGAATAGGTAATAATTCTTTTATGCAGATCGGGTTGATGTATAATGTGCTTTATAAAGAAAATTCAAGTGTATTTTCAAGCGGACTGATTCCTAATATAGGATTTGTAGTGGGGTTATAATGATGCTTATCTGCGAATGTAAAACCATATAGACGTTTGTACTTTCTTACGTTTAATGAAAATAGCCATATCAGAAAGGATGTAACGAAAACTTACGAAAAAACAAAAAGCATCGGAAATTTTCCGATGCTTTTTTATAAGTGTTAAATTCATTTATTTTAAGACTGGGGAGAAGACTTTTCAGCCGCCGTTTTCTTAGGCTTTGAAGTTTTTCCGATTAATCCGTCCTTGGCTTCGTTAACTTCAAGGACAACGGTTTCTCCTTCATTCAATTGTTTATTCACAAGCATTTCTGCCAGTAAATCCTCAATGTATTTCTGAATTGCCCGTTTCAATGGCCTTGCACCGAAATCTTTATCCCATCCTTTTTCAGAAATAAAGTCTTTAGCCTCTTCAGTTAATTCTACTTTATAACCTAATTTTTCAAGTCTGCCATAAAGCTTGTTAAGCTCGATATCAATAATTTTCTTGATATCATCCTGTACAAGAGAATTGAAGATGACAATATCATCAATTCTGTTTAAGAATTCAGGAGCAAATGCTTTTTTAAGGGCATTTTCAATCGTACTTCTTGCTCTTGAATCTGTATTGGTCTTTTTAGCTGAAGTTCCGAAACCTACACCGTCACCGAAATCTTTAAGATCCCTGGTTCCGATATTGGAAGTAAGGATAATGATCGTATTTCTAAAATCTATTTTTCGGCCTAAGCTATCGGTAACATGACCTTCATCGAGGATCTGTAACAGAATATTGAATACATCAGGGTGAGCTTTTTCAATCTCATCCAGAAGAACCACAGCATAAGGCTTTCTTCTTACTGCTTCCGTTAGCTGACCGCCTTCCTCGTATCCAACGTATCCCGGAGGCGCTCCAACCAATCTTGAAACGGCAAATTTCTCCATGTACTCACTCATGTCGATTCGGATCAGAGATTCATCAGATTCGAAAAGTTCTCGTGCCATTACTTTTGCAAGCTCCGTCTTACCAACCCCGGTTGTTCCAAGGAAGATAAAAGTACCAATTGGGCGGTTAGGGTCTTTAAGACCGGCTCTGTTTCTTTGAATAGCCTTCACTACTTTCTTCACAGCATCTTCCTGACCGATCACTTTTCCGTTCAGTTTCTCATCCATCTGAGCTAATTTATCAAGCTCATTTTTGCCCACTTTTGTTACAGGAACACCGCTCATCATAGAAACTACTTCCGCTACATTTTCTTCTGTTACGGTTTCCTTCTTCTCTTTTACATCTTTGTCCCATTTTTCCTGTGCTGCATTCAGTTCCATCTGAAGACGTTCCTCTTCATCCTTAAGCTTTCTTGCCTCAAGATAATCCTGTGCTTTTACCGCTTTCTGCTTCATTTCTTTGATATCCTCAATTTTCTTTTCAAAATCAATGATCTCAGTAGGAACTTTCATGTTCTTAATATAAACACGGGAACCTGCTTCGTCCATAGCATCAATGGCTTTGTCCGGTAAAAAGCGGTCTGTAATATATCTTGATGTCAAATTGACACACGCCAGAATCGCTTCAGGAGTATAAATGACATTGTGATGCTCTTCATACTTATCTTTAATCTGGTTTAGAATCTGAATGGTTTCCTCTATAGAAGTAGGCTCCACCATTACTTTCTGGAATCTTCTTTCTAATGCTCCGTCTTTTTCAATATACTGACGGTATTCATCCAGAGTAGTAGCCCCGATGCATTGAATCTCACCTCTTGCCAACGCCGGTTTAAACATATTGGAAGCATCTAAGCTTCCCGTAGAGCTACCTGCACCTACAATGGTATGAAGCTCATCAATGAATAAGATGACATCTCTGTTTTTTTCCAGCTCAGTCATAATCGCCTTCATTCTTTCTTCAAACTGACCACGGTACTTTGTTCCGGCTACTAAACTTGCCAGATCCAAAGTGATCACACGTTTTCCGTAAAGAACCCTGGAAACTTTTTTCTGCTGAATTCTTAAAGCCAGCCCTTCTGCGATAGCAGATTTACCGACTCCCGGCTCCCCGATAAGAAGAGGGTTGTTCTTCTTTCTTCGTGATAAGATTTGAGAAACTCTCTCAATTTCTTTTTCACGGCCTATCACAGGATCTAATTTTCCATCTCTGGCCAAAGAAGTTAAGTCTCTACCAAAGTTATCCAATGTAGGCGTTTTACTTTTTGCAGAGCCTAAATTTCCTGTAGGCTTTCTCATCTGCTCAAATTCCTCTCTTTCATCATCATCATCATAAGCACTCATCTGTGGTGCCTGTCCGGAATTTTTAAGCATAGTCTGGTACTCTCTTGAAACACCCTCGTAGTCGATGTCATAAGCCCCTAGAATATTTGAAGTAGGATCCTCATATTTATAAAGAATGCCCAAAAGCAGGTGAACGGTATTAATTTCATTGCTTTTATACTGTCTGCATTCTAACTCTGCACGTTTAATAGCATGATCTGCCATCTTGGTGAAAGAAATATTGGTAACCTCCTCAGAAATAGGATTAAGACTTGCTGTATTTAGAGTTTCAATTTTTCTTCTGATTTGTGTTAAATCCGCATTAAGGTTTTGAAGGATTTCTTTTGCAGAGTTTTCCGTTTTTATAATACCTAAAAGTAGATGTTCTGTATTGAGAAATTCACTTTTCAGCCTTTTAGCTTCGCTTTTGCTTTGTTTGAACACCTGGCTCAAACCTTGTGAAAACTTATAATCCATAATATATCTCATTAGAATAAAAGCAACGTTGCTTTTTATTCATTATCTAAATTACAAATATTTTACCAAAAATCAATTAATGACTTTATGGCAGAAAAAATTTTATTATCTTATTGAAAATGATTAAGTTTGTTATTCGTAAAAAATCCCCATGAATCCCGAGATAACTACTTATATTGGCTATTCTGCTTCCGTTTTTATTGTATTGAGTTTCATACTGAAAGATGTAAGAAAAATCAGAGTTGTTAATATGATTGGCTGTTTTTGTTTTGTCATTTATGGTATCTACAACGGGATGCTTTGGCCGGTGATCATTCCAAACGGGCTTATTTGCTTTATTCAAGTCTACCATTTATTGTTTGGGAAAAAAAGCTGATGAATAAAAAAATCATTATATCTGCTTTCAGTAATTTGTATACCGATCAGCGCATTGAAAAAATATGCAGAACGTTGTATGAAAATGAATATCAGATAGATTTAATAGGGAACGACTGGAACGGAGCAGGAAAAATGGAGCGCCCATATCCTTTCTCCAGGGTTCATCTGGGTTCAAAAAGCTTAAAAACAGCTTATTTTGAATTCAACTGGAAATTGTACCACCAGATAAAGAAAAAAGCAGATCAGAATACCATTCTGTATGCTAACGATGTGGACGCCTTGTTTCCCAATTACCTTCTTTCTCAGAAATTAAATATTCCATTGATTTTTGACAGCCATGAAATTTTTTCGGAAATGCCCGCTGTTCAGGGTAAGATGTCACAAAAGCTATGGCGGTATCTGGAAAATACAATTATTCCAAAGCTGAAATTTATGATTACAGCAAGCGGAAGCTATGCCCAATGGTTCCAGAACAAATACGGAATACTTCCCGTAGTGATCCAAAATGCCCCAAGAAAATTGGTGTTTGATATTGAAATTCCTGAAAATAACCCTAAAAAGCTTTTGTACCAGGGAGCAATCAATCCATTTCGTGGAATAGACAAAGTGATTCTTGCCATGCATCATCTTGATAATGTAATACTACACATTGCAGGCGATGGGCCGAAGAAAAAAGAATATGAAAATCTCGTCATTAAAGAAGATCTTCAGCATAAAGTAAAATTTCTTGGGAAATTAATTCCTGATGAGTTAAGAAATATTACGGTAATGGCAGATTGCGGAATGAGTATTGAAGAAAATGGAGGTGACAGCTATCTCTACTCACTGCCTAATAAAATTCTGGATTGCATCCAGGCCCGGGTTCCTTTAATTCTGTCAGATTTTCCAGAAATGCAGAATGTTAAAAAACAGTTTGATATAGGGGAGATTATTCAAAGCCACCATCCTGAACATATAGCCGCTGCTATTAAAAAGGTTTTAAACAAAGGCAGAGTCAATTATCAGCAAGAGCTTGAAAGGGCTTCAGAAGCTATATGCTGGGAAAATGAGGAAATAAAATTACTTCAAATCATCCAAAAGGCAGCTCAATAATTTTTTAAAACATTGAGGCAATCCTATTTAATTTTATACTTTTATCATTTATCAGCAATGATTTACAGGTTAAATTTAATGAAAATTGAATTAAAAAATTAAAAGTCTAAAATTAATTATCTTTGCAGAAAGAAATTGGATTAAAATGACCATTAAAGAAAAACAGCAGGAAATTATCGACGAATTTGCGTTTCTTGAAGATTGGGAGCAGAAATATGAGTATATCATTGACCTGGGTAAAGAACTAAAGGGGCTTTCAGAAGATAAGAAAATAGATGACAACCTTATTAAAGGCTGTCAGAGTAAAGTGTGGATTGATGCTGAGTTTAAAGAAGGAAAACTTTTCTTTAATGCAGACTCTGACGGAATATTGCCAAAAGGAATTGTTTCTCTCTTAGTGAGTATTTACAGTGGTCATTCTACCCAGGAAATATTAGATTCAGATTTTGAATTTATTTCAGAAATAGGATTACAGGAATTCCTTTCCCCATCAAGAGCCAATGGATTGATGGCAATGACCAAACAAATCAAATTTTACGCTGTTGCTTATCAATTGAAATCATAACCGTGACCAGAATTTTAGCATATCGTTTTTCTGCATTTGGAGATGTTGCCATGACGGCACCTGTTTTCAGAGAGTTTCTGGAACAAAATCCTGATGTGGAAATTATTATGGTTTCCAGGAAGAATTTTGAAGCCTTATTTGCGGGGATTCCGAATGTGATATTCAAGGGAATTGATCTGGATGAGTATAAAGGTTTTTTTGGGTTAAGAAGATTAAGTAATGAGCTGATCAAGGAATTCAGTCCGGATTATATTGCCAATCTTCATGATGTGATCAGAACTAAAGTCTTAGATAAATTTTACGCAAGAAGAGGCCTGAAAGTCTTTAAAATAGATAAAGGAAAGGAAGAAAAAGAACACCTTACAGATGTCTGGAACCTGAATAAAGTACAGCTGAAAAAAACAGTGGAACGGTATGCTGATGTATTCCGTGCTATGGGCTTTCAGGTAACGCTTTCAGAAAAGCTGAGACCTCTTTCCGAAGATAAATCGGGGATAGGTTTTGCTCCTTTTGCCCAACATAAGGGAAAAATGCTTCCTTTGGAAAAATCATTTGAACTGGCTAGAATACTGGCGCAAAAAAATACCGTCTATTTTTTTGGGGGAGGAAAGAAGGAAACAGAAACGCTTGAAAACTGGGAAAGTCAGATCCCTAACACGAAAAGCCTTTCCGGAAAGTTGAGCCTTACGGAAGAACTTCATAAAATAGCAGGACTGGAAGTGATGATTTCTATGGATTCTGCCAATATGCACCTGGCAAGTCTTGTAGGGACAAGATGTGTTTCCATATGGGGAGCAACGCATCCTTACGCCGGATTTTTAGGATTTGGACAAAGTGAAGACGACGTGGTTCAGGTAAAAGATCTTACCTGCAGGCCATGTTCTGTTTTTGGCGATAAAGAATGCTACAGGGGAGATTGGGCATGTCTTGAAGAATTTAATATCCAAAAAGTGATAGACAAAATCTGATGACATGGAGCTTTCAATATGTATTCCCGTATTTAATTTTGATGTCCGTGAACTCGTCGTTGGGTTAAAAAAAGAAATTGATATCAATGGCATTGATGCGGAGATTATTTTGATTGATGACGCTTCAGAGACTTCTTTTAAACAAATTAACACTTCTCTTCAGGATCATGTTCATCATTTGATTTTTCTGGAAGAAAATATTGGAAGATCCAAAATCCGGAATCTTTTTCTTCAATATGTGCGAGGAAAATATCTTCTGTTTTTAGACTGTGATGTAAAGATTGACAGCAAAAAATTTCTTCAGAACTATTTGTGCCAACTAAAAAAGAAGCCGGATATAGAATTGATATACGGCAATTTTAAAATTGCATCTCAATACTCCAACACACTCAGAAACAGATACTCTGTGGAAAGAGAGGTTTTTTCGGGAGATCAGTCGGCTGATTTTTCACTGTTTAAAACCGTAAACTTTATCATCAAAAAAGAGGTTTTCGAGAAATTTCCTTTTAATGAAGAGCTGACGGAATATGGCTACGAAGATTTTATTTTTGCCAAGCTTCTTGAGCTGAATAAGGTAAAGTTTCTGGCGATTAATAATCCTGTTATTCATTTTGATGATACCAGTAATGAAGTTTTTCTAAGAAAAGCATCAATAGGTATGAATTCTTTGTGTAAGCTTTCAAAAGGCAGCCAAAATATTGCTTTTATAAAAGATATTAAGGTATATAGGGCGGCGATGAAATTAAGGCAATTAAAACTGGATTTTCTATTTCTTCTTATATATGGGATCTTTGAAAGAAAAATTAAAAAGAACCTTCTTTCGGAAAGCCCTCACATGAAGTGTTTTGATTTTTATAAACTGGGTGTATTGCTCAGGAAAATGAAATAACCTTTTATCCTTAAAACAAAAAAATCTCCCAGTTTCCTGAGAGATTTCTACTTTAAATAGTTTTATTTGTACTCAATATTAAATAAGAATCCATTGTCAATAGCTCCGTTTTTGTCTCTACATAAAATCTGCAAAGTATTATTGCTTAAAATGCCATAGCCAAAAGAAGGCAGGGTTGTAATGCTTGCATCCCCTTGCTGGGCTGTAATCTGTAGACTTTGGATCGTATTGATAGTATGGGGCAATGTAATGAGGTAGATTCCCTGGCTGTATCTCATTGACGTTAATCCATTTGTTCCATTAGTATATGTTCCATCTGCATTGATACTCAGCCTTCCGGTATTATATTCTTTCTTTAACTTTATAATGTTTTTTAAGTTTAAACTGGGCCTTAAAACTTCATCACTATAATAATTAAAATCAGTAATTTCAAAAGATTCTGAATTCCAGGGAATATGCCAGGCTGGTTTACCTGCTTCCGGAATAAAACTATTACCAGCGAGAAATCCATTACCTGTCATATTTAAAACCTGGTTTCCCTGGGCTTCTGCTGCTACCAGAATATTATAATAGGTGTGGTGGTCATTTGAAAGACGGTTAAAGGTATTCCCGGTTATATTATGTACTCCCTCTCTAAGATTGGTTATTTTTATATCAGCCTCTCCTTTATTACCTTCAAAATAATTATTAATTGCATTAAGGCCAACAGTTCCATTGGCAGCATTAAATACAATATCTAATGGATTGCCGGAATTTCCTTCAAATCCACAACTGTCAAATTTTACATTGTGACAGTTTTCTAAATAGACGCCAGAAACAGAGTTTGAGTGAAATCCACAACTGACAAAATTTATTAAATTCGGAGGAGTAAATCCTCCAGGTTGCATTGAGCCTTTTAATGCTGTTTTGCACCATCTTGCATTGACTCTGGTTAACATACCCAGGGCTACATCATTAAATTCTATTCCATTACTAAACCTAAAAGCATCAATGTCTTCCAATTCAACATAAACTGCTTTTTCAAATTTAAGACCGGTTCCACCGTTGCTAATTCCTATATCTGGTCTTACAATTGAAAATCCTTTCATTTTTACGAACTGAAATTCATTCATTCCTTTGAAGTAAATGGCTGTATTGCATTCATTATTATTTTCGCTTTTTATTATTGTTACACCAATACCTGCTCCTTCAATTTCATAACTTTTTAGATTATTTGTTTGGGATATGTCTATTGATATTTGATTAATAATTTTAATAACTCCACCTGGAAGCTTTAATTTTGCTCTAAGCTTGATTGCTATATCAATTGCTTTTTGTAAGGGTAAAGTATCATCAGCTTGGCCATCAGCTTTCAATCCTATTTTTTTAATATTAAAAGAATTGTTTGCAGTAAATTCCGTATCAACATAATACGTGTTATCCTTCTTTCTATATATGAAGCTGTCTAGCTTAGAATCATCCATTAAACTGCCATCATACCAATATGCAGTTTTTTTGAAATTTACATTCTCAAAAGTATGGCTATCTATTAAGCTTACTAAATCATCCATTGGATAATTACTTGTTGGTGAAAAAAAATCATCCGTGTAAATCATTTGTTTTTGTATTAATTGTTAAAATATTTATTTTAGTCCTTTAAGTTTAACTCAAAGGTAGTAGGGGATAGCGTCAAAAGTTGACGTATTATTTTAAAATTATCTGAAATAACCTTTATTTTAACAAGTGAAAACAAAATGTAAGAGTAAAAGAAAATTTTAGAGGGAAGGAATTCATCTCTATAGTGCATAAAAAAATCTCCCAGTTTCCTGAGAGATTTTGTGGGCCCTGAGGGATTCGAATTCTTTTAGTTTACAGACTGATATTTAATATTTTACATATTTTTTTGAATGGGGGTATGCCTATAAGTATGCCTTTTGAGGTCATTAATAATCTACAATAGTCCTTCATCATTAAAACTTGTATAATTCTCTTTCGTAATGATGATGCTATCAAGAAGAGCTATATCAAGTAGCTTACAAGCTGTATTAAGCTTCTTTACTATAGCTAAATCTGCATTACTTGGATTAAGATTGCCACCTGGGTGGTTATGTACTAATATTAATCCAGTTGCTAAACATTTCAAGGCTACTGATAAAATCAGTCTAATATCTACTAAGCTACTTGTAATACCTCCTTTGGATAGACTATAGAAGCCAATGACAGTATTTGAAGAATTTACGAAGAGTATTTTTACCTCTTCTTGCATTTCTATTATTCTATTATCCCAGATTGTCCTGATAATTTCTACTACATCACTACTCATAGTGAGCTTAGCCTCAGACATTTTGCAGGGATGGTATGTTACCTGTATCTCTGATACTGTTTTTTCTGTATTAATTTTTTTTTGGAGTATGTGAGGAAGCTTATTTCACATTTTTTGTAACCCCAAAATCATAAAACTTGTTTAGCACCTTTTTTTGATACATTAAGATAGTTACATCCTCTTCATCATGATAGGACAGTTTCAGAGTTACTGAGTTAGGAAAGTAGACTAATAATTCTGTTAGTCTATTTTTAAGATTCTCTACCCTATTCTCTTTGTATTTCAACTCAACCCTCATAAGCCTGTCAGCATTAAAGTATAAGAGTATCTGTTTAACTTTTAAGCCAAGAACTTCATTTATCTCTCCAAAGTATTCGTAAGATACTAAGGAGAGATTATTTTCGATAAACTCATAAGGTGGTACAGATATAATATCAAACTCAAAGTCATTATGTTCATCATCTAGCCTGAATTTTAGATACTTGTATATGTCATTCTTCATTTATTTTTAGATAGTTAAAGCTACCTTATTAGAGGTTGCTGATTGTTGTTTATCAAAAAGCTTATTAGTCGTATTCTGCAAGAACTGGTCTGTATTCTATAGCTTCTATACACCCACTTTTGATTTTAATTGAGAGATAATTTCCCTCAGCTTTATTAAAGCCAGGGATGAGGTTACCTGGGACTAAGATGTCACAATTAATCCAGTCATGAAATACCTTATTATCATCTTCAAGAATTTTATTAACATAAGATTTCTGATAAGCTTCATCATTAAATCTGCTGTATATCTCACAGATGTATAACTTACCTCTGTTCAGTTCCCAGGTTACAATACTGTTACTAAGGAAGAATGTAGAAGTAGTTATTATGGTAAACATGCTCTTTTTAAGGTTTTCACCAAAGTCAACATTACCTGTGGCACTGTAATAGTGAATAACTTCTAGTATCATGCTATCAGAACAATAAGCATGATAACACTAATCATACTTGTAATTAATGATAGCCTGGCATCAACTCTACCTGGGATGTATAATGGTGGTCTTCTAACTATATGATATTTGTACACATAGTTGTTAGCCATTACCATTGAAATCAGTAACCCTGCAACTATGAAGATTATTGCCCAATACCACTTGGAATAAAGAAACATTGTTATTGTGGGTGCTATTAAGCCTGTAAGAAAGAACCAAAGATTTAATAGTACTGTTTTTGTTCCTCTGTAGATAGTAGGAATATCTCCATCCTCCTCAGCAACATTTTTTGTTGCATTATGTAAGCTAAGGCTTAGAAAAACCAAAAAACAATAAACTAAGGACATATTATACTAATGCTTTTCATTGGAGTCTTTGGCTGTGCTGTTTGTATTGGTTTTCTTACCATGTTCATCATAAAATGCTATGTAGAGCTTGTTCTGTCTCTTGTTGTAATATCCAACAAGATGACTTTCTGAGCTTATTTCTTTATAATCTTCTGGTAAAACAACCTGTACAGGATAGTTGACGAGGTTATATCCTTCAATGTTTGACTCTTGGTAGAATTTAATGCCAAAGACTCCTAATAGTATACCTAATACAAATGTTATTGTGACTAGTAGTGATTTAAGTTTCATTTTTAATTAAGATTAAAAGTAGTTAGATGTATTGATGCTTATTCTGTAAAACTAGACCTGGAAATAATAAACACCTTATAGTTTAAATCATCAGTTTTTTCAAGGTTTTCCCCAAATATGAATACAAAGTCTGTTGTCTGCATAATGGTTATCATATTACCATTACCCTCAGTATGTTGCTTATACAGTTTTGCTCCCAGGTAATGGTAGGATTGTTCTATTAAACTTTCATACAAAGCTTCAGAATTGAACATATACTGAACAGCAATTTTTTCCTTTAACTCTTGAATATCTCCATAGAAAACCCCACTACCATCATTACCTTGACCAGGGAAGTAGTAAATTTCATCCTTACCATTAGTAAAGAGGTTATAAGTATTATTCTTACTTCTAAAATAATATCCTTTATTCAAAAGACTTTTAGAAACTCCTGAAAAAGTTGATGTTGTTTTAAGATGAACTAAGTAATCAAGACCTATACTCTTTGTATCATGTTTTGTTGAGGTCTTGACTGTTTGAGTCTTAGTCTTGCTTCTCACTTGACTTTTAAATGTTGTGGTTATACTTACTAGTACAGTAATTAAGAGTAAGGTTGTTCTCATAGTTAAAAATGTTTAGTTAAGGTTAGGCAAATATATATAATTATCAAAAATGATAACGATAATATTATCATTTTTGACCACTTTTGACATCAGTTATTGTGTTGATGGAAAAAGTAGACTTTCAAATAGCTTTAGGTAAGAGGATAAGACAGCTACGAGAAGAGAAAAAAATGTCTCAGGCTGAATTAGCCCTGTTATGCAATTTTGAGAAGTCTAATATGAATAGGATTGAAACAGGTAAGACCTGCCCCAGTAGTTTTACTTTATACAAGATTTCCATTAGCTTAGAGGTGAAACTCTCTGAAATCACAGATGTAATCGAGTAATTCAATCTCTCTACATACAAGGTCAAAAGTTACTGTAATCTTCTAGTAAGAGGTTACCTGGATGCTTCTGATATTATTTTCTATGACTTGTATAAGGACCAAGTATAAGTTGAAACTTTTAGCTATTAATAAAATCGTACCTAATCTTTAATTTCATTTAAAGCTAAAGTTACTTGGATATATTTAAAGGTAAGTATGAGGAAACAAGAAAAAATAAAGTAAAAGAAAAGGACAAAATTTACTCCCTTTCTTTAGAGTCTCCAGGTAAATTTTGTCCTGGAATAAGTCCCACTTTTTGTTTCTGTATATATACAATTTACAAAAACTGGGACTTATTGGATTTTTACTGAATAGTATTCAAAAGGTTACCTGGAGCTGTATAATTCTCTAAATAGTTATTGTGTGCTAGTTGTGAACTTTCATCAGGTGTGTACTCATACCTGTGATTCAGGGTAATAAGTTCTCCTGTTTCTTTGATAGTGTACTGGTAAGGTTCACATTCAACCTTGACAATATCTCCTTTCATCATAGTTCCTCGAAGACTTCTGCACACAGCTTCATCAAAGGTGGCAGGAATATAGCATTTTTTGGCAGAAGCATAATATTGACCTGTGGTCTGACTTTGTAAAAGTTCAATACCACTGTTAATTTCAAGAACACAGAATGTAGTTCCATCTTCTTTTTTTCTTTTGGTGTAATTCGTAATCGTTACCATAGTCTTTTTGATTTTGAGTTAATTGTTAATTATTGAAACAAGACACAAACCTTTACATCACCACTATTACCTGGGGTTTAAAGGTCTAATGCCTGTTGTCTCCTAATAGGTGGGGGTTATTCAGGAGTGTTATATTGTAAAAGAGAAAGATTGATACTCTACTTTAACTGCTCCAGGTTCAGTGTTGATGTGAGATGGGTAGAAATCAGTATAGGCAGGTGCAGTGAAAGCACATTCACAAGATAACACAGAGCTATCAAAAGTAAAGAAGTGAAATTGTAGTTACAATTGTTCACAGATGTAATAATTGACCTGTGGAAATTTCTGATCACTTGCAAGATGGGGAGGGGGATTTTCCTTTTTAAAATAAGTGCATCCCAATTATGCAGGTGTTGAACACAAGCATAATTTTTTTTGAAAAAAAAATAAAAATTAAATAAGTATTAATATCTTTGTAGATTAAGGAAATCAAAAAACTTTGGACTATAGGAAAAAATTTGAGACTATTTTAGCACAATATCAACAGCAAGGAGAACCTGTTTTTGTTGAATTTAGGCAATTAGTTGATTCTGTAAAATTCACAGAAAGAGCCACACATTCTATACATCCCTACACAGCAAAACTACTAGCTAATATTCCATATTTTTTTTTCAATAATTCTTACTTTATAAACCCAAAACATAAGATTTTAGATCCTTTTTGTGGATCAGGGACTGTTTTGTTAGAAGCAAAATTAGCTGGATTAAATTCATATGGAAGTGATGCTAATCCACTTGCAAGATTAATAACTAGAGTTAAGTGCAATAATTTTGATATTGTAAAAATTCAGAGTTATAAAGAAGAAATACAAAAAAAACTAAACGACAACGAAAAAGAAGAGGAAATTTCTTATAAAAATTTAAAATCTTTAGAATTCTGGTTTGAAAAACATATCCAACTTCAGCTAAAGTCAATTTATAATGCTATACTTCATATTTCAGATATTAAGTATAGAGAATTTTTCCTGCTCTGCTTTTCAAACTGTGTCAGAAAGGTTAGTAATGCTGATTCTAGAATTTCAGTTCCAGTTAAAATCAATCCAACAAGATATTCAGAGACATCACAACATAGAATAAAGTATGAAAAAAAATTAGAAGAGCTTAAAGTTGTTAATGTTACTGAAAAATATTTCGATATTGTTAATCAAAACATTAAAAGGGTTAAAAACAAAATCAATATAAATACCTCAAAGTATGTTGGTAAAGTGATTTCAAATGATTCTCGAAATTTATCAAATTTGAAAGATGAGTCTATAGATTTAATTCTTACTTCACCACCCTATGCTGGTGCACAAAAATACATAAGAGCATCTAGCCTAAACTTATATTGGTTAGGATATAACAACCTTAATGACCTAGATAAGGAGAACATTGGTAGAGAAAATTATAAAAAAGACGAATATAAAATACTTAGAAAAACAGGAATTAAAAACGCAGACTATTTATTACAGAAAATATTTGACATTAATCCTTTGAGAGCTTATATTGCAGCAAATTATTTACTTGAAATGACTGATGCATTACAAGAAAGTGCTAGAGTTTTAAAGAAAAACAGTCACTTAATTCTTATAGCATCAAATAATATGGTCTGTGGATTTGACTTTAAAACTCAAGAATATTTGAAAGATATTTTATTACAGCTTGGCTTTAGCATAGTTTGCGAAATGGTTGATGATATAAAATCATATGGTCTTATGACAAAAAGAAATAAAACAGCTAGTATAATTACCTGTGAACATATATTGATACTTAAAAAAAATGGATGATAAAAAAATAGAAGAACTTCTTCATAAAATAAAAATTTTTAACGAAACAGTATGGGAACACAAAGTTTCTAGAAAAAAAGTATTTAGTTGGCTTGGTAATTTCAAAGATGAAGAGAAAACAGATTTATTATTTTTACTATCACAGTTTATTTATTTCAGTAAATTTCAGATAGATAATATGCTACTTTCAATCCATAGAGATTTCTTTAAATACTCTATTGTTGAAGAATTTAGAGTGAACAATTTTGATACTTTAGATGAAACTTTAATTAAATCACACCTTGATGATGTTTTAAGCAAAACAAGATATGTTCCTATTGGAAATCCTTCAGAAAGTAGTGCTAAACTATACTATGATTTTAGAACAATAAACAATTTAAAGAAAAGACTCTTTATAGAACAATCAGAAATTAACAACTTAAAAGGAGAAGATATTGATTATTTTATTTTCATTGACGATGTTTGTGGTAGTGGAAGTCAAGTAAGCACTTATACAAGAACATCCATCACCAATATAAAAACAAATTTTCCAGATGCAAAAATAATTTATTATACTTTAGTAGCATCACAAAAAGGATTTGACTATGTAAAAAGTTTAAATTATTTTACATCTCAAAATTCTGTAATTTTCCTTGATGATACATATAAATGTTTTAGTCCAGATTCAAGATTCTTAAAGAACAATGATTTTGGCATTGATGTAGACAAGTTAAAAATAGTTTGCGAAAAATATGGATATGATCTTTTCAAATCTATATTGATAAGAGGAGGTGAAGATGAAAATCTTGCAGTTCACCACCAATTGGGGTTTAATGATGGACAATTAATGTTAGGGTTTCACCACAATACTCCTGATAATACATTGCCAATTTTCTGGTATAATGAAGACATGATATCTTGGAATCCAATATTTGAAAGAAAAAATAAAGTTTATTAAATAAATATGAATTCATATAACAATCCATTTGATAGGACTAAAGCAGTTGATTATTCAGATGACGAACTATTTAGTAACTGGGTAGACTTCCCCAACAGGGGCTTCAATAGTATTATTAAACCTACACTTGAAATGCCAATGATTATACTTGGTAGCAAGGGTAGTGGGAAAACTCATATTATGAAGCATTTTAGCTTCAAAATGCAGAAGTTAAGGAGCACAAATAATATTTGTGATACTATTATAAAGGAAGGGTATTTAGGTATTTATCTTCGATGTTCAGGTTTGAATGGATATAGATTTAGTGGAAGGAATGAAAGTGAAGAAACCTGGACTGATATTTTTTCATATTACTTAGAGCTGTGGTTGAGTCAATTATACCTCGATTCAATAATTGAATTAATTAAAACAAACCAACAACTTCACTCCTACGAAAAAAAAATTGTTGAGGAAATATACGACTTATTTAATGTTAGTAAAAAAGAGACTATAAATGATTTTGCTTCATTAAAAGCCTTTATAAATGTTCAACAAAGAAATATAGACCACGCCATAAATAATATTTCTCTCAGTTCACAGGGTATCAAAGAGCAATTAGTAATTTTAGTTAACCCAGGTGAACTTATATTTCAAATTCCCACTATAATTACTCGTATTTTACCAGATTTTTCAAAAATTAAGTCTGTATTTTTATTGGATGAATATGAAAATTTTTCAGCCAGTCAGCAAAAATATTTTAATACATTAATACGAGAAAGACAAGATCCTGTTTGCTTTAAAATAGGAGCAAGAAGATATGGCTTAAAAACTAAAATGACTTTAAGTGGAAATGAGGAAATAAAACTAGGATCAGAATATGAATTAATTGATTTAGATGAAGATTTTAGGAGAGATAAAAAGAACTACAAAGAGTTCTTAAAAAAGATATTTTTAAAAAGAATATCTAATGAATTTCCAGAAATCGAATTAGATATTACAAAACATTTTGAGTGCTCTAATTTTGATAATGCTATAGAATTAATAAATACGAAAAAAAAGCATATATCCAAATTTGAGTTGAAACTCACAAAATTGAAATTGACAAATATTACTGAAATAGTTAAAAATATTTCATGTGAAAAGAATCCTCTAGTTGAAAGATTAAATATCTATCTGATCTACAGAGGAATAAAAAACAAAGAAGATATCTTAAAATTATCAGAGGAATGTAAAATTTTTAAACAGGCATATCTAGAGGGTAAAGTGGTAGAACAATATGAGAAGATTTTGAAATATTACAAACAAGATCTAATTGACACACTGTATCGAGAAAATGGATTAAAAATAGATAATTACTGTGGCTTTGATAATTTAGTTAAGATATCAAATGGTATTCCAAGACACTTTTTAATTATCATGAAACATATCTACAGATGGGCTGATTTTTATGATGAAAGACAAGATACTATCAGTACTGAAATACAATTATTAGCAATCAAAGATACAGTACTTTGGTTTTTAGAGGATGCTAAATCTGGCACAAGCAATTTCAATTTTAAATATAGTATTGAAGGAATAGGCGATTATTTAAGAGAAGTAAGGTTTTCTGATCTTCCACCTGAATGTAGTATTTCAACTATTGAAGTAGAGGATTTTAAACTTTTTCCTCAGCTTGAGGAGATATTTTCTTTTTTTGAACAATATTCCTATTTTATAAAAATTGATGCAGGAAGAAGAAGTAAAAATTCAAACCAGAGAAATACAATGTACCAAATAAATGGACTGCTTGCTTGCTGGTATGAATTATCAATTTCTAGAAGAGGTATCTTTAAGGTTAATGAAGAAAATCTCAAAATAATTTTATCACCTCAAAATCAAATGGAATATAATAAAGTGCTTAAGCAAGAACTGTCTAAGTATAATACCCCATTTGCAAATGAAGATAATGGTGGTAAAAAAAACATTATTGAATCATTATTCTAATAAATTATGAATTATGAATTTTTTTATAAGAAAAAGTATGAAATTATTAGTGACAAAATTGATAATGATCATTTGTTAACAAATTATGACATACTTATTTCAGCATATAACTCAAGCACAAGAGTAAATTTTGTAATGGAAAACATTACAGCTCTTGAAAAACATATTTTCATCCTTTCAGAATACAATTTTTCTCAAGATGAAGTTGATCATCTAAATGGTAAATATCAAATTTTTGACATTAAAGAAACTGATGAAGCTGATGTTCTAGGTCAATATTTTCTAGAGTTTATACTTCCTAATAAAGGAAAAAAAATAATATTTGATCTAACAGGTTTTTTACGCCCTCATATAGTTTACTTTCTAAGATTATGTAAACAGTTTGATGTGCTAAAAATAGACTTTTTATATTCTGAGCCAAATAACTATAAGAAAAAAGAAAACACACAGTTTTCAATGGATTTTCAATATGTTAGAGATATAAAAGGATGTTCAGGCAGCCATAATCACGATACTTCCAATGATTTTCTTATAATTGGTTCAGGATATGATTATAGCTTGGTTATGAATATCGCTAAAGAAAAAAAGCAAACTAAAAAAGTACAAATACTTGGCTTTCCTTCGTTACAGGCAGACATGTTTCAACAAAATATATTGAAAGCATATCAAACAGAGGAGGAAATATATCCCAGTATAGAATTAGATTCAAAAGAAATTATTCTTGCACCAGCAAATGATCCTTTTATTACAGCTTCATTACTTAGTAAATTCATTAAAAAATCGAATAGTGATAACCTAATAACAAATTTGTACCTATGTCCTTTATCTACAAAAGCGCAAACATTAGGAATAGCATTATTTTTTGTTAGTGAATGTATTAACTCAAATGTAAGCGTAATTTTTCCTTTTTGTAATGGCTATGAAAAAGAAACCTCAGAAGGCATCTCAAGATTTTGGATTTATTCTGTAGAATTATAGTCACTTTTATAATAAAGTGACTATAAATATTAACTCAAAAACCAATGGTACTTATTATCACCATTGAGTGTTTTTTGGATGCCCTGAGTAAATTCAAAGGCATTCAAATTCCTGTCAAGGAATGTATCTATATAACTGCTCTTGTTTGCCTGTGTAAACAGATTATACACATTCCAGAGGTTAATATCCCCATCATCATTCCTACAAAAGCTTTCATCTTCGTAGTAGTCTTTTGCTACTGTATTAAGCTGACTGTCATTGAAGTTCAGACTTGGAATAACCAACTTTTCTTTTTTAGGTAAATGCTGATACAGCCTTGACCTACCTAAAAGTTGGGCGAATTGATGCTCTGTAATGTGGCTGTGAGATAGAGACTTCATAACCTCCAGGTGGCTTTGTGCATTGTAATTCTGAATAACAGCAGTAATTTTCTCTTGTAACTCATGATAATTTCCCACTCTCATTTCTTCAACAAAACCATCAGAACTTACACAAAGGTTACAACAAACCTTATTTTGAAAGCCAATGAAGAACTTAAATTTTTCAAAAGTTTTCTTATTATACAAATTCTCCAGATTATAACTTCTTACTCCTCCCAAAGTAAGAGCTAATTCATTACCATTGATAGTATCTACAATAGATGGTATTTGAATAATAAAAGCCATTCTTTCATAGTAAATGGTCTTCTCATGGTCTAATAATTCCTTAGCACTTTTATAGATAGCATCAGGAGTTCTGCCCTTAATTTGGTGTGATACTCTGATTTCAGGGTTGCTGATATTATGGTGAGGAAACAGCTTTAATACTGTATTCATAACAATCTCTATAAATTCCTGGTGAGCAATGGTCTTTTCATTATCCTTGCTGAACACAGGGATAATGCAGTCACTTTTAAGGTGGCTCAAATCTACCTGCAAGGTATTGGCTTCAATAAATGGCTTATGAATATAGGTAGAGCCTATTGTGCTAGTGACAGTACTGACTGCATTAGAAATCAAAAGAGGCTGAACAACTCTTGGTTCAACCTCCTTTATTTCATTCATTCTTCTTGGGTAAAACACCTCTGCATCTTGGATATTTACAGCCTCCAGGTTAAGGTGACTGCTTATTTGGGCATTGTGCAGTTCCATTACTGCTGTATTATCTATGTACTCCATTAGTTGAAAAGTTTTGAGGGTTGGACAATTTGATTAAAAATGATTTTCTGGCTTCATATTCTGATTTAAGCTGTTCCTGATAACCTGGATACTGTTTGTATAGAGACAAAAGTTCAGCCACAGTATTACAGTCTCCAATTTTACTAATCAGTTTACTAATCTCTTTAGGTTCCAGGTAATTCTGTGAAGCTTGTACAGAAGTTGCAACAGTTGCAGTTTCTGCAATTCCTGCATTACACCAGTCAAGAATCATTCTGCCAGTTTGAGAAGTAATAAGGAATTCAGGTTTGTTCATAAATAGTCCTGTTCTGTCTTTACTTGCTTTAGCCAAATGATTATCATTGACTAACTCGAAATTGACAGTAAGTTCATATTCAAAGCCATCTCTGGTGATTTCTTTAGTTCCATGTTTTACAACTTTTGTTTTACCATTAGAACCAATATCTAAAGAATAGTCCATCTTCCTTCTTGTAGTGGTAATGATATGACAGCTTGACTGTAATATCTTGTTGATGAACGCTTGATGTCTTGGAGTTACATTAGCCCAATCCTGAAACCTACCACCTAGTTTCTCATGGATTTCTAAGCATCCACCAGGGCCATTCCATTCATGGCTGGCTGAATCTATGATAATGACTTCTATTTCTGATTTTTCACATAGTTCAATAGCTTGTATGTATCTTTCAGGTGAATAGGGGGCTTGTAAGTCCAACACCTTATAGCTACCCAGGTCAGAATACAAGGAAGCTGAGGAGTTTTCTGTGTCTATGACTGCTATTTTACTCCAGTCCTGTGTCATTCCATAGGCTAATAATAAAGCTGATTTGGTCTTTCCAAACCCAGAAGCTCCAGATAATCCTAATCTGAGCTTTACTTGTTGTCTTTGTGACTGTTTTAATTGCATAATATTTGTATTTAAAATTGTTATGATTAATTTGTAACTTTTATAAGATTCTTTTTATAGAGTTCCTAAGGTGTAAACTTTAAAGTGTTTTTGCTGTGTTGCAAATAAAGAAGCCAACCTTACTGAATTGTAGGTTGGCTTAGTATAATGAAAACTAAAAAGTCCCTGTTTTTGTTTTTATATATATAGTCTCTACAAAAAGTAGGACTTATTCTTGAAGACGATTTAACATGTCAGCATAATATTCATCAGTAGTTTTATACTTGGAGCTATTATCTTCGACAGATTTTGGGATTTGTAAAATGAATTCTTCAACAACACTAGTGTAAACTTCATCAAAATCACTTGTTAATAACAGGTTAATTGTTGATGATTCAGGTAATTCAATGATTTTTTCTATGGTATGAATACCTTGATTCTTTCCATTTACCTTTACTTGATGAGTTTCATCAGATAAGATAAAGAAGTCATTAATGAGAGCTTTGTAGATAGATTCTATCTTCTTTTCTACATTATTTTTATTTACCAAGTTTCTTCTAAGAAGAAAAATATCATTCTGAAATAAAGAGTCTTCACCAAGAACAGTCATAATATTTTCTATTAGCTTGATGTCTTCAAGAGTTTTAAAATCATCAGATGGCTTAGTTGGCAAATACCTAAATTTGGGTGTTTTTGAACTTTCCTGTATTGCTTGAATCATCTTTTCTCTTAATGAGCCTAAATCTTGAAAAGCTTTTATTCTTGCCTTTTGCTTACCTGAATATTTAGAATTTGAAAAATCAAGAGAAGTTGCACTGACTATGCAGTCTAATAAGTATTCACTTCTAGTATAGTCAACATTGTTTTCAATTGGTAGTGTACTCCCATAACCTTGATAAAGCTTATGAATGAATAATAAAAATTGAATTTCAAATATTCTATTTGCTCCAGGTTTAATTGGGGAGTATTTATCAGATTTTTTTTCTTTTAACTGCATTTGGAAGTTGTTGAAAAACTCTCTTTTCAAGTCTTCATAAAACATACTGAAATTACTGTATATGTGTTTCATTCTAAAATACTCTATTCCAAAATGTTCATCAAAATATCTTGATAATTGTTGTTGAATCTTTCCTTCATCAAAAAGCAAAGAACCCTTTTCGTTTACTTCAGTAAGAGTACAGTTAATAAATTGATTAGTAAAAGCACAGTATGTAACATATGCTGATAGGTCTTCACCAAAGAATTTAATCTCATTAGCTAAATATTGTTCTCCTTTATTGAGTTTCCATATTTCAAATGGTGGATATTCAAGCCTAGGTAATGATGTGTTTCTTTTTGTTTTGTTTACTTCCAAATCCTCATTTACCACAAATCCATATAAAGTTTTATGATAAAAATTGTGAAGAATATCGTTCTGTTTGTTTAATGCAATATATTTTACTGGGCTTTTCTCTTCAGGATTGGTATGTTTAATTTTAGAGTAGTGCTCTTCAAATTTAGTTTTTTGCTCTTTGGACATTGCTGTTTTCTTCAAAGATTCAAAGTCAAACTCATCAGGTCTAGGAAGGATAATATGAATTTCTCCTTTTGTTCTCTGTCTTGCTAAAGCTTGGATTATATCATTTGTACCATTAGAGAAAATTCCATATAAATTCTTAAAAAACAGTCTTGCACCTCTAGGTGGCAGTATAATGATAAAGGAATGGTTATCCTTTTTTATACTAACTCCAGTCTTAAAGTTAGTACCTATATTACACATATCATTTTTGTACCTGTTTTTAGGTGGTTCATTTTCAGGTCTTTGATTGTAGAGTAATTCAGAGGTACAATCATTCAATGTCCCAAACCTATCTTTTAGTTTCTTTCCTATTCCATCCTTGTCCTTAATAATACTTTTTGCCAGACTCTTTGAATAAGAGAGAATGTCAATATTTCTATTTCTTTTTAATAGGTCATCTACCACATTTACAAGTTCATTGGTAGTTAATTTGAAATTATAGTCAGTAGAGTAATGAAGATATAGCTGGCTTTGTTTTTCAGGAAATATCCTCCTAACTGATTCTATGATTTGAATCTTCATGTCTGTTAGTTCAGCAAGATATTTTATTACAACCTTTGATGCTTCATTGTAGGTGGCACTTAAGATGATGTTTTTGTGTATTACATCTTTCCATTTCCACAGATAGAGCATGAACTCTTCCTTAAAGTTTTGGATTGAATCATGAATCTCATCATAAATAAAAAACACTTCAGAACTGTCGTTAACAGACTCACCAATTAGATTGTCAATGTAAAGCCTTTTAGCATCAGAGTTTTTAAAGCCATCTTCTCCTGGATTTCCAAGTAGGGTATTTACTGTAAGAACATGCACTCTTTTATTTTTGTAAGTCTCTTTTTTGTTCCTTCCTAGATTGGAATAGCTATAAATATCTTGGCTTGGCACGTTTCCTTCTTGATTTATATCTGTTACATACTGCTCTACTAAGCTTACAAAGGGTGTTGCTACAATAATTTTACTCTTGGGTTTAATCTCGTAGATAGCTTTAATAAGTTTTATAATAGCATAAGATTTTCCATACCCAACTGGGGCATTTACTACAACAGTGTTTTTTTCTGATATAGACATAGTGTCTTTCAGAGCATCAAAAATATATCCATCATCATTAGGTTCAATAATAACTTTGTTATCAACATCAAACCCTACAGAAATGAAGTCCTCAGGATTAATTTCTTTAAATTCAATGGGGAAATCTTGAAAGTGTTTGTTTGGTAGTTCCATATAGTAATTAACTGCCTTGTAAAAATAATACAAAGCAGTTAATATCATGTCATTTCAACTTAGAATTTAACTTACTCATCTGTTCTCCAATCTTCTTCTTAACCACCTTAGCATAATGCTGTTGAGTAATTCCTATCTCTGAATGCCCTAGCAACTCAGAAACTATTTCCATAGGAACATCATTGTAAAGTAGAATAGTGGAAGCAAAAGTCTTTCTAGCTATGTGGTGAGTAAGAGTTTTGTTGATGCCCATAATCTCTGCAATTTCCTTTAAATAAGAATTAAACTTCTGATTAGTAATTACAGGGAGAAGTTGAGTATCAGTTTTATACTTGCCTAAAATACTTTCAGCTTTGTATAGTAAAGGAATCTCATAATCCCTTTTAGTTTTCTGCCTGTGTATATGAATCCACTTGTTACTATCATAGCCTGTCTGAATATCACTTGCTTTAAGATTTGCCATCTCTGTATATGCTAGCCCTGTGTAGCAACAGAAAATAAACATATCAGCAACTTGCTGTAATCTTTCAGATGCAAACTGATGTTTCTCTAGTGCTTCCAGTTCCTCTTTAGATAAGAACACAACTTGTTTCTTAGGCTTCCTGTTCTTGTAGAGTAGAAAAGGGTCTTTAGCTAAGTAATCTAATCCTACAGCTAATTTTACTATCTGTTTGAATCTTTGTATAGTTTTATGAACAGTGTTCTGCTTAAACAGTTTTTCAGCCTTTAGATAGAACTCAAACTCAGTAATAAATGCCATAGTCATATCTTTCAGAAGATAATCAGACTTTTTGTACTGATGTTTTATGAAAGACTTTATATGGGTCTGTGTCTGATAAAACTTAGCTACAGATACTTTAGTGGTAGAAATACCTATCAGCTTTTCCTGTTTAGTGATATGAAGGTGAAACATTTCAGTAATTGATTTATCCTGCTTAATATTTTCTCCTTTGTATTGTCTGTAGATGTCATCTACATCAAAATCCTTTTCCTGAACTTGTAGGAATAAAAAAGCTTGATTAATGTCTTGTTTAATCAGGCTTAGTTGAGTGTTGATTTGTGTGTTTCCTTTATTGGGAGGATGGGCTTTCTGCTTGGAAGCATTCCAGTATTCTGGGTTGATAAATATCCCAGTTGAAAATGGTTTTCTTTGGCTGTCTAAAGTGATTCTACACTCAATAGGACAAAGCCCTTTTATGTTAGCTTTGTTTCTTCTTAGTAAAAATAGTATTGATAATTTCATAGTGTTAATGGGGATTTTAATGGGTAACCTAGATTAGAAATGGGTAACCTAATGGGTAACCTGAGTCTAATTTGTTTTGTGATTTTTGGAAGCAAATTTTTTCTCTTTTTAACTTTAATTTTAAGATAAAAATGAATGCAAACTGTTTAAAAACATAAATGGGTAACCTAGAATGAAAATGGGTAACCTAAAATTTTGCCTTAAAATTGAAAAATATTGAGATTTGAAAACTTAGGATTTACATGAGAATTACTGTAAACTCCCATGTATAGGAGAGAGTTGTATAAAACAAAAAAAATCTCCCAAAAAATTGAGAGATTTGTGGGCCCTGAGGGATTCGAACCCCCGACCCTCTGGGTGTAAACCAGATGCTCTGAACCAACTGAGCTAAGAGCCCTGAACTTTTTTTGAAAGGCTTCAGTTACCTTTGTGTGGGCCCTGAGGGATTCGAACCCCCGACCCTCTGGGTGTAAACCAGATGCTCTGAACCAACTGAGCTAAGAGCCCCTATACTTGTTTCCTCGTTTAGAGTGGTGCAAATATACGACTTATTTAGAAATCTCCAAATTTTTTTCTAAAAATTCTCCAACTACAAAGTTGCTTCCGCCGATAAAAATCATTTCTTCATTTGTACATCGCTCTTTTGCAGAAAGATAGGCTTCCTGTACAGAATTGAAAATTTTATAAAAAATTTTTGCTTCGCGAAGTAGATTTTCATAATCGTCCGGGTGTCTTCCCCTATTGATAGATGGTTTTGCAAAATAAAATTCAGAATTCTCGGGAAGTAAATCCATCACTTCATCTATCTTTTTATCGTTCACAAATCCCAAAATGACATGCTTATGCCTGTCTATAGAATTAAGTTGTGAAAAAACATACTCTAAACCGGCCTGATTATGTCCTGTATCACAAATAGTAAGCGGATTCTTTGAAAACTCAAACCAACGGCCAATGAAGCCTGTATTTTGATGAACACTCAGCAGGCCTTTCTCAATGGCTTCATCTGAAATTTTAATACTTAATTTTTTTAATTCTTCAATCATAGCCAATACCACACGGATGTTCTTCTGCTGATAATTTCCCTTTAAATCTGAGGTAAGGGTAGTAGGAAGTAATGTGGAGTCTATAAAATGAGCATTTTCCCGTGCCGCTTTTTCTCTGATGATATCTTTTACCAATTCGTTTTCATCGCCTGAAATAATGGGGGTATTGGGTTTGATAATCCCTGCTTTTTCTCCTGCAATCTCTTCAATAGTGTCTCCCAATATGTTTTGATGATCAAGCTGAACATTAGTGATAGCGGAAATCAGAGGGTTTATAATGTTTGTTGAATCCAGTCTTCCGCCTAATCCAACTTCAATAATGGCAAAATCTACCTGCTGCTGGGCAAAATACTCAAAAGCCATAATGGTGGTAAATTCAAAAAAAGAAGGAAGGATATTTTCAGGGAGCTTTTTAAGTTTTTGAATAAAATTAAAAACAAATTCCTGATCACAGTTTTTACCATTAATTTTGATACGTTCTGTAAAGTCGATAAGGTGGGGGGAATTGTATAAGCCAGTTGTATAGCCGGCCTCCTGCAGTACAGAAGCCAGCATATTGCTTGAAGATCCTTTTCCGTTGGTCCCTCCGATATGGATACATTTTAACTTCTCCTGAGGGTTTCCGAAAAAAGCGCAAAGTTTAATAATATTATCCAGTCCCGGTTTATAAGCTTTCTGCCCGTCTGTCTGATAGTTGGGCATCTGTATGAAAAGCCAGTCTATAGCTTCCTGGTATTGTTCATGTGTCATGGTGCAAAATTCTCAAAAGTTTTACTAAAATGAAACAATAATTTTTTCAATCTGTAACTTTTTTATATTTAGTTCGTCTAATAGGGAAAAATCTTAATATGAAATCGTTGTGATTTATAAATTACAATACTGATGAAGATGACACGATTCCATATGACCATTAAGAACAAATAAACATATACATATGAAAAAAGTTTGGATTATCGTTTTTGGATTAGGCTGTTTGGGATTGAACGCTCAAAAGAAATGGTCCTTAAAAGAATGTGTAAGCTATGCAGTGGAGCATAATCTTCAGGTTATCCAAAATCAATATACCAAACAAAACCAAGAATACAACCTTAAAGCAGCAAAAAAAGACTATTTGCCTTCCGTATCGGGGAGTATTACGAGTGGGGTGAGTTTCGGGCAAGGATCATTAGGAGCAGGAAGTTATAGAAACGATAGATTCAATAACAGTGTTGGTGTAGGTGCCGATATTTTGGTTTATAACAATGGGAGATTGGAGAAAAATGTAAGAAAACTCCAGTTTGATGTAGAGGCCAGCCAGTATGATATTGAAGCAATTAAAAATGATATTTCGGTACAAATTGCACAGCAATATTTAACCGCTTTATTGAACAAAGAAATTGTTAAGATTTCTCAAAGCGCTGTAGAAAATGCTAAAAAACAGCATGACAGAGCAAAGATAACCACTCAGGTTGGGACTACCGCACAGACTGTTTTAGCGGAAGCAGAGGCAGCCTGGGCGAGAGAAAAGCAAAATCTTAAGACCGCAGAGGTTAATGTAGGAAGAGCTCTGTTTGCGATCGCTCAGCTTTTGCAACTTTCAGATTATAAAGATTTTGATGTGGAAAATGTAGATATTCCTGAAGCACTAGATTCACAGTTGGTAACGGCTGACGAGGTTCTTACAAAAGCCTATGATATACAACCCCAGATAAAAGCAGCCGAAAGCAGGATAAGATCTGCTGAAGCACAAACTGAGGTAAGTAAAACGGCATTCTGGCCTACATTAACAGCAAGTGCTGGTCTTAACACTTTCTATAATAGGCAATTTAATGTTCCTCCAGGTGTGGTGCAGGGAACATTTTTTGAACAATATAAAGATCAGTTTGGACAAAATGTAGGATTATCACTTAATATCCCTATCTTCAATAAAGGGAAAACAAAATTACAGGTTGAGCAGTCCAAATTAAATGAAAGTGTTAGCAAAATTACCCTTGAACAGCAGAAACAAACAGTAAGACAAAATATACAGAAAGCCCAGTTTGACGCAGATGCCAATTATGAAAATTATCTGGCTGCTGTAGAAGCAGAGAAAAGCTCAAAGCTGGCTCTTGATTTTGCTGATAAAAGCTATGCTGCAGGAAGATCAACCATCTATGACGTAAATGTTGCAAGAAATAATTATGCAAATGCACAGGGATCAGTAGCACAGGCGAAATATAATTATCTTTTCAGCCTTAAGCTGTTGAATTTCTATGCAGGAATTCCATTAAGTTTGTAAAATGCCGATTAAATCATTAGAAAAATATTTACCACCAAACACACTTACGTATTTAAGAATCTGGTTTTCAGATTATTATATTCATATAAAAGTTACAAGAAACCGGAATTCCAAACTGGGAGATTATAGAAAGCTTCCGGACAATTCCCATGAAATTACAGTAAACTCTACTCTTACTCCACAGCTTTTTTTCTTTGTGCTGACGCATGAGCTGGCACATTTAATTGCTTTTGAGAAATATGGAAGAAGAATTTCTCCCCATGGTAATGAATGGAAAGAAACATTTAGAAAAATGCTTATTGAAAGTCTTGATATTTATGATGAGGATCTAAAGCCGATCATTGTAAAGTTTTCAAAAGCACCTAAAGCAAATTTTATGGCTAGCCCTGATCTTGTAAGATATTTTCATACTGAAAAACAAGATGATAGCCTGCAGTTTATTGAGGAGCTCCAAAAGGGAGAATTTTTTATATACCGCAACGAAAAGTATTTATTAGAAGGTCTGGTTAAAAAAAACTATCTTTGTAAGAACCTGGCTACTGGAAGAAAGTATTCTTTCAAACCTTTAGCAAGGGTAGAAAAATGTAGCTAAGAATGTTAAAATCAGATAGATACTGTGTGATAATGGCGGGTGGAATCGGTAGCCGGTTCTGGCCGATGAGTACACAGAAATTTCCAAAACAGTTTCAGGATATTTTAGGAGTGGGGCGTACTATGATTCAGCAGACTTATGACAGAATCAGTAAGCTTATTCCTAAAGAACAGATATTCGTGATTACGAATAAAGAATATGTTGCACTTTCCCAGCAGCAGCTGCCTGAGATTCCTGAAGAAAACATTGTAGGTGAACCCCTGATGAAAAATACAGCGGCCTGTAACCTGTATATGGCTAATAAGATCGCTGAAATTAACCCTGATGCTACCATGATTGTTCTTCCGGCAGATCATTTGATTCTTAAGGAAGATGTATTTTTGGAAAAAGTAGAGCTTGCTTTTGACCTTGCTTCAAAACATGATTACCTGGTAACGCTGGGCATTACTCCTACAAGGCCTGATACGGGATATGGATATATTCAGTTTGTAGAGAAAAAAGGCTCAGAATATTTTAAAGTAAAAACATTTACAGAAAAACCTATTCTTGAAATTGCCCAGAATTTTCTGGAAAGTGGAGACTTCCTGTGGAATGCAGGAATATTTATCTGGAATATAAAAAGTATTCATCATGCTTTTGAAATGTACCTGCCTGAGATGATGCAGCATTTTATGGCCTGCGAGTATAATTCTGAAAATGAAAACAGCTGCATTGAAACCATTTACCCTAAAGTACAGAAAATTTCCATAGATAACGGAATTCTGGAAAAAGCAAAAAATGTATATGTAATTCCTGCCAATTTAGGATGGAGTGATCTGGGTACATGGACCTCTGTATACGAAAATACGGATAAAGATGAAAACGGGAATGCTGTAAAATTAAAGCATTTACTGACCTACAATTCTAAAGGAAATATTATCCGTCTCAAAAACAATAATAAGGCGGTCATTATTGATGGCCTGGAAAATTATATCGTTGTAGATACCGATAAGGCCCTTCTTATCTGCCCACGCGATAATGATCAGCTGATCAAGGATTACGTTCTCGATTTAAAAAGCTTTAAAAAAGGAGATAAATTTATGTAAAAAATTGGTATATTTCTGCTGATTTCTAAAGTATGATAAAAATTACCACCCAATTCACGATTCTTGTATTTGTACTTTTAGGATTCCTGGGATATGCTCAGGAAAAGAAAAAGTTTTCAAACATTCCAAATATTCTACAACGTATAGAACCTGATGACAAAATAGATTCATGGGTGCTGGTATATAATAGCTATGGCAAAGGTCAGGAGCTAAAAACTTCTGGCGGAAAGATAAGCTACACCCCTCAGTTTTCAGGTTTTAATCTGTTCCCAAGTGAAGACAGCTTTTATTATATTGCTTACTCGGCGGGAGGTAAAATCAGCTATATTATGGATGTGGATGGCCTGAAAAAATTTGTAGGTAAAATCGATAATGCTGAAGAGGCAGCTGTTGTGCTGACCGCTGACGGATATCTTGTAGATGAGGAATTTAAAGATCTTGCAGGCAATTATCATGAAGACCGCACCAACTATTATTTAGATCTGGGAAAACTGACTTCAAAGGAATGCCCTTATCAAAAAACTCATTATACATTGACCGTAAATAAATCTACGGGAGAAATAGCCAATGTAAAAGATAATGGGACCTATATTGAGCTTTATAATAAAAAATGTGCTAATAACCCCCGTCTTTTAAAGATCGAGAAAAAAGAAGAACCAAAAGATGAGCCAAAAAGAACTACCAAACGAAAATAAATCTTACGAAACTGAACGATTGATTCTCCGTCCAATGTCTTTAGAGGATAAGGAGCTTATTTTTGAACTTTATAACAGCCCAAAGTTTATCCGGTATATTGGTGATCGTAATATTAAAACAGTTGATGCTGCTGAAGATTATATCAGAAATAAATTTATTCCGCAGATTGAAAGATTAGGCTACGGAAATTACCTTGTCATGACTAAAGAAGGGAATAACAAGATTGGAGGAGTAGGAATCTTTGAAAGAGATGGTCTTGATGTTGTGGATATCGGATATTCTCTGTTGGAAGAGTTTGAAGGTCAGGGATATGCTTATGAAGCGGCTCAAAAGGTTAAAGCCATTGCAATGGAAGAGTTCGGATTGTCGAAAATATCTGCCATTATTTCAAAAGATAATCTACCTTCTCAGAAGCTGATTGAGAAACTGGGGCTGAAATTTCAAAAACATATTACTCTTCCCGGTGAGGATGAAGAATTAAACTATTACGAAACAGACTAATAATCACAATAAAAAAATACAAATAGATTCACGAATATCATTTGTGAATCTATTTGTATTAAAAGACTATCCCTCCAAAATTTGCTCGGCAGCTGTTTTTGAAGTTACTTTGTCAATGAGTCTTGTGCAGATTCCGTTTTCATCAAAAATAAAAGTTGTTCTTACAATTCCCATATAGGTTTTTCCGAACGTCTTTTTTTCCTGCCAGACTCCAAATTTTTCAATGATATCATGATTTTCATCAGCAATAAGATCATATGGGAATGCAAACTTACTATGAAAATTTTTCTGCTTTTTTACAGAATCCCCACTTATTCCCAATAACTGAAAACCGGCTTTCTCAAGCCTGGAATAATTATCACTCAGATTACAGGCCTCCACAGTACATGTTGGGGTGTTCGCTTGAGGATAAAAGAAAACAACCAGCTTTTTCCCAATTAATTTTGATGAGGATACTGTTTCTCCATCCTGATTTATTCCTTCAAATTCAGGTAATTTGTCTCCAACTTTCAGCATAATGATTTAATTTTGTTCAAATTTAAGGGTTACATGACAAAAAAACAAAGAGCCGAGCTCGTTCAGATAGAACTGGATAAATTATATCCTACCACACCTATTCCTTTGGATCATACCGATCCTTATACACTAATGGTTGCAGTAGCACTTTCTGCCCAAACGACAGATAAAAAAGTAAATCAGGTGACTCCCGATCTTTTTGCCGTAGCAGGAACTCCGCAAAGAATGGCAAAACTGGAAGAATATCAGATCAAAGAACTGATTAAAGAAATAGGACTGTCCAATACCAAGGCTAAAAACCTGAAAAGAATGGCCGAGCTTTTATTGGAAAGACATAATGGAGTGGTTCCCCAAACATATGAAGAATTGGAAGCGCTTCCCGGAGTGGGGCATAAGACCGCTTCTGTAGTCATGAGCCAGGGATTCGGATTCCCGGCATTTCCGGTGGATACACACATCCATCGTTTGATGACACAATGGAAACTGACATCAGGGAAAAATGTAGTGGAAACAGAGCGTGATGCAAAAAATCTGTTTCCCGAAGAGGTTTGGAATAAACTTCATCTTCAGATCATTTTCTATGGTAGAGAATATTCACCGGCCAGAGGAAAGGGGGACAAGGATTTCATTACCAAAATGATGTTTGAGAAATAAAAGACGATCTATATCTATTTGAAGTCAGAAATAGTTGGCTATTCTGATATATTTTACAGCCCGTAACCTTATAGGTTTCAAAAATCTATAAGGTTTTGGCAAAAAGCTCAATGTGCAAAGAAAGGGTTTTCAAAAACAAATTTTTTCCAATAATCATAACCTATTTTAGGATATGTTTTCGGACGCCTCTTATTTCATATGTTTAATTTGGGCATCAGACTTTTACGAAATTATCAATTAGTAAGACTTAAATATCCAGCAGTCTTCTATGATAATTAATTTGCCCCAAATGATAATCCAAATGGGTAATCAGGTGGATCAAAAAATAATCTGTGGTCATTTTATATCCTAAAGGTTCAAGAGGATATTCTTTTTTCAAATCATCATCAGATAGTTGGCCTAATACGGAATCAGCCATTATCACAGTAGCTTCAACTTTTGCAATAAGCTCAGCTTTTGGAATGTTTTTCAAAGAAAATTCGAGGTCGCGTTGTCTTACATATCCGGTCTTTCCAAGCTCTGCTCCAATGAAACTGTTAAGGTTTCCCACCAGATGAAGACAAAGATTGCCTCCGCAATTGGCAATGTTTTTATCAGTCTTCCATAGATTTTCCTCATTTTGATAAGCTTCAATTTCTGCTTTTAATTTATTTAAATCTCTATTGTAAAGAGATCTCAGACTTTCTATAAACATATCTTATTTTATTTTTAAAATTATTGAAATTTTCTGAATGAAAAAAAGGTGCTGAAATAAACAGCACCTCTTAGGGTATTTAGATAAAAAATCTATTTTTGTTTTTTAGCCCAAAGTTCCATTTTTCTGTTCAGAACCTCCAGTGGAAGGCATCCCTGGCTTAGTACTTCATCATGGAAGCTGGCCAGGTTAAATTTATTTCCAAGTTCTTTTTGGTATTTTTCTCTTAATTCACGGATTCTTAATGAGCCTATTTTATATCCAAGAGCCTGACCAGGCATTGCCATATATCTTTCCACTTCTGCAGTAGCAGATCCTTCATCATAAGAAATATTACTTAAGAAGTATTTAATAGCCTCTTCTCTGGTCATTTTTCCTGTGTGGATGCCCGTATCAACTACCAGTCTTACCGCTCTCAGCATCTGATCACTCAGATATCCCATTTTCTGATAAGGATCTGTATATAACCCGAATTCAGGTCCCAGAGTTTCGCAATAATGCGCCCAGCCTTCTCCATAGGCTCCAAACCATCCGAATCTCATGAACTTGGGAAGGTTTGTGTTCTCCTGTTGAAGAGAAACCTGATAATGATGCCCGGGGATCGCTTCATGAAGGAAAAGGGACTCCATTCCCGAAGTGACATTAAATTGTGAGGGATCCGGAAGAGGAACATAAAAAATCCCTGCTCTTTTGCCATCCGGAGTTCCGGGAATATATTCAGCACTGGCACTGGCTTCTCTGAATTTTTCCGTTTGCCTGATTTCAAATTTGGTTTTCGGGGTAACGTTAAACATCGTCTTAAGCTTCGGGGTAATCTTTGCTAAAATGCTGTTAAAGCCTTGTAAAACTTCTTTAGAAGTTTTATAAGGCATTGCTTTTGAGTCTGTTTTAACAAAATTGATAAATTCTTCCAGTGTTCCGGTGAAGCCTACCTGTTTTTTTACCTTTTCCATTTCAGCACGAAGCATGGCTACCTGCTGCTGTCCGATTTTGTTGATCTCTTCAGGTGATTTTTTGGTGGTAGTCCAGCTTTTTACATAATAGCCGTAAATTTCGTTTCCATTGGGAAGGCTGTTGTAGCCATCATTATCTCTTGCTTTTGGAAGGTATTCCTTTTCCAGGAAATTACCCATTTTAGTATAGGCAGGAATAATTTTTTTGGTAATGGCCTCTTTATAAAGTTCTGAAAATTTATCTTTCTGAGCCTGGGTGAAACTTTTCGGGAAGTTTTTAATAGGTCCGTAGAAAATGTTTTTTTCCATATCAGGAGTGATAATTTCCTGAGAGGTCATTTGGGGTATCATTTTGGTAACCAGTTTTTTAGGGAGAACGATTTTATTGTTTATCCCTTCACGGAAGTTGTCTGCGGCGGCATCCATCCATGCCGGGAATTTTTCCATTCTTTTTAGCCAGTCGCTGTAATCTTTTTCCGTTTTAAAAGGTTGGCTTCCCTGCCCGCTTCCATACAGCGGAAAATTTAAAGGAAGACCTCCAAACTGAGTAAAAGGAATATATTCCGGATGATAGGCATAAGCCTCTATTTTATCCTTTAAGGTATAATCCAGTACATCATAAACGACTTTATCTTCATCGGAAAGGCTTTTATAATCTACATTGTCCAGTTGCTTTTGTACCGAATTATAGAAAGCAACTTCTCCTGAAATAAAATCTTTATCAATAGTAATGGGAAGCTGGTCATTGTATCTTGTATCTCCCTGTGCTGTAGCGTCTAAAGGGTAAAGTTTAAGATACTGTTCATAATAATTGGAGGCAATAGAATCCAGATTGGTAGGAGTAACTTTGGTAAGGGGAGAATCAGACTTCCTGCAGGAAGCAAGGCTTATCATCAATCCCAATCCCAAAATACTTTTTGATAAAACATTTTTCATTTTCAGAATCTTTATGAAACAAAAGTAAGTATTATTGGGTGATTCAGACTCATCATTAAACTTGAATTAAAAAATTATTTTCAAAATCCTTTTAACTTTCAATCAATTTTTTATCTTTGTCTAAAGCATTTAACAATCATATTATTACAGTTCTTTTTTTAAGAAAAAATGAAAGGGATTTTAAAAATTTACCATCCGGACGAAACATTAAAGTACAATATCCGAAATACTTATTGTAAACCAGTCTACAGCAACCAGCAACATTTTTTAGAGGTTGAAATTATAACGGATGACGGTTTGGATCATGTAGATGATGATTCATTACAGTACAACTTTCCGCAGCTTTCACTCGAAGTTTTCGATTTTCCTATTGAATCAGCGGAATTAGAAGGCAAAACGATTACAATCAGTGATTCTGATGAGGAAACTTACACAGAAGTAGACCTATTCGATGATGAAGATGCCTACATCTATGATAATGAGCTTCTATTTGAGAAAAATGAAGAGGACGTGCTTCAGGTTATATGGAAAGGAACTATTGATGATTTCTACACAGGATCAGATACGCCGATTCCTTTCAGACTAAAGTGCGAATTCAGCCAGGATGATATTGTGGTAGACGAAGACTAAACATCGCTACTCTCAATTTTTATATCAAATTTCTTTTCAAAATTTCTTTTGGAAAGAAATTTGCTGTTTATATCTGATAACAAACTTTAAGTTGTTTTTAAGCAATTTTTAAGATATCATTTCATAATATTCCACTACATTTGTCGTTAAAACTTTTATAAAAAAATTCACATTAATGCTGTTAACGGAACTTACTCAGATTTTATTTGCGCAAATTGCTACACCTGCAGTTGCTACAGACAATTTAGAATTTTCATTTTGGAAGATCATGTTCCACGGAGGAGCTTTCGCTAAAATAGTGATGGCAATTGTACTGCTGTTGGGAGTGTTTTCTTTATACCTGTTTTTTGAGAGGTTTTTCTTTATTAAAAGATTAACATCAAAAACAGATTCCAATTTCATGAATAATATTGAAGACTTTGTGAAAGCAGGAAAGATTGAAGCGGCTGCAGATTATTGCAAAACGCAAAACTCTCCGGAGGGAAGAATTTTAGAAAAAGGAATTTCAAGATTGGGCCGTCCTGTTTCTGATATTGTAAGCGCAATGGAGGCTCAGGCTCAGGTAGAAGTGGCCAATATGGAGAAAAACCTTAACCTTTTGGCTGTGGTTCCAAGTATTGCTCCTATGTTAGGGCTTTTGGGAACGGTGATCGGGATGATTATTGCATTCTTTAATTTATCACATGCAACGGGATCTTTCTCTCCTAAAACACTTTCAGAAGGTATTTATACCGCTTTAGGACAGACAGCTGTAGGTTTGGCAGTTGCTATTCCTGCTAATTTTTGTTACAATATTCTTTTAACAAGAATTGACAAGTTTGTATTGAAAGCTCAGAATATGTCTGGTGAATTTTTAGATCTTATCAACAAACCTTTATAAATCTTTCTTATGAAATCGCTGCCAAAAAACCTTTTCAGGAAATTATTAATTGAGCGATTCCATCTGACCATTAACCTATTAGAAGAAACAGATGAAAATTCAAAGAAGAAATAAAGCGAATCCGGAATTCAGTTTAGCAGCGATGACAGATGTTATCCTGTTGATGCTGATCTTCTTTATGATAACATCCTCTGCCGCCAACCAAAGTGCCATAGAGGTGAATCTTCCAAAAGCCGGAGCTACTGAGGATAATATTCCTAATCCTTTGACGGTAAGCATTAAACCTGATGGTTCATTTTTTGTAGATGATAATCCGGTAAATAAAGGTGAGCTTGAGCAGATTATTGTTAATAAGCTAGCTAATCAGACCAACAAGTCTTTTACCATCAGAGCTGATGAAAATACACTGCATAAGGATGTGGTTTTTGTGATGGAAATTGCTGAAAAAAACAAGCTTAATATTGCTATTGCAACCGTTAAAGATAAATAAGTAAGAATCATTGAAGATGAGAAGCTATACTGCCAACAAAAACGAAGAAAATAAAGACAGGGTAAAGAGTGCTTTGCTTACCGTCCTTATTTGGTCTGCCGTTTTGCTTTTTGTTTTTTTATATAAATTAAAACCCGAACTGGATAAAGATCCCGAGGTCATCACAACCATGCTTGTTAATTTCGGTGACAATAGAAACGGAAAAGGAATCGAAGAACCGGCCGAGCAACCGGGCAGTTTAGCGGCTGCTACGGAAGAGGTTACTCCCGAGCCGGCAGAAACACCCGTTCCTGAAACAAAGACGGTTGTAAAGCCCGAACCTGCACCTGAACCAAAGAAAGCTGAAGTGAAGGAAAAGGTGATCACAGGAAATAACTCGAAAACAACAGTTCCTAAAAAAGAGGAGTCAAAAAAAACAAATAAAAAAGAAACTACCAGCACCAGTGCCTCTAAAAACACTAAAAAAGCAGGGGCTGCCACTGCAAATTCCAAAACAGGAAATGGGGATGGAAAGGGGAATGCCGCTATCGGAAACCTGATCAAAGGAAGAGGTACAAAAGCAGGAAGCCAAGGAACTGGTGAGGGCATTGGAAACGCCGGAGATCCCTTAGGCGGAGACGGAAACGGAGACAGTAAGGTAGGAATAGACAGAAAGCTTGTTGGATATATTCCCGGAACAATGGGTAGAGGAGGAGCTCAGCCTGCTCATAGCTGTACTGCAAGTGGGTCTATTACCATTGCTTATACCGTAGATAAAGCAGGAAATGTAGTTTCTGCAAGAAGAGTAGGAGGCGTTTCAGATCCCTGTGTATCTTCTACATCCGTTACATGGGTTAAGAAGTATGTAAAGGCCGAAAAAGCCAGCACATCTTCAACCGGAACGTATAAAATAACATTCTAACATACAAAAGCACTTTATTCAAGTGCTTTTTTTATTTCATTAATTCTGTTGATGACAGGAAGAGCAAAAATTCCACTGGTCTGAAGATACAGCTCATAAAACGTTTTTGCTTTGTCCAGAAAATCATTGTTTTGACCTTGTTTTCCTGTGAAATAGAAAAGATTACCCAGCATTTCGTAATAATCTTTATGGTCCCTTTCCTGTCTTTCATTGACTATTTCTATCAGCTCTTCTTTAGTCTTTGAAGAGATTTCGGTAAAACTCACCTTAAAAATATCTCGCATGAGTGTATCAAAATCCAGTTCTTTCTGCATTAAACTTTCTTCCGGTTTATCTAAAATAAGCTTTTCCAGTGCCTGGGTCAATTGACGGATGAGTCTTAGGGTAAATTCTTTATCTGTAATCATAATGGGTTATTTTTGTTGCTAGTTGCTAGTTGCTAGTTGCTGATTATGTAGTTATGTTCGCCAGCTTAGCCGGACGTATTTTATAAAGTTGTTAATTTTTCCTCCTAAGAGTTTGTATTGCTCGGCTTTTTCTTTAAAGCCTGTACTTAATTCCGGGTAAAGCCTTATTATTTTTGATAGATGGCATACTGTTTCATCACAGCTAGCTTGAGAGTAGGTAAGAAATCTGATAAAGTCTCCTTTGTAATTATTTCTTCCATATCCTTCAGCAATATTGGTCACAACAGAATCTGCGGACCGTCTTAGCTGGCTGCCCAGCTCATATATTTCATATTTTGGTAATATAAGAGAAAGCTGGTGTGTTTCAATAAACAACTCAAAAGCAATATTATAAATATCAAGTTTTTCGTAGCTCATTAATAACTTTTTAACAGTTAAAACTAATACCTGGCAACTATCAACTGGTTATGCAAAAAACAAATAAGCTAGAGCAATAGACGTAATAATACCCACAAGATCGGCGAGAAGCATGGCAATTACCGTGTATCTCGTGTTCTTTACCGCTACGGCGCCAAAATAAACGGCGATTACGTAGAATGTGGTATCTGAGCTTCCCTGCAGAACGGCAGCAAGCTGTCCCTGGAAGCTGTCGGGTCCAAAAGTACCCATGGTATCCACCATCATTCCTCTTGCTCCGGAACCGGATAGAGGTTTGATGAGTGCTGTTGGAAGTCCGTCAACAAATCGGGGATCAAGGCTGGCAACGTTGGCAACCCATTTCATTCCGTCGATGATTACATCAAAAACACCGGAAGTTCTTAATAACGAGATGGCAATTAACATTCCAACCAAATAAGGGATAATCTTTACACAGGTGGTAAAACCTTCTTTTGCTCCTTCAATAAAAGCATCAAAAACATTGATTTTCTTATAAACGGCACCCAGTACAATAGCCAGGAATATAAAGAGAATCAGTCCGTTGCTCAATACTTTGCTGAAATCGTCCAGTTCATCCTTGCTTAGCTGTACGAGATAAACTACCAGTAAAGCAATCACTGCAGAAATTCCTCCTACATAGGCAATAACTACCGGCCGAAGCAGATTGATCTTCTGATATAAAGAAACGATAATCATGGCGGCCAATGTTGCTGCAAAAGTAGCAATCATACAGGGAAGGAAGATATCAGTAGGTGTTTTTGAGCCCATTGATGCCCTGATAGCGATAATGGATACGGGGATCAGGGTCATTCCTCCGGCATGAAGGCAGAGAAACATGATCTGAGAGTTGCTGGCAGTATCTTTATTGGGATTCAAGCTTTGCAAACTTTCCATGGCTTTTAACCCAAAAGGTGTTGCCGCATTATCAAGTCCCAAAAGATTGGCACTGAAATTCATCAGCATATGTCCGAAAGCGGGATGATTTTTGGGAATATCGGGAAAGAGTTTTGAGAAAAAAGGTTGAATGAAACGGCTCAGAAGATTAATTCCTCCTGCTTTTTCAGCAATACTCATGAACCCCATGAAAAGGGTCATGATACCAATAAGGCCAATACATATTTTTACGGCTGTTTCCGAAGTTCCGATGACACCATCAGCTTCCTGAACACGGTAAACCTTTACATTCTGCTTTAAAGAGTCTGTTTTATAGTGAATTCTGCTGTCTGCAAAATCATTTTTCTTCATCAGGCTGTCTCTGACAATGGGAGTGAGGGCGCTCATCTGCTGTGATGCAATTTGAACTGTATCTCCACCTTTCCCTACCACCATATCATTGAAAATGGTTTTGTAGTGACTTGATGAAATGTATTTTATACTTGCAATGGCTATGGCGATGATAATAAAAGCCGACCAAATTCTGCTGAGAACCATCCGATTTAATTAATTGTTTAAACTTATCAAAAATACTTTAAACCACAAAGGGGATAAAAGAATTAAACACTTTAGTTTCTGTAAAATAAATATTATGCAGCTGAGAAAAGTCCTTAATCTTTAAAAATCTTTGATTTCCACCTTTTGTATGCTGATTTATTTTAACGCTATGTTCGCCAAGATTTTATTGGGAAGTAAAAATTACGATCGCAGCGGCGTTAACACTTGGCAGAGTTCATAAGTTAGAGATCCTTGCTGAACGAAGTGCCTTGCGACCGAAAATATGCATAAGGATTTATCATCCCTTTGCGTATTCTCTGCGTTTGAAACAAAAAATATTACTCTTCAAGATAAACCAGATGACCTTCAAAATCATCATCCAGATTTTTCAGTACCTTGGCATCATCCATTTTCTTTACCAACCCATCAATGAAGAAATTTTTTTCAAAGAACTGACGGTGAATACCAGGCAGGAGCTCCATGAAATAATCCATTCCGATTTTGTTATTATGAAGATCCATTTTGGTTTCCAAAGGTTTATTGGGAAACAGTTCTTCATGCATATCCGTCATTCTTTTGCAAAAATCCAGTGCTTTTTTAGGGGAAGAAACCTTACAGCAGTATGAGGTGATGAAACAAGACCATAATGCATGCCTGAAGGCATTTCCTATGCCATTATTAGAGGCTGTTTCAGGGAATTTCTTCTGTGCAATGGCGAAAGCCTGAACGGTAGCATGAAAGCTTAATATGGCAAAAAGAGGATGGGGGAGAACAAGCGATAAAAGACGCATAATCTTTTTAAAGCTCATACTCCGGATGGTATCAAAAATTATTTTAAAAGTCCTCATAAATAAAAATCTCTCCCCAATTAGAGAGAGATTGTATTGTTTAGATTAAAGATACTATGCTTTTACCGCTAAAAAATTAACTGTTTTAGCTACAGTATCCTGAATTTCAGTTCTTTTTACAATAAAGTCTACAAATCCTTTTTCCTGTAAGAATTCTGATGTCTGGAATCCTTCCGGTAAATCTCTTCCGATCGTTTCACGGATAACTCTTGGTCCCGCAAACCCGATAAGAGCTCCCGGTTCAGCCATGATGATATCAGCCGTCATAGCGAAAGAAGCTGTAATTCCACCAAAAGTAGGATCACAAAGGTAGGCGATATATAAAAGCCCCGCTTCTGAAAGCTGAGCTAGTTTAGCCTGAACTTTAGCCAGCTGCATCAAAGAATAAGTAGCTTCCTGCATTCTTGCTCCTCCAGACTGACAGATGATCATATAAGGAAGTTTGTGCTGAATACAGTAATCTACTGCTCTTCTGATTTTTTCACCCATTACAGAACCTAAAGATCCTCCTATGAAAGCAAAATCCATACAAGAAACCACCATTTCAGTTCCTTTTACAGTACCTACAGCATTTCTGATGGAATCTGTAAGTTTTGTTTTAGCTTTTACTTCTTTTAAACGGTCTTTATACGGCTTTGTATCTTTGAAGTTTAAGATATCAATACTTTCAACATTAGCATCCAGTTCGGTAAATTTACCTCCGTCAAAAAGGATGTCAAAAAATTCTGCACTTCCTATTCTCACATGAAATCCGTCTTCAGGAGAAACATAGTTATTTCTCTTTAGTTCATCGTGTTCCACAACTTTTCCAGATGGAGTCTGATGCCAAAGGCCTTTTGGAACATCCTTTTTTTCATCAGTAGAAGTGGTAATGTTTTTTGCTTTTCTTTTAAACCAGTCGAATGCCATTTTTTATTTGTATTAATGTACGATGTATCATGCAAAATGTATAAAAACAGAGTGTTATGATTACCCTGTACTTTATACATTTTACTTTTTACAAATTTATTTTAAAGTATTTACGTTATTTAAATCTTCAAATGCTTTCACCAATCTTGTAGAGAATGTATCCTCACCTTTTCTTACCCAAACTCTTGGGTCGTAGAATTTTTTGTTAGGTTTTTCCTCTCCTTCAGGGTTTCCGATTTGAGCTCTTAAATAATCAATATTGTTTACCATATAATCTCTTACTCCTTCTGTATATGCAAACTGAAGGTCAGTATCGATATTCATTTTGATGACTCCATAGTCGATAGCTTCTCTGATTTCTTCTAAGGTAGATCCTGAGCCTCCGTGGAATACAAAGTTGATCGGCTTGGCAGCAGTTCCGAACTTTTCCTGAACATATTTCTGAGAATTGTCAAGGATTTTTGGAGTAAGAACTACATTTCCTGGCTTGTAAACTCCGTGTACATTACCAAATGCAGCTGCAATAGTAAAGTTGTCAGAAATAGCTTTTAGTTTTTCATACGTATAGGCTACATCTTCCGGTTGAGTATATAATTTAGAATTATCAACGTCTGAATTGTCAACACCGTCTTCTTCTCCTCCTGTAACTCCTATTTCTACTTCAAGCGTCATTTTAAGTTTAGCCATTCTTTCGAAATATTCAGCTGAGATGTGAAGATTTTCTTCCAAAGATTCTTCAGAAAGGTCCAGCATGTGAGAAGAGTAAAGAGATTTTCCTGTCTGCTTGAAGAATTCTTCGTTAGCATCCATTAATCCGTCGATCCAAGGAAGTAATTTCTTAGCACAGTGGTCTGTGTGTAAAATTACCGTTGCTCCGTAAGCTTCTGCCAGAGTATGGATATGTTTTGCTCCTGCGATAGCTCCTAAGATGGCAGACTTTTGTCCGTCATTACTTAATCCTTTTCCTGCATTGAAAGCAGCTCCGCCATTTGAAAACTGGATAATTACAGGAGCATTTAATTTTGCTGCTGTTTCCATAGTAGCGTTTACGTTGCTTGATCCAATTACATTGACTGCAGGTAATGCAAATTTGTTTTCTTTAGCATACTGAAAAATATCAGTAACTAACTGACCTGTGGCAACTCCTGCCGGAAAAATTCTGCTCATGTTTTACTTTTTATTATAAATTTATTAGGTGTTTTTATTCCTGTAAAGGTAATCATTTTTAGGAAATGACTAATTTCTTTTGTCTCTTCCCCAAAGTAGCTTCTGGCGAATGGTTTCGTAGAAACTTAAATTATTCGGCTGTACCAGAAGAAGCTGAAAACTTGCCTTCCTGATGATGATTTCCTTATCTGTTTCAATGTGTATCAACCTGGAATCTAAGGAAAGAGAATACTGTGGTACACGGCTTTCCACTTTGAATTTTATTTCCACTTTATCATTCACTACTAAGGGTCTCACATTCAGGTTGTGAGGAGCAATTGGGGTAATGACAAAGTTTTCATTATTGGGAGAGATTATAGGGCCTCCGCAGCTTAATGAATAGGCGGTAGAGCCGGTGGGTGTTGAAATAATCACGCCATCTCCCCAAAATACATTCAGAAATTCATTATTGATGAATGAATCTACAGTAATCATTGATGTTGTTTCCTTTCTGGAAACGGTAACGTCATTGAGTGCATAAGGGAAAGAGTCTTTCAGCTTTGGAGAAACCACTTCTATCACAGACCGGCGGCTTGTTTTTACATCTCCTTTTAAGATAGAATCTAATTCTTTGAATGCTTCTTCTTTGGTGAAAAAAGCTAAAAATCCCAGTCTTCCGGTATTGACTCCTACGACAGGGATCTCAAGATCTTCGATAAAGGTTAAAGAATTAACAATGGTTCCGTCTCCACCAAAAGTGAAGAAAAGATCCACTTCTTTATCCACAAGATCCTGCTTATTGTTAAAAGTTTCGAAAATTTTTGAAAATTGAAGCGCTTCAGCCATTTCATCATACAGAACGGATTTTACACCTCTGCTTTCAAGCTCAGAGATAAACTTGCTTAAGTATAAAAAAGTATCAAGATCTTTTTTCTGAGAATATATAGCTGCCTTCATGTTATATTTCTATAAATTTTTGAAAAAAACCAAATCGGTCTTTAAACAGATCGGATTTCTCATCAGAATAATATTTCTCAACAATTCTGTAATCATACCGGTCAAAAGTAGAATCTATCGAGGCCAGGTTTTCATTACTGATCTTTATGGTGATGTGAATGACCTCATCAGACATAAAGCTTATAAATCCGCCATAAAATTTTGAGTTATTGCTTTCAATAATATTGGCGATCTCGGTCATTGAATATTTTCTGGCAGGAGTTTCTATGGTAAGAATAGCTCCGGTTTCTGAAAATAACGGATACCGGGAAAGGTCCTGAAAAACATCTTCACAGGTAATATACCCTAAATATTTTTCATTCTTATTGATTACAGGGATCACATTAGAGCTGAAAGTATAAAACAGCCGGATACTATCCATAACATTACTGTCTTCCAGAATGGCAAACCGTTCAAGCTGATGTTCAAGATCCTTCAGTGTGCCTCCATCTTCCTCATAAAGGAAATCTTTGGCGATGGCCCCATAAAAATGGTGGGATTTTTTAATGAAAATATGGGAATATCCAAAGTCTTCCAACATATTCCTTGCTGACTCTATTGAGTCAGATAAGCTAAAACACGGAAAGTCTTTTGAGATATAGTCCTTGATAAACATTGTGCTAATTTATAAAAAATTAAATGAATCTTTTTCTGAAAACGCGACTTTTTTTGTGATCAGTCAAAAAAAATGACCTCAAAATTTGTTCGTGCCGAAAAAAAAAGTACCTTTGTCGCCTTTCATTTTTACTTTTTATTAGATTTATTTCAAACTGCACTGTCTATTAATGACATATGCAGTTTTTTTATTTTAGGGCTTTTGCAAACTCCCACATGACAATTCCGCCACATACACTTACATTAAGAGAGTGTTTTGTACCAAGCTGTGGAATTTCCAGAAAAACATCAATATTGGGTAATGCCTCATCACTTATTCCTTCTACTTCATTTCCTAAAATAAGGGCGTATTTTTTTGACCGGTCAATGGTAAAGTCTGTAATGATCTGACTGTTGGTAGTCTGTTCAATCCCTATAATTTCGTAATCTCTGCTTTTCAAATCAGCAATAGTGATATTAATATCCTTTTCATGTGCCCAGTCTACACTTTCTGTAGCTCCTAATGCCGCTTTATGGATCTCACGATGGGGTGGCTGAGGAGTGATTCCACAAAGAATTATTTTTTCAATCAAAAAAGCATCTGCTGTTCTGAAGGTTGCTCCTACATTATGCATGCTTCTGAGATTATCTAAAATGATAACCAATGGAATCTTTTCTACTTTTTTAAATGTTTCAACATCTATTCTGTTAAGCTCTTCCAGCTTTAGTTTCTGTACCAATTGTATTATTTTGTTGAGATTAATTTTCCGTCTCTGTAGACCTCTGTTTTTTCAATGCTTCCGTCTTCCCGGTAATAAATTCTGTTGCCATTGCGTTTATCATTGACTAATTCCGTTTCCCGTTCTAGTTTTCCGGAGGGATAATACGTTTTCCATTTCCCTTCAGCCAGTCCTTTTTCATGTTGCCCCACCTGTTTTATCGTTTTTCCGTCTTCGTGATAAAGGGTGCTCGCACCATCCAGTTTCCCGAATTTATAATTGGAAACCTCATTTATTTTCCCATTGGGAAAGTAGAATGTAGCGGTAGAACTATCATCATAGATATTTTTTTCGCCGTTTCTGTAATATTCTTTAGAGGTAAGAATGCCATTTTTGTCGTAATACTCCCAGGTTTTATATTTATATCCTTTTTTATTTTCTCCCTTGGCCTTTACTTTACCATTGTCGTGGTAATAAACAGCGTCACCATCTATCTTTCCCTTTTTCCATTCTACCACATTTTTTACCTGTCCATTTTCGTAAAATTCTTTACAGCTTCCTTCCTGTAATCCGTCTTTATAGCCGCAGGGTTTCTGAGCTGAAAGAGCAGCAGACGCGGAGAAAAGTAATATAAAAAAGTATTTCATAGCTATTTTTATTTCAAAAATACTAAAATACTTATATTTGGTTCAAAAATATACTATGAAAAAATTACTTACTTTATTCATATCGATGCTGGGCTTTATTTATTTGCACGCTCAGAATACGTATTATCCCCAAGCTTTTTTTGATAAAAAACTTGCCAGAGATATGCTGGCATTCGGAAATTCTACCATTGAAGGAGTAGCTTCTACAAAGCAAAAAACGACGTTTGGCATTAAGCCCCTATTGGGAGAAAAGCATTATGCCAGACAAGGAACGGTGGTTATGCTTTTTCCGGTAACCCCTTATTTTGAGGAGTTTTATAATATGAGAAAGAAGTATGAAAATAAAAAAACTACCGTTTATATGTCCGAAGATGCTTTTAAATACAGAGTAGAAGCATTAACAGATGACCGGGGTAGATTTAAGTTTGAAAAACTGAAGCCAGGAAAGTATTATCTTGAAACAATTATCAATTTTACGGCAACGGCAAATTATCAGAAACAAACAGGCACAACAGATACTTACAATGGTATGGGAGGCTATATGTATTCTACTCCTATATACAATACATTTTTCTACGGATATTCTGCGGCTAACCGGGAAAGTAAGTTTGTTGAAATTAAAGCAGACGGTGAACTTAAAGAAATCAGCCTTTAAAAGGTTGATTTCTTATTTTCTACCCATAATCTGATGAACATTTTTTTCAATATTCTGTGCCAGCATCTCCATAGGAATGTCATTTTCATCATTATTAAAAGGATCTTCAATTTCTTCTGCAATAAGCTCTAAACTCATCAGGACATAATATACAAAGACCGTAAGGGGAATCATAAACAGCCCGATAGTAATGACATACGCAATGGGAAGGGCAAAGACATACAGAATAATAAATTTCTTAATAAAAGAGGAATATGAATAAGGGATAGGAGTATTTTTAATTCTTTCGCAGCCTCCGCATACATCCAAAAAGCCAGATAGCTGAGTATCCAAATAAACCATTTCAATCTCTGAAACTTTACCTTCTTTTTTTAATTGATTCAGTTTATGGCTTAAAAGGATAACAATTTCGCTTGGCCCATGGTTTTTTAATGATTGTTCAATCTCAGAATAATCCTCATCCAAAGCCAGCCTTGTAGATTCTTTGGAAAGATGTTTTGCCAGAAAGTGAGGGAAAAATTTTAAATATCTTGCGATCTGCTCAGCATCCTGACGGCTGTCACCCAGAATTGTATTTATTTTTACCGCAAAATTTCTGGAATCATTCACCAGCTTTCCCCATAATTTTCTTCCTTCCCACCATCTGTCATACGCGGTATTGGTCCTGAAAACCAATAAGAGCGATAGCACAAACCCCAGTAAGGAGTGGATCATTCCTACATTACTGATCCCTGATTTTGAAGTCAGGTGAAAATATTCCACTTCTAAATATTGAATCCCCCAGGAATATAATCCTATAAGAATCATACTTGGGAAAAGTATTTTTAAAGTGTCACTTTTGTGTAAGCTGAAAAGTATTTTAAGGAAATGCTTGGTATTATAGGCTCTCATAAATTCGCATATACTACAAATATAATTTTTTTTCAATTAGTGTTCGCGTACGGGAAACCGTAAAATATATTCTGATAAAGCTCTTTATTTTGTTAAAAAAATAAAATGAGCTATTATAGAAAAGGGCATTTCAAAAAAAATGGAACATGGGTGAGTGGACATTATGTAAATACTTTTGGCAGAAAAAAAGGCTCTGGAAGTCCTCAGGGCTGTGCTGTTATTATTTTTGGAGGAATAATTTGGGTGTTGTTATATGTATTAAAATAAAGCATGTAATTCATCATTCTGTCCTTTTTCTGGCAGGCTTATGTAATGGATAAATAGTATATCTAATCTTCTGTCTCTTTGTTATTTGTCATCTTTACTTTCTATAACGTTTCCGCAGGTTTCAAAAAAATCACTATTTTTATTTCGCACAAAATACCAAAATAATGATCCTCGAAAACGTAGATGTAGTCAATGATATCAGTAAAGAAGATTTTCAAAAGAATTATTTTAAAAAACAAAAACCTCTTCTGATTAAAAATTTTGCCAGCCGATGGGAAGCTTTTGATCAGTGGAATCTGGGCTATATCCGTGACAAAGCTGGTGAGCAGGAAGTTCCGTTATATGATAATAAACCGGCTGATGCTGCTAAAAATTCAGATGCTCCGGTAACAAAGATGAAAATGAAGGATTATATTGATACCATAAAAACTAAGCCTTCAGATCTTCGCATTTTTTTTTATATCATTACAGACAGGCTTCCGGAACTGCTTAAGAATTTTACATATCCGGATTTGGGGATAAAGTTTTTTAAAAGACTTCCTACGCTTTTTTTTGGAGGAAGTGAGGCACATGTTTTAATGCATTATGATGTGGACCTGGGAGACTTTATGCATATTCATTTTGAAGGGAAGAAGAGGATTTTATTATTTGATCAGAAGCAGTCTGCCTTTTTATATAAAGTGCCGTTATCTGTTCATACCATCTATGATGTGGACTATGAGAATCCGGATTATGAAAAATTTCCGGCATTGAAATATGCGGAAGGATATGAAATTTTCATGGAACATGGTGATGCCCTTTTTATTCCGGGAGCATTCTGGCATTTCAACAGATATCTGGAGCCTGGCTTTTCATTATCCCTGAGGGCACTTCCCAATAAACCGAAGGTTTTTGCCAATATGCTGTATCATGTTTTTATTATGAGATATACCGATAAACTTATGCGTAAACTTTTTAAGGCTGATTGGGTAAATTATAAACAAAAATGGGCGTATAAAAAAAGCTCTGAAGCCTTGGAAAAACATTTGAAAACTGAAAAGTAACCTATCGAAGTTTAGAATGTTTGGTTTTAACGCTAAGCTCGCAATATTTCTAATATATTAATTTTATAAGGGTTCGCAAAGGCGTTACACTCAGCTAAACCATTATAATACTTTGATAAGTGTAACGCCTTTGCAGACGAAAAAAATGCTGAAAATTAGTTTCTTTGTGATCCTTGCGTTTTATCTTATACTTTAAATTCTGGTTATTTATTGATCAGTCCAAAAAGTTTCGCATCCACGAATTTTCCTTTTTCAAAGAAATAGTCTTTTAAAGTACCTTCTTCATTAAAGTTTAAGGAAGATAAAAGTTTTTCGGAAGAGATATTCTCCGGATCGATAAAAGCATCTACACGGTGTAATTGCATACTCTCCAACCCGAATGTTAAAATAGGAAGAATAGCTTCCTTCATATAGGATTGCCTCCAGAATATGGGATTCAGTTCATAGCCAATCTCTGCTCTGAAATGTTCCGGATACCAGTTGTGATAGCCACAGGTGCCTATTACCTTATTTTCAGATTTCAGTTCCAGCGCCCATCGGAATCCCTTTCCTTTTTCAAATTCACTGTTAAAGTGCCGGATAATGTTTACCGCATCTTCTTCTGTTTTGAATGCTTCCAGATCATAATATTTCATTACTTCCTCCAAAGAAAAATACTCAAAAAGGTCTTTTGAGTCTTCAGGGGTAAGTTGGCGCAGCAGAAGTCTTTCAGTTTCTAACACAGGAAATTCCATAGACTGTATTTTAAGGTGAAAATACAATTAATTCCTGATAGGGAAAAGTATATCAGAGATTAACCGATAAACAATTCTGTAACCATGGATTTATTTCTTTAAATTTGGGGCTCATTTTTTACTATGGCAAAATTGAAGAAGGAAACTCCGTTAATGACTCAATATAATACCATCAAGGCTAAATACCCTGATGCACTTTTACTTTTCAGGGTAGGGGATTTTTATGAAACTTTTGGGCAGGATGCCGTGAAAACCTCTCAGATTCTGGGAATTGTCCTTACAAAAAGAGCCAACGGGGACGGAAGCATAGAATTGGCGGGATTTCCCCATCATTCCGTAGACTCTTATTTACCCAAACTGGTAAGAGCAGGAATGAGAGTGGCAATTTGTGACCAGCTGGAAGATCCGAAAATGGTAAAAGGAATTGTAAAAAGAGGAGTGACAGAACTGGTTACTCCCGGAGTGACATTCAATGACCAGGTATTAAATTCAAAAAAGAACAATTTCCTGCTTTCTTTACACAAAGAGAAAGAGAAATATGGAATTGCGCTGGTAGATATTTCTACAGGAGAATTTTTGGTGAGTGAAGGGAATCTCGAGAAGCTTTTACATATCGTCAGTACCTTTGATCCCAGTGAAATTATATACCAGAGGAGTGTCCAGATTCCGGAACAGTTTAAAAATAAAAATGCTTTTAAACTTGAAGACTGGGCTTTCCAATATAATTTTGCCTATGAGAAATTGACGAACCATTTTAAAACGTCTTCTTTAAAAGGGTTTGGGGTAGAAAACCTGCCTTTAGCCATTACTGCAGCAGGGGCAATTTTTGCCTACCTGGTAGAAGATACCCATCATAACCTGCTTGCTCATATTACCAAACTTCAGGTTATTCCTCAGGAAGATTATCTGATGATGGATAATTTTACCTTAAGGAATCTGGAGATTGTATATCCAAGCAATCCACAGGGGAAATCACTGTTGGATATTATAGATAAAACGTCTACTCCCATGGGAGGAAGGCTGTTGAGAAGGAGAATTATCCTTCCTTTAAAATCTGTGGATGAGATTATGAGAAGACTTTCCCTGATAGATTTCTTAAATGAAAATGACGGGTTGAAATATGAGATCTGTCAGCTGTTAAAATCAATTTCTGACCTGGACAGGTTAATGGGAAAGCTGGCGGCTGAAAAAATCTCTCCGAAAGAGCTTGGATACCTTCGTCAAAGTTTAATCAATATTCATACAATAAAAGGACTTCTGCATCCTCATGCCGATGTATTGGCCTGGCTGGAGCCTCTGTATGACCTGGAAGAGCTGATTAAGTTTTTACAGAATAATCTTAATGAAGAACTTCCGGTAAGCATAGCCAAAGGAAATGTCATTAAAAATGATGTTTCTGAAGAACTTGACAGATTGAGAGGTCTTCAAAACAAAGGCCGTGGATTCCTTGATGAAATGTGCCAGCGGGAAATAGAAAGAACAGGAATTACAAGTCTTAAAATTGATTTTAACAATGTTTTCGGATATTATATTGAAGTCAGAAATACCCATAAAGATAAAGTTCCCAATGACTGGTTAAGAAAACAAACCCTTGTGAATGCGGAGCGGTATATTACGGAAGAATTAAAAGAATATGAAAGCCAGATTCTGGGTGCTGAAGAGAAAATAAGTGTCCTGGAGAATGAGCTTTACAGAAATGTTTGCAGCGAAACAATGGTGTATATTGACCAGATTCAGGAGAATTCCAATATCATTGCTCAGCTTGATGTAGCTTCCGGATTGTCGGAACTGGCTGTTTCTGAAAGTTATACAAAACCTGTTTTGAATGACGGATATGCTATTGACTTGCAGGAAGCTAGGCATCCGATTATTGAAAATGCACTTCCTTTAGGAGAAAAATATATTCCGAATGATATTTTCTTAGACAAAGATTCACAGCAGATCATTATGGTTACAGGGCCTAACATGGCCGGTAAATCGGCAATATTACGTCAGACGGCCATTGTATGTCTTTTGGCACAGATCGGAAGCTTTGTTCCTGCGAAACATGCTGAAATCGGACTATTGGATAAAATTTTTACCAGGGTAGGAGCTACAGATAATATTTCTGCCGGAGAGTCTACTTTTATGGTAGAGATGAATGAAGCGGCAAATATCCTGAACAATATTTCCGAACGAAGCCTGATTCTTTTGGATGAGATCGGACGCGGAACATCTACTTATGATGGGGTTTCTATTGCCTGGGCTATAGCAGAGTATCTTCATCAGCATCCTACACAGGCTAAAACCTTATTTGCAACCCATTATCATGAGCTGAATGAAATGACCGTGAATTTTGAAAGGGTGAAAAATTTCCACGTTTCTATTCAGGAAAATAAAGGAAATATTATTTTCTTAAGAAAACTGATTCCGGGTGGAAGTGAGCATAGTTTTGGTATCCACGTTGCAAAGCTGGCGGGAATGCCTGCAAAAGTAGTCAACAGAGCCAATGAAATACTGAAAACCCTTGAAGCCAGCAGAACTCAGGGCGGAGGAACATCTGAGAATATTAAAAGGGTAACAGAAGAAAATATGCAGCTTTCTTTCTTCCAGCTGGATGATCCTGTTTTGGAGAATATCCGTGAAGAACTGACGAAAATAGATATCAATACACTGACACCTATTGAAGCTTTAATGAAGCTGAATTCTATAAAAAAAATGATTGGAGGGTAATCCAATCATTTTTTTTAATTTTATTGTCGTTAGCAGCAGTATCCATCTGCACCTCTAGGGCCAATAATTAAAAAATGGCTTACTCCTCTAAGTTTACATAGGCCTTCTGCACAGGCAGCGGCACCACCATTGATTTCTTTCAACTCATTCTTCGTGAGTTTTCTCTTTTGAATGTCTGAATTTTTCATAATGATTTGGATTAAAGTTATAGGTTTACATGTTCTTGTTTACGCTGAGATAATTAACAGCAAGGTCCGTCCTGAATGCCGTACACTCCAGACATTTCCTGTCCTGTATTCGGGTCAAAACAGCTCAATACCAATGGGCAGTGTGGTCTTGCTCCACTGATTTCTTTCATTTCTTTTTTTGAAAGTTTTCTTTTTTGAAGGATTGATTTTTTCATGATAATTTTAATTTGGTTGTATGCTAATATACAAATTTTATCAATTAATTCTACTGATTGTGAGTAAAATAGCTATTCTTTGCAATAAAAAAGAGAGCCTAAGCTCTCCTGTATTATAAATGATTGTATTCATAAGTGGTGACTTCTGTATTGGTAACAGAGCTGCCCGTCTTATCATAATATTTCCGGGTATCTTTTATAGGATAGCCACTTGCATTGTAAACGTAAATGGAGCTGAATATGGTCCATTCGGTTCCTGTAGAAATAGAATACTGAATCACATTTTTGTAGTCTGTGACATTATGGGCTGATCCGTTTTCATCTTCCTGATCCATCAGTTTCAAATACCCTGTTACATTTTTGAAAGGAGCATTTTTTGTATCATAAACGATAGGTTGTAAGATGCCATTTCCTGTATCAAATCCCCCTGATGGGAGTGGGCTTGTCACAGTTTCTGTCCAGTTTTTAATTGAACCATCTGCATTTAATATTGCATTTCTGGTATATGCCTTTGTCACACTGGATCCACCTGTAGATAAAGTAACCACCATTTTTACATTATTGGGTGATGGATAAGTATATATGATTTCTGTAGTGGATGAAAGGTTAGTAGCTGTATGTACCGTTGCTTTTTTACTTAATCTGCTGCTGCCATCATAAGTGTAAGTCGTAGTATAGGTAGAATTGGATCCAGAGGTAACAGACTTCGTAATCAGATCTCCTGTATAGAAAAAGGTTGTAACAGTTCCGTCCGTGAGGTTTTTAGATTCAGATAATTTGGTTCCGTTATAGGTATAGGTAGATACATCTCCATCTGCTACCATCTTGGTGACCAGAACAGGGGTATTATTATTGTTATTGTTATTATTGCCGTTATTGAGCACTGCTTCAATATCATCATCACTGCTGGAGCATGAAGCCAAAAAGAAAATTGGCAGAAGTAAATAAGTTTTTTTCATTATCTTTTATTTAATGAGTGTAAAAATATCAAAAAAAAGAATCTGATCGTAAAAATAAAACACCAATTTGTGTGTAAAATAAAAAATAGAGAATTAAATATGTGTAGGCTGAGCAGAAGACTGATTTATAATATTTTATTACATTTGGATATGAAAAATTTAATAACAATAATAACTTTGTTTCTATTTGTTTCAGTTTTCAAGGCCCAGCAAACGGAAGTGAAAGTAATGAAATATGAAGAGCTTGAAAAACGCATTCATCAGGAGGATTCCCGGTTTCTTATTGTTAATTTTTGGGCAACTACCTGTGCTCCCTGTGTAAAAGAGCTGCCTCATTTTATGGAAGTGAATAATCAGTATGCCGGTAATCCGAAATTTAAAATGATTCTGGTTTCATTAGACAGGTTGGTAGATAAAGAAAGGGTTTTAAAATTTATTAAAACTAAAAACATCACAGCCGAGGTTGTTTTGCTTGATGATATTAAAAGAATGAATACCTGGATTCCGAAATTTGAAAAAAACTGGGATGGAAATATTCCGGTTACTATTTTTTATAAAAATGGAGAAAAAGTGTATTTCAATGATGGAGAAATGGGTAAAGAAGAACTTGAAAAAATAATTACAGAAAATCTACAATAAATAATTGAATATGAGAAATTTAAAAATTTTATTAGCAACATTCGCCATTGGTTTGGGACTGCTGAGTTTCACCACAATGAATGATAAGAATCATTCCTCTCAGCATGAAAAAGTAAACTCAAAAGGGTATGAAGTAGGAGACGAAGCCGCGGATTTTAAGCTGAAAAATATTGATGGTAAAATGGTCTCGTTAAATGATTTTAAAAGTGCTAAAGGCTTCATTGTAGTTTTTACCTGCAACCATTGCCCCTATGCAAAGAAGTATGAAGACCGAATTGTAGAACTGGATAAAAAGTTTAAAAATCAGGGGTATCCGGTAATTGCCATTAATCCCAATGATCCTAATGTGCAGCCTGAAGACGGTTATCAGCAGATGATTGAAAGAGCCAAACAGAAAGGGTTTACCTTTCCTTATTTAGTGGATGAAGGACAGAAAATTTATCCTCAGTACGGAGCAACAAAAACACCTCATGTTTTTGTACTGCAGAGAGAAAATGGAAAAAATATTGTAAAATATATTGGTGCCATCGACAATAATTATGATAACCCGAATGATGTATCTGAATATTATGTTCAGGATGCTGTCAACGCTTTACTCAAAGGAGAGCCGGTGAAAATGTCAAAAACTGTTGCTATCGGATGCACGATCAAAGTAAAGAAATAATATATTTGCCTAAAATTATGATCGGTGTTCATTGAATGCCGATTTTTTATGGCCTATATTTTATAATAATAAAGGCTGCATCCAGTATACATGATCCATATGAAATTTAAATTGAACCTGAAATATCTGCTTTTTAGTATTTTTATTTTCCTGACAGAAGTAGTAATTGCTACCGAACTGAAGAATGTCTTTTTTATTAGGGCCTATCTCGGTGATGTTATTGTAGTAATACTTCTTTATACCCTCGTAAAGAGTTTTATAAAGGTAAGCAATGACCGGAAGCTTATTCTCGGCATCCTGGCGTTTTCCTTTGTGATAGAATTTGCCCAATATTTCAATATTGCAGAAAAACTGGGTTTCAAACCCGGAAGCCTGATGTATATTGTGATCGGAAATTCTTTCTCATGGATTGACATTTTGTGCTACGCCGTAGGCTGTCTGTTTCTATATGTCCTTGTACAAATAAAGCCCTCAAAAAACTGAAGGCTTTCTATTGAGATTGATGCATTTATTTTACAGTCTTAAAAATCAGGGGCTGTCTCATTCTGATCCTCACTTTTTCACCGTCTTTTTCACCGGCAATCCATTTTGTATTGATTTTTTTGAGCGCTTTTAGGAACTCATCCCTTATGATTTCATTTTTGTAAGCTTCTATTTTTATATCAGACATGCTGCCATCCTTTTCTACAACAAACATTGCCGTAGCGGAAGCTTCTTTAATCCCCGATGCAAGTAAAGTCTGTGTTTGGAAGTTACTTACAAATTCCTTTCGAAAAGCTTGTAATCCGCCTGGAAACTCAGGATTTTTATCTTTTGACTGAGCATGGGGAGAAGAAACAGAATTCGCCTTTGGACGTGTGCTAGTAAGTAGGTCCTGTTGTGCCTTGGCAGAAAATAAACCTAAAAACACAAGTGATAAAAGCAGATATTTTTTCATGAGTTTACTTTTATCTTCCGAAACTGTCATATTTATCTTCAGCATACTTGGTAAAGCGGTTTAATAAGGCAACATTTTCTTTTTCCATGGGAGAAAGTTCGTTATCTACATTACTGGAAACAGGGATGTACCAGTCTGTTTGTTCAAAGAAGTTTCTATAGGTTTCCTTTTTGAAAGAATAACCGTGTCTGGCAAATACAGAATTTTTGATGATCTCAAGATCAAGTTTTCTTAAGTTTTTAAGATCCTTTTCTGTTAATTTCTGCTTGGAAGCATTAAGCCTGAATATGGCTTCAGAGGCCACCCTGTTTTTAGAGGTTTTATAGCTTTCTGTTTTTCCGGTTTCCTCATCGGTGTACTTTTCTACAAAGTCTTTCGGATTAGACCAGTCTACCAGATTGGAATCTTTATCCAGCATGAAATTCGGGTTATAAACAAATTCTTTTTTTGCTAATTTCAGGGTTTTAACAGGTGCTTTTACGGCTGTTTTATTGAAAGCGTTCCATTTTCCGGTTAAGCTGTCGCCATTGAGCTTTACTTCAAACCGTCCATCAGTCTTATCATTTCCCGGCTCATCCAGGACAAATAATTTTGAAGCTTCATTAAAGACCCCTCTGAAAGGACGTTGGTTTCCACTTACAATACTTTGTCCATAAACGCTGTCCTTTGTTATCCTGTTGATTTTTAAAGAAATCCTCTTATAAGATCCTCCTTCGTACTCAGAACCATCCGACTCGTCAATCATTTTCTCCATGCCGGCAAATTCACCGGTATAAATTCCATAATATTCTTTATAGATCTCCGGGATTACCACAGAATTTTTTTTTGCGGTTAGAGAATCTTTCCCTGATTCACTGGTTTTTCCGTCCTTTTTACAGTTCATTAAAGAAACTGCCAATAAAGCGGTAAGGGTGTAATTTAAAATTTTCATATCTGTTTTTTGGTAATTAAATATTCAATCAAAAGGATATTGGGAATCCAGCCCAGCCATGCAATGATTTGATAGACATCCATAGGATTGGGATGGAATAAATATACAATAATAACTTTCCACATTCGCAGGGTAATCGCAGATAAAGTAAGGGCAAAACTCCGCCACATCCATTGCTTATGTTCTTTAAACTTTTTCTGTTTTGCAGACTGATAGGCTTTATACGTAGAAACCCACCAAAGACTCCCTAAAATAACGAAAGAGATTTTGGAAAGGTAGCCTCCGTTGGCAAAAAATCCCATGTAGATTCCAGAGGGTGCAGCCAGAATCAGGATTAAAAAAATATAGACTTTTCCAATATTCCTGTGAAAGTTTCTTATTCCGAAATCCTTTCTGAGAATAGCCAGAAATCCGGTAAACAGTAAAAAAATACTGGTATACACGTGGATGTAGAAAAAAACGAGATATTCCGGTCTGTCCTGAACTTCCGTCTGTTTGATCATCAGAAAGCTTACATTTGGATTGAAAGGAATATATTCAAGAGTGATTTTCAGCATCAGCCAAAAGAAATATCCGAATCCTAAAATCAAAAGGATCTTGAAGCGTTTTGAGTTGTTTTTTTTGGCAGAAAGCATATTTTTTAATCAAGACTTACTGATACTTGTGTGGTATACCAATACTCAACCGGTTTATTCTTATAAGTGGCAGGTTTCCACTTTCTGCTGATGGTACTGATGGCCCGTACCACTTCTTTATTAAGACCTTCATGATCTCCAGTTGCGTTCACAGAGCTGATCTCTCCTTTGGAATCAATTAAAAATATAGCTTCTGACTTTACTGTTCCGGTTAGTGATGATAAAGCTTTAAAATTCAATTTATTCATAACAAGACTTCTGAACGAGGCGATCCCTCCGGGAAATTCAGGTTGCGTATCTGCTTTGTTGGTGTAAGTTTTTGTAGAATTCTGTTCGTGCTGTATTTGAGAAAAACATAAACCAAATGCCAGCAATACAACTAATATTGATAACTTTTTCATAATTCTAAGGTATTTAAGTCCTGTGCAATCAGCCACCCTTCACTCCAGCATGCCTGAAAATTAAAACCTCCGGTAACCGCATCTATATTGAGAACCTCTCCGGCAATATAAAAATTGGGAAGGATTTTTGAGGACATATTTTTAAAGTTAATTTCCTTTAAATCAACACCTCCTGCGGTCACGAACTCATCTTTAAACGTAGATTTTCCTGTAACCTTCAGCTTTTTTTTGCAAAGGTTTTCAAGGATTTTCTGCATTTCTTTTCCAGAAATATTAGAGACTTGTTTATTAAGATCAACTTTTGAAACATCCAGTACTTTTTGCCAGAATCTGTTGGTAACTTCAAAGATCTTTGCCTGCCCAATCGTCTTTTTCGGATTGGATTGTTTAAAATTCTGGAAACTTTCTTCCGCTTCATCCATAGATCTTGAAATAAAATTCACTTCGATCTCAAAATGATACTTTGATTTGGCCAGACTTATGGCTTCCCACGCAGAAATTTTTAAAACGGCAGGTCCCGAAAGGCCCCAATGTGTAATAAGGAGAGGTCCGCTTTCCTCTGTCTTTAATGCAGGAATCGAAATCTCTGCATTTTCAAAACTGGTCCCGGGAATATCCTGTAAAAGCTCATCTTTACTATTGAATGTAAAAAGAGATGGAACAAGATCCACAATTTTATGACCCAGATTTTCAATGATCTTTAATGATTTCGGAGAACTTCCGGTAGCATAAACAATATAATCTGCCTCAAAATCTCCTGAACTGGTTTTTACAATATACTTTTCCTCTATCTTCTCAATCTCTTTTACCACACATTTTGTCTTCACAGAGACATTTTTCTTTTGGGTTTCGTTCAAAAAAGTATTGATAATGGTCTGCGAAGAATTGCTTTCAGGAAAAGTTCTGTTGTCGTTTTCAATTTTCAGGGGAACGTTACGCTGCTCGAACCATTCCATGGTATCACCCGGCTGAAATTTGGTAAAAACGCTTAATAATTCTTTATTTCCACGGGGATAAAACTGTACCAGCTCTCTCGGATCAAAACAGGCGTGAGTCACATTACAGCGTCCGCCTCCGGATATTTTCACTTTCTGAAGGACATCCGAGTTCTGTTCAAGAATGGTAATATTATATTTCTTTTCGTCAAGGTTCGATGCACAGAAAAAGCCTGCGGCACCGCCTCCGATAATAATGATCTGTTTCATGTATATGCAATCCTATGCTGAAGATTATTTTTCCAAAAGTACAATTTTTATAAACCATCTTATTTGAGTATTTTTGGAGAATATAATTTTATGATCTTAAAAACGATTTTCAAATGATATTTTACCATAAATTCGAAGTACGATGGAGTGATCTTGATGCCAACAAGCATTTAGCCAACTCATCATACGTACAATACTGTGCTCAGGCCAGAATGGCCTTTATGACCAAAGAAAAAATGGGAGTTACCCAACTGAGCAGATGGGGAATAGGCCCGGTGATCCTGCACGAAAGATATTCTTTTTTTAAAGAAATCTATGCAGATCAGACGGTTATCGTAAGTCTGGAAATAGATGGATGTTCAGAGGATTCCTCTATTTACCGCTTTGTACATAAATTCTATACTCCGGATGGTGCCCATTGTGCAACCTCTGAAGCAACAGGGGTATGGATTGATATGATGCTGAGAAAAATGACCACTCCACCGGATGACGTGATGGAGGCTATGAATAAATATAAAACCCCGGAAACAGTATTGCTGTCAAAAGAGGATTTCAAAAAATTCCCTTTTCACCCACATAATATTGATCCGGCGGAATTTAATCAATAATCAAAGTTCAGCGTTTAATGTCATTAAAATATGACTTCATTGAACTTGGTACAAAAAAGAAATTTTATGTTTGAAGATAAATCACAGGAGCTGACTCCCATTTCAAAACTAGGCGAGTTTGGTCTTATTAAACATCTGACAGAGTATTTTCCACTATCCAATGAATCTTCGGAACTTGGGGTAGGAGATGATGCGGCAGTTATTAATCCTGAAAATAAAAAAGTAGTTCTTACAACAGATGTTCTGGCGGAAGGAGTGCATTTTAATTTGGGATATGTTCCATTAAAGCACTTAGGATATAAAGCTGTTGTGGTAAACCTCAGCGATATTGCGGCTATGAACGCTGTTCCTACTCAGATTCTTGTATCCCTTGCTGTTTCCAGCCGTTTTCCGGTGGAGGCTCTGGAAGAGATTTATGCTGGAATTCAGGCAGCTTGTGCAAGATATAAAGTCGATTTGATTGGAGGCGATACCACGAGCTCCAACTCAGGGCTGGTCATGAGTATTACTGCTGTAGGGATCGAAAATGGAGAGAATATCGTAAAAAGAAGTGGTGCAAAACCGAATGACCTTCTTGTGGTGACAGGTGATTTAGGAGGTGCTTATATGGGATTACAGATTCTGGAAAGAGAACATGCTGTTTTTCTTGCTGATCCTAATATGCAGCCGGAGATGGAAGGCTATGATTATATCCTGGAAAGACAGCTTAAGCCTGAAGCAAGAACAGACGTGAAAGCTATTTTGGAACAGCTGGATATTAAACCGACTTCCATGATTGATATTTCAGACGGTCTGGCTTCTGAGATCCTGCATCTTTCAGATCAGTCAAAAGTAGGATTCAGACTCTATGAAGAAAAAGTACCTATGGATAATCTTACTATTACTACGGCTGATGAAATGAACTTAAACCCTGTAATGACGGCATTAAGCGGAGGTGAAGATTATGAATTGCTGTTTACAATTTCTCCTAATGACTTTGATAAAATCAAAAATCACCCGGATTTTACGATTATAGGACATGCTGTGGAAAAAGAAGACGGAAACTTTATGGTAGCAAGAGGATCCAACCAATTGGTGGCCCTTACAGCTCAGGGCTGGGATGCTTTTTTAGGCAGCCAGCAGAACGGATAAAATTTATTTAATTGTAAATATTGTAGGAGACCGCAGCTTTTTCGCTGTGGTTTCCGTTTATATACTCATTGTTTTTGCTATGAACTCATCAGAAAAAAATATCCCCGTTCATGATCTGACTTCTGAAGAATTTCAGCTGAGTACCTTGCAGACAGGACATCCGGAAAATTTTAATGATGTCCACCGGCATAATTTTTTTGAAATCATATGGTTTAAAAAGGTTCCGGAAAACAGCCGTCTGGAATTGGACTTTGAAAGCCACCTTCTTTGTAACGGACAGATCTGTATTATTGCTCCGGGGCAGGTGTTTAATATGAGATTGCAAGGTGAAAAAGGATGTGTTCTTGCGGTGACAAGAGAAATATTTAAAGAAGCCTGCGCTATAGAATCCATACTGACCGGGGGAACGGCTCCTTTTTCTTTAGATCCTCAGAGCGAAAAGGCCTGTAATGCCATTATATCACTTATGGAACAGGAGTATAAAAGAGCTTCACGAATTGAACTGCTTAAAACGTATTTGAAAGCATTCTGTATTATCATTGCAGACCAGATCAATTTACAGGATCCTTTAATGAAAGACAGACAGCGGATCCAAAAGCTTATCAATCTGATAGAAGAGCATTATACCGTTCACAGGGATACCGCTTTCTATGCAGATAAAATAAAAATCAGTTCCCATCACCTTAATGATATTGTACGGTTATCGAGAGCAACTACGATCAAGAAAATGGTTGCCCAGCGGCTTCTTCTGGAAGCAAAAAGAGAATTGAGTTTCGGAGCTTTAACGGTTAAAGAAATTGCGTTTAAGCTGGGATTCAGTGATGCTTCCTATTTCTCACGATTTTTTAAAAAGCATACGGGTGATAATCCTGATAGCTTCAGGTCCGGAAAAGTCTAATCTTCAGAATGTTACTTTTTACTTGCTTAAAAATAGCTCTAAGACACAGCGTGTTAAAAATAACCCTCAGTTTGTGCTAGTCTTTCTTCAGTTCCTGTCGTGGGTGTTCCTACTTTTTAAAGCAACTTTGCAGCCAGAAAAAACGCCTGTGAAGGCTTATACTATTTATGAAGAATTTGAATATTGTAGTGTTTATCCTGGCGCTACTGAACACCCTGGAGTCACTGAGTATAGATCTTTATCTTCCTGCTTTCCCAAGTATGGCCCAAATTTTTAACACGGATATCGGGCATATACAGATCTCAATTTCTGTTTTCTTTGCCGGATTTGCCTTTGGCCAGTTATTATGGGGACCTTTGTCTGATAAAAAGGGACGTAAACCCATGCTGTATTGTGGCCTTTTACTTTTTATTGTAGGCGCAACAGCTATATTTTTCACATCAGATATTTATGTTTTATGGGCAATGCGTTTTCTGCAGGCCTTTGGAGGAAGTGCGGGCATTGTTATTGGACGTGCAATAGTTATTGACCTTTATGATAAGCAGAAATCCGTTACTATTTTCTCCCAACAGTCCCAGATCAGTGGTATTGCTCCCATTGTAGCTCCATTACTGGGGAGTGTATTTCTTAAGTTCCGGGGATGGAACAGCTCATTTGCTTTTTTAGTTATTATGGGAATCATTACCCTCTTTATGGTGTATCAGTATGTTCCTGAAACCAATGCTAAAATCAACCTTCCGGATCAGATTGAGAATGAAAAAGGGTTGAAGGATCAACTGAAAATGATCATCACCAATAAAGATTTCATCAACAGTACCATGATTGGGAGTGTAGCCTTTGCTTCGCTTATTATTTACATTTCTAACGCACCATTCCTGTTTATGGAGATCCATGGATTTTCCAGCGGTGTTTTCAGTTTCATATTTGCTTTTAATTCATTAGCGCTGATTACTGCCGCCTACATTACTCCAAAGTTGATTAAAAGAATAAGCAATGCAAAGCTTTTATTGATCGCTACACTTGTGTTGTTGTGTACCTGTGCGCTTCATATCCTGATTGCTGCCGGAAACCTTTCTGTTGGGTTGGAAATTGCGATGCTGTACGTTTCATTACTGGCTATAGGAATTTTATTTCCTCTTACTTCAGCATATGCTTTATCTCCATTTAAAGAGGGACGGGGTACAGCTGCGGCTTTACTTGGATTTATGCAGCTGATGGTTACCTTTTTAATGTCAGCATTCGTAGGTTTCTTAGAGGCAGATTCCATTATGCCGATGGTGGTTGCTCGTACAGGAATCGCGGTGATTGCTGTTTGGTTCGGCTATCGTATTTTTAAAACCCAGAAAAGTGCTGTTTAAAAAATACAGCGATTATTTTTTCTCTGCCATGACAGGGGTAAAGAAAGACATAAAATCTTTTTCCTTCTCTTTACCCAAAGAAATGGCACCATAAGTATTAAGGTGGGAGTCATTATAATACATCAGCGTATCCTTGTAAAAGGGCACGCTTTTAAATATCTCCCCTTTAGACAAGTCATAGAAATAGACATTCTTATACGTGGCAGCAAGCTTTTCCAATGCCAGCTTATTTTTTTCTTTACCGATGATTTTAAATGAGGCTGAAGTTCTTTTGATGTAATCCCGGTTTACTTTTACAGGATCCCGGTTAATAGACGGAAAAGTATTGAATACAACCAGCTTTTGATCCGGCCGTAGTGATCCCGCAAGTTTTTCCAGAGATTCATAAGCGGACATGGGTTCTATAAAGGAAGAACTGTTAATCAGGATAATCCTGTTTTTTTGGATATTCTGCTGGGTAAAATCTACAAGCTGCTGGGCAGCATCATAAAACTTCACTTCATTGCTGGTGTAATCCTCTCTCTTTACTCCTTTTAAAGCAAGAACTCCATCAGTGGTCACCGTGGAAAAAGAAAAATTATTTCGCTTTCCTATATAGTCTAAAAAAGGTTTAATAGTAAGTGCATGGCTGTCGCCGATAAGTAAAATGTGATTGTTTTTTGAAGTTTTATTTCCAAAAATTTCAATATTTTTCTCATTATGGGAAAGCATGCCGAATGTGGGCGAAGTATATACTTCCGGAATTTGATAAACAGCAGTTGCTTTCGGAACTAAAAAAGCCATAAAAATCAAGAGGATCCCTCCTGAAATAGAGTACCGGATGAGGGTCGTATTATTCTTTTTTCTAAAGAAATTCTCAATAAACCGATAGGAAAACCATGCTGAGGCAAAGGTTAGAATACACGTAAAAATAACTTCACCGGGGCTTAAAAAATATTCATCATGGTAATATCTTATAAATGAGATGATAGGCCAGTGCCATAAATAAAGTGAATAAGAGAGCTCTCCCAAATAAACGGGGATTTTCTTTGCAAAAAAATCAGAAATAAAATTGTTGCCGGTCACCAATAAGTTTGCTGTGGCTATCGTCGGAATTAAAGCAATTACTCCCGGGAAAAAAGAATCTTTACTGATAAAAACAGCTGATAATATCAATACCAACAGGTTCAGCGAAGCGAAGATCGTATTGCCCAATCTGCTGAAATTAATTTTGTTTTTAAAAGTAAGGCTGTAAAAACTTCCGATCAGGAACTCCGGAATTCTGGATACTAATGAAAAATAAGTTGAGGTATTGCTGTTTTCCATATACATTGAAATGCTTGTATAGGCTGTAAGAACAATAATGAGTAATACTATGGCTGCAGATAAATATTTTCTTTTAACCCAAATAAGAAGCAAAGGAAGTAACAGATAAAACTGCATCTCAATAGCCAGAGACCAGGTATGAAGAAAAGGATTTTCATTCAATGCTGCCCCGAAATAAGAGTCTCCACGGGAAAATAACAGGTTGGAAAGAAAGACCACGGAAGCCCCAGCAGATTTTTGAAGTGTCCAGATATCCCTTGCCAGATAAATAAAAGACCCTGCAAATGTAGCTGCAATAATAAGAAAAAGATAAGCAGGAAAAATTCTTTTCAGACGCTTCCAGTAAAAATCATAAAAGCTGAAAGTATCTTTATTCTTTTGATCAATAATGATGGAGGTCATTAGGTATCCTGATATGACAAAAAAAACATCTACTCCAATAAAACCACCCTGCAGCCAGGTGTGGTTTATATGAAAAATAAAGACTAAAAAGAAGGCCAGGGCTCTTATACCCTGTATATCATTTCTAAACTGCATCAGATGTTTTTATAAAGACAAATATAACAGAATATAAAGACTTCATTTCAAAGGTTTGCTGTTTTCTTAATCCTGCTATTTGATCCTGTCGTCATACTATCCCGGCACTTAATCAAGTAATTTTTGTGAAGAACAGCCAAAGGGCTCTCTTTGCGTAAAATTTAAATTATGAAGAGAAACCTTTTGACGGTTTTCTGCTGTGTATTGCCATTAGGATACTGGATCAATGCCCAATCCGGAATATCCGGTGAGCTTAAAACAGAGTATATTGCTTCCTCCAGTTATATCCGTCCGGAAGACAGCTTAAAAACAAATTCTAAAAGTGATTTTAAAAGAGTAGACCTGAATCTAAGTATCCCGTTGTCTGTAAAAAAAGACAGCAATGGTAAAGTAAAGGCCTGGTCTATGCTCCTCGGTGGATCCTATGCAAAGATGACCCACAAAAATTATGAAAATCAGCTATTTCCCAATCAGATGCTGAATGCCCAGATTGGAATACAGCACTTGAGACCATTAGGAAGGAAGTGGAGCATGATGATGACCGCATCAGTAGGCGTATATACCGATATGGAAAACATCAGTTTTGATGATGTACTGGGGCAGGGTGGAATTCTTTTTATCAGACATTTTAATCCTAATCTGGCCCTTGGTGGAGGTCCTGTGCTTACCACAGCATTTGGAGTTCCTATGATTATGCCATGGATTTACTTCGATTGGAAGACCAATGGGAAAATTAAGTTCAATATCAATTTCCCGGAAGGAATGGAAGCCGGCTATCAGTTTACCGATAAATTTGCATTAAAAGCAGTGGTAAACCTCAGCGGGATGTCTGTAGAAAGGAATAAGGATGGAAAATCTACCTTGCTCGGCTATCAGCAGATCACGGCAGGAATAAGACCTGAAATAAAGCTTAATGATAAACTGAGCCTTCATCTTACAGGAGGAACAGCCTTATTGAGAAGTTTTAGCGAAAGTGACAGGAAAATCAAAAGCATCTTCAGGGAGAAAAAGATAGCTGATCCCAAATTTGCAAGTACATTTTATGTGGCTCTTGCCTTACGCTGGAACTTACCTTAATAAAGCAATTGAAGAGGGAAAGTATCTCATCATTCCCTCTTTCAATTCCAATTTTTCTATTTGCTGATAAGCTTCTTATATACCACCTGATTGAGCAGTTCCTCTTTTCGGGTACGGGAAATAGGAAGCTCTATTTTATTGATAAACAGACGGCCTCCGGAAATCATGTCAATATGGGTAATATTAATCAGAAACGATTTATGGATTCTGAAAAAATGTTCGGAAGGTAAAGATTCTTCAATAGCTTTCATGGTCTGATGAATGATCAGAGACTTATCTTTAAAATGAAGCTTGGTGTAATTCTGCATACTTTCAACATATAGAATATCCACCCAGGAAACTTTGATAAAAGAATCAGACTGCCTTACATATAGAAAGGGATCATCCAAAGGCGTGTTTTTTTTCAGTTTCTCACTGATGATAAACTGTTGCTGGGCTTTATTGACGGCCTGATAAAAACGGTTAAAAGCAATAGGCTTTAAAAGATAATCGGCTACCTGCAGCCGGAATCCTTCCAGTGCATATTCGGAATACGCAGTTGTAAGGATGCATAACGGTGGGTTTTCGAGCTGTTCCAAAAATTCAAGACCACTTAAATAGGGCATATTGATATCCAGAAAAAGAAGATCTATTTCACATTCCTTTACTTTGGAATCTGCCTCTAATGCAGTTGCACAAGTGCCTTCAACGGATAAAAAATCTATCTGGTCTGCCAGTGCTTTAAGATGGAATCTGGCTAACGGTTCATCATCTATGATCAGACATTTCATTTTAGGTATATTATTGCTCATTCAGATAATTGTAAGGTTAAAGTGACTTTATAAACATGGCCGTCAGATTCAATTTTTAAATCATGAGAGTCCGGATATTGTAATTTTAAACGCTTTTTTACATTTTGAATACCAATTCCGCCGGTTCCTTCCTTCTTTTTATACATCACCCTGTCAGAATACGAGTTTTCTACATATAATAAAAGGCTGTTATTTTCTTCTTGACATGAAATTCTGATATATCCAATTTGTCCGGGAAGCCGACAAACATATTTAAAGGCGTTTTCAATAAAGGATACCAATAGCAGAGGAGCAATAGAAGCTTTTTTATGGTCAATTTTCCAATGGGCATCAACCTCCAGTTCATTTCCCCATCTTAATTTCTCCACTTCAACCAGGTTTTGCAAATATTCAATTTCTTTATCCAGAGGCACCAGGTTTTGATTACAGTGATAGAGCTGATACCTTAAAATATCTGAAAACTTCATCAGTAAGAAATCAGCAAGCTGGATATCTGTTTTCATCAGAATATGAATGTGGTTCAGGATATTGAATACCACATGCGGATTGATCTGATCCTGCAGCAGCTTGAGCTGATTTTCCAGGTGAGCCTGCTGAAGAAGAATATGATCCCGCTCTATTCTTCCGTGTTCCTTATAAAATTTAATGCCACAGGCTGATCCGTTAATCAGAAAAGAAGCGGGAAGCGCCATATAAAATCCTTGCCATAAAATAGGGAGATGTCCCTTAAAAGTGGGCGGAAGATCTGTTTTGGGAGCAACTTCCAGGTAAGTGAATATGACAGAATAAATGACACTTAAAAGAAGAATAACTATAGCCGCCTGTATCAGAAATCTCCTCATTTTTTTTAAATGTAAAGCCTTGGGAAGGAGTTTGGCAGTCAAAAAATGAGTGAACATAAAAGAACAGATGGTAATGATTACCGATTGAATCACAGCCAGGTATGTTTCTGTAGCAATCTGGAAATTACACCATAATACAATCGCAAAAACAAGCCAGAAAATAAAAGTGAAAATATATTCTTTAACAATAAAAGGTTTTGTCATGAGAAGATGTAAAGTAAAGTTATAAAAAAATAGAAACTGCAGAGTAGCAGTTTCTAATGGTAAAGATAATTTAAGTTTTTTAAAATAAGAAATAGCCTATTCCTAAGCTGAAACTGTGGGGTTTGGATTTAAAATCTTTGCTGATGCTTGAAAGTCCTGTTTCATACCTAAGGTCTACGGTGAAATTCTTATAATCTACACCTACACCTCCCGTAAGCCCTATATTGGATTTGTCAAACTTTTTAAAACCCTCCTGAAGAGCTTGTGAAGTTGATATTTTATTATTAAAAGCATAACTGTACACTCCACCGGCAAATACCCTTAGGTTGATGTCGTCTGTTTTTATTACTTTATATCCCACTACTACAGGAATATCAATAGCATTCCAGCTCAGTTTTGCTGAACTTCCGTCTTTTGCTTCGTAAGATGTTTTTCTTTTGTTGAATAATGCTTCTCCTTGTACATAAAGACGGCCAATATCCATTCTTGTCATAATTCCTGCCTGATAACCAAATCCGTATTTTCCTTCCAAGGAAGATTCCGTTGAGGTTTTTGTAAAATTTGTGCCTCCCTTTACTCCAATGTGAAAAGCCGGGGTCTGCTGTGCCTGAGTTTCTATGGAGCAGGTGATGCATAATAACAGGGAGCTGATTGCTAAAAATTGATGTTTCATAAATTGATTGTTGTTAAAAACTTGATGCAAAACAACAAATCAGAAAGATGAGGTGAAACTTTATTTGATGAACGGTAGAAATGTTATGATAAGTCTCCTTTTTTGAGAGAAGTAGAAAAGGCAGGGATAAAAAAAATCGAAAGATCTTTCTTTCGATTTTAAATATTTAAAAAGGTTGCTCTTCACAAATGATTGGTGGAAAACATCCGCCTCCGCCGCCGCCTGGAGTTCCTCCTCCCACGGCAATACATTGTCCGGGGCTGCCATCCTCATACATTTCACAGGCTTTTCCATAAGCACATTGGCAGTCACTCTGGCAATTATAAGAATCTCCACCCATATGGCAGTTGTCTATTCCGTTACCAAGAATTGTTGAGAGGTCTTTTCTCAAAAGTTTTTTCATTTTTTTCATAATGCAATTTGATGTTAAAAGTTAATAGTCTTTTTTGTATGTGAAAGTAAATATAATGAAAAATCAAATGAGTTGTACTTTTAAGTGCCTGTTAATAAGTGTAATGTCTGAATTATGCTTACCCCCTAGAAGAAAAAAAATAAACCCACTGTGTAGCGGGTTTATTCTGTTATTTTTTAAATGTTAACGTCAAAGGAATAGAGACTGTAGAAGATACCGGTTTCCCGTTGTTTTCGGCAGGTTTCCATTTGCCTTTATCTTTGATACGGTAGAAGGCGGCTTCAATGAATGCATTTACATCTTCATTATTCCCCTTTACCTGTGCATCAAGAGCGTTTCCTTTAGAATCTACTACGAAGCTCATTGTTGCTTTGTAAGAATCTGAAGCAAAATTTAGAAAATCAAGATCAGCTGCCTCATGCAGAAGCTGATGAAAAGCTCTTTTTCCCTTTTCATATTCTGCTTCCTTGGTAACTTTACCTTTTGTAGGTGGGTCTAAAGCAATTATTTTCTTGTCTTCAGCGGAAAGCTGATCTAAAGCATTTTTGTATGATGTTATTTTATCCTCAGTAAGAAGCCACTCCTTCTTGGTTCTTAGATCATTAGGCTTAGGATATTTTTTATACAGAGCCGTTTTCTTTCTGTCATAGCGGGAGTCTGCTCTCTGAAATTCAGAAATTTGGGCACTGCTGAAAACAAAAACAAAAATGAATGCTAATGCTGAGAGTTTTTTCATCAGTAATTAAGCTTTTACAATATTAATGATTACTTCGGTTGCTTTTTCCATACTTTCCAAAGCTACATACTCATAAGGTCCATGGAAGTTGATTCCTCCGGCAAAGATATTGGGACATGGAAGGCCCATATAAGAAAGCTGAGCTCCATCTGTTCCTCCTCTGATCGCTTTGATCTTAGGTTCAATACCTGCTTCTGTCATTGCTTTCGCAGCAAGATCTACAATGTGCATTTTGCCTTCGAACTGCTGCTTCATATTTCTGTATTGCTCCTTGATCTCCACTTCAGCAGTTCCTTCACCATGTTTTTGGTTGAATTCAGCTACTTTTTCTTCCATGAATTTCTTTCTGGCTTCAAATTTATCAGCATTATGATCACGGATGATATACTGAAGTTTAGCTTCAGAAATGTCAGCAGTGATATCCATTAAATGATAGAAACCGTCAAAACCTTTAGTGGTAGCAGGCGTTTCATTTGCCGGAAGGCTCTGTGCAAATTCGGCAGCTAAAAGCGCTGCATTGACCATTTTTCTGTAAGCATAACCAGGGTGTACACTTAATCCGTGGATTTTCACTACAGCTCCTGCAGCATTGAAGTTTTCATATTCAAGCTCTCCAACTTCTCCGCCATCCATTGTATAGGCCCATTCTGCCCCAAATTTTGCCACATCAAATTTGTGCGCCCCTCTTCCGATTTCTTCATCAGGGGTAAACCCTACAGCAATTCTTCCGTGTTTAATTTCAGGGTGGGCAATCAGATATTCTGCAGCCGTTACAATCTCTGCACATCCTGCTTTATCATCAGCACCCAGAAGCGTGTTTCCATCTGTTGTAATTAACGTTTGGCCGATATATTTTTTTAAACTTTCAAATTTTGAAGGAGATAAAGTGAATCCTGTGGTCTGGTTCAGCAGAAGATCATTTCCATCATAATTCTTCCAAACCTGAGGATTTACATTCTCTCCGCTGAAGTCCGGTGAAGTATCATAATGTGAAATGAATCCAATAGTAGGTCTGTCGTCATTTTCCAGGTTAGAAGGAATATATCCCATAATATAACCATTCCCATCAATGGAAACATTTTCCAAACCTATGGTCTTCAGTTCTTCAGTAATATAATTGGCAATATCCCACTGTCTTGGAGTGGAAGGTGTTGCTTCACTCTCGGCATCACTGGTTGAATATATTTTTACATAACTAAGAAAACGGTTCAGTAATTTCTCTTTCCACAAAGGGTTGAATTCTATTGTACTCATTAGATTAATCATAAATTTTAACAAAGTTAGCAAATTTGCTGCTCAGAATAGGTTATTTGCGATTGAATATCAGTTATTGAAATTTTAAATCGGATATAAATCTTTGAAAATCAAAATAATGTTAGATTTGTATGTACCGTATACGAACTGGTTTAGTTTTATTATATTTGAGAAAATGAAAAGTACCAATGTTTCTAACTGAATGCCCAAGAGATGCCATGCAGGGATGGGGAGAGTTTATCCCCACTGATAAAAAAATAGATTATATCAACTCTTTAATGGATGTTGGTTTTGATGTATTGGATTGCCTGAGTTTTGTTTCACCAAAAGCAATTCCGCAGATGGCAGACTCTGATGTGGTTGCTGAAAATATTGATAAATCCCGTTCCAAAACCCAGGTTTCTGCTATTATCGGAAACTACAGAGGCGCTGAAAAAGCATTAAAACATGCTTCAGTAGATATTCTTGGATTCCCTTTCTCTATTTCTGAAACATTCCAGCATAGAAATACGAATAAAAGCCAGGAAGAAGCTTTTGAGGAAATTATCAGAATGCTTGAGCTGACCAAAAGTGAAGGAAAACAGCTGAACATTTATTTCTCTATGGCCTTTGGAAATCCATATGGAGAAATGTGGAAATGGGAAGATGTAGACCGTTGGGCACAAAGATTTTCAGAAATCGGAGTGAAAGATATTCTGCTTTCTGATACAACAGGAGTAGCCACTCCCGAAACAATTGCTCTTTTATTTGAAAAAATTCCTTCAAAATATCCTGAAATCAATTTCGGGGGACATTTCCATAACCGTTATGAAGATTCTTATTCGAAATTAAAAGCGGCTTACGATCAAGGTTGCAGAAGATTCGACAGTGCAATTAAAGGAATCGGAGGATGTCCTATGGCTAAAGACGATCTGGTGGGAAATATGCCTACTGAACAGGTGATCAATTTTATGAGTGTTGAAAAAGCAGATCACAAGCTGAACCTCCTAAACTTTGAAAGTTCTTACAATAAGGCTAAGGATATTTTTCATTTTTAGAATGAATTAATAGTCAAATATCCAGCAGATTTGAACAATTATACAGACTGTATAAACGGCGTTAGGTTTGTCATTCCGTAAGAATCTCAATTTTTACTAAATATAATGGCTTAGATTCCTGCGGAATGACAAAAATACCGTTTGAGGCTACTAAAAGCAATTTCTATTGATCTTATAAGATAGAGTTCAGACTAAAATGTATTGAAATTACCCTTACGGAATAAATGGATACCCCGCTTTACTATATTCAAATATCAATGGTTTTAACCAAAATGTAATTATAATTAACTCAAAAAATCAACAAAATGTCTCCAATAATTTCACCTTCCGAATTAAAAAGCTTCCCTACAGGCAACCTCATCATTCTTGATGCAAGAACCGGAAAAGATGTTGCCGGGAATTACCTTGAGAAACATATCAAAGGAGCATTATTCATCGATTTGGATAAAGATTTGGCGGAGATAGGAGAGGATGCAGCTTTTGGGGGAAGACATCCACTTCCTTCCATAGAAAAATTTGCTGAAACGTTATCAAACCTTGGAATCTCTGAAGATTCCCACATCGTGGTATATGATGATAAAAACGCTTCCAATGCAGCAGCAAGAGCTTGGTGGATGCTCAAATCTTTTGGATTCGAAAAGGTACAGGTTCTTAATGGCGGAATGCAGGCAGCGGAAAAAGAAGGCATAGAATTTTCTTCTGGAAAAGAGGAGGTTAAAAAGGTTCCATTGATGAAAAAAGATCACTGGTTTCTGCCTGTTTCAAAACTGGAAGAAGTTGAAAATGAATTGAAAAATACTTCTGCTACTGTTATTGACGTAAGGGATGCCTACCGATACAGGGGAGAATCGGAACCTATTGATCTGGTTGCCGGGCATATTCCGGGGGCAATCAATATTCCTTTTTCAGAAAATTTGGATGAAAACGGATTCTTCCTGAAACCTGAGATTTTAAAGGAAAAATATAATAAATGGTTAGAAAATAAGCCGGAGCATTTGATTATCCATTGTGGATCAGGCGTTACGGCATGTCACACGATTTTAGCGTTAGATTATGCCGGGTTTAAAATTCCCAATCTGTATGTAGGTTCATGGAGTGAGTGGAGCAGGAGAGAAGGAAAAGAAATTGCAAAAGACATTTAAAAAACATAAACCTCAGAAATTTCTGAGGTTTTATATTTTATAATGATTAAAGCATTCCCAGTTCAAACTTAGCTTCCTCGCTCATCATATCCTTGTTCCAGCTCGGTTCAAAGGTAAGCTCTAAATCAACACTTTTTACATGTTCTACTTCCCCAACTTTATCTTTTACTTCTTGTGGAAGGGTTTCAGCCACAGGGCAGTTGGGAGTAGTAAGTGTCATTACAATTTTCACGTCTACATCATCGGAGATTTGTACATCATAAATCAGCCCTAATTCGTAAATGTCCACCGGTATTTCAGGGTCATATACGGATTTCAGTACCTTGATGATTTCTTCACCAATGTCAGCAATTTGATCGTCTGTAAATTTCATTTTTTAATCTAGATTGATATTCCTTTTCAACAAATCTTCCTGACGCATGCGCCGGAAAATATTTGCCAAAGTTAAGACATCTTTTTCACAATAATCAACTATTCGCTGCAAGTCTTTTTCTATGTAGTAGATTGATGAAACCATTGACCCATCTATATCGTCTTTTGGAGTAGGAATTCCAAAGACATGGGCAAGCAGTTCAAGGGAGACAAAACTTTTATAATCTCCAAATTTCCAAAGCTCCATGGTATCGATATGAGGAATCTCCCACGGCTTTTTTCCGAACATCTGAAACGGAGCCGGAGGCTGCATTCCGTTGATCAGGTATCGTCTGGCAATCCACGGAAAATCAAATTCTTTTCCGTTGTGGGCACAGAGAATCACATCCCGGAGCCTTGGACTGTTGAAAATCTCCCCAAACTCCTGAAGCATTTTTTTCTCATCATGTCCTGAGAAACTTTTGATCTTTAATGTTTCATTCTTTTCTACCATTCCGATGGTAATGCAGATGATTTTTCCGAACTCAGCCATAATACCGGCTCTTTCATAAAAGTCTTCTGCGGAAATATCTTCTTTTCTCTGAAACCTTGTTTTTTTGTCCCAGAGGTATTGGTCAGTTTCTGATAATTCATCCCAGGAACCAGCCTGTGGCACAGTTTCGATATCAAGAAACAATATTCTTTCTAATGGTATGTTCTGTATCATATGTGTTTTTTGTTTATTATCCTACCTGCATTCCGTTTTTGGTAGGTAAGGAAGGAGCCAGAAGAGTGACATCCTGCTTATCTTCACCATATAGCCCTAATACAAGGCATTCGCTGAAAAAGTTGGCAATTTGTTTTTTAGGGAAATTAACCACGGCGAGAATCTGTTTTCCTATCAATTCTTCTTTCTGATAGAGAGAAGTGATCTGTGCTGATGATTTTCTGATTCCTAGGTCGCCAAAGTCTATTTCCAGCTGATAAGAAGGGTTTCTTGCTTTTTCAAAATCATTGACGGAAAGAATGGTTCCGCATCGGATATCTATTTTTTCAAAATCTGCCCAAGTGATGTCTGGTTTTACGGTCATGGTAATACGTTAATTAAATGTTCTACTTCAGTTTTCTGTTCTGCATATTTTTGCTGTAATTCTGAACCTTCCCCCATTCTTCTGTAATATTCAAGAGCTTTGTCTCCGAAGAATTTTTTATGAAAATCTGAAACTTCAGGTACCTGTGGGAAAGCTTTATGAAAAAGCATCTCGTAGTACGCCTGAAATTCCCGCTCATTTTTATCTTCTATTACCTGTCCCGGAGCTTTTTGTCTCACGTGAAGCATCTCGTGGGCAATCATATTCAAGACAAGGTTCAGATCAAAATCGAATAAATTTTTTGGGATCATGACCATCTGCGGACCTCCCAGTTCTCCTTCTGCCGTAAGAAGCATCGAAGTAGGGGAAAGCTCCTGCCTGAATCCAAACCCCGCAAAGTTTTCATGCTCCAGATGAAAAGAGTGGATCAGGTATTTCGCTGCATCCAGGATCTGGTCATGTTCCTTATAAGCTTCAAGATGGAGGTTGATCTGCTCAAAATTCATGCTGAATAGGTTTTATAACAAATGTATTAAAATATTGAGAATTGTGAGGGTATTCTACAATTATAATGTTGAAGGATAGTATATCGATCGAATGAAGTCGAGTTTAGTCTCGAAATCTATGAGTTTTTTTACTAATAAAATTTTTTCAACATTTTTGTCCAAATTAAAAGAGTCAATTGTCATTACGTAATAAACCCATAAAATGATACATAATGAAAATTACAGTAATTGGCGGTACTGGCCTTATTGGTAGTAAACTTGTTAACAGTCTTAGAAACTTGGGATATGATGTTCTGGCAGCATCTCCCAACTCAGGAGTCAATACTATTACAGGAGAAGGTCTTGACCAGGCTTTAGAAAATGTAGATGTTGTAGTAGATGTTGCCAACTCTCCTTCTTTCGCAGATGATGAGGTAATGAAATTCTTCAAAATATCAGGAACTAACCTAATTGCTGCAGAAAAAAATGCAGGAATAAAACATCACATTGCTTTATCTGTTGTAGGCACAGAGCGTTTACAGGAAAGCGGATATTTCAGAGCGAAACAGGTTCAGGAGGATCTTATTAAAGAATCAGGAATTCCTTATACGATTGTTCACTCTACACAGTTTTTTGAATTTGTTGGTGGGATTGTTCATTCAAGTACAGCTGATCATAAAATAGTTGTTTCTCCAGCTTTGATTCAGCCTATCGCCTCAGATGACGTGGTAAAAGCAATGACGGATGTTACGATCAATTCTCCCAAAAATACCACAGTAGAAATTGGAGGACCAGAAAAAATAAGATTGGATGATCTGGTAAGAAAATATATATCATTAATGAAGAATCAGGATGAAGTAGTGACTAGCCCAGCTGCAACTTATTTCGGAGCCCCATTGAATGACAGTACCCTTGTACCCAACAACGACGCAAAATTAGGAAGCATCCGTTATGATGAGTGGATTGCAAATCCGGAAAACCAGAGATAGAATCAAAAGTTATTATTAAATTTATAGAAGCATTATATTTAAAATTTTCAAATCATGAATGAATTTTTAATTGCCATACACAGAGATATCATTAATAAGGATGCCAGCCCCTCACCAGAACAAATGCAGGCATCTATTCAGCCTTTCCAGGATTGGCTAGGAAGTATTGCCGCACAAAATAAATTGGTTTCTCCTCCTAAAAGATGGGACCTCGATGGAAGAGTTGTAAAAAATGATTTAGTTACTAATGGACCCTATGCAGAGATTAAAGAATCAATTGGTGGAATGTTTATCATAAGAGCTGAGAATTATGACGAAGCTGTAGAAATAGCAAAAGGCTGCCCTATACTTCAGTGGGGAGCAAGTGTAGAGGTTAGAATGGCTATCCCACCGGCTCAATAAATTATGTAACCATATAATGCAGGAACAGGCATTAATACCTAATTTATTCAGAACAGAGTATAGGAAAATTGTTTCTGTGCTCTGTTCTTTATTTGGTATTGATCATATTGAAATCGCAGAGGATATAGTAAGTGATACTTTTCTTACAGCGACTGAAACTTGGAGCATTAATGGAATTCCTGAAAATCCTACAGCGTGGCTGTACACCGTAGCTAAGAATAAAACTAAAAATCACCTTAAAAGAAACTCCTTATTTCAGCAAAAGATATCGAATGAAATAAAATATTCGTCTCGTAATTATGAAGAATTTGAAATAGACCTTTCTGACAAAAATATCATTGACAGCCAATTAGCCATGATGTTTACTATTTGTAATCCTTCTATTTCAAAAGATTCCCAAATTTCTTTAGCTCTAAATTTACTTTGCGGATTTGGAATACAGGAAATTGCAGATGCTTTTCTGGTTACTAAAGAAGCCGTTTATAAAAGACTGAATCGTGCAAAAGAAAAATTAAAAACAGAAGGAATAAAAATTGAACCGCCCTCAGTTTCACAGATTCTTTCTGGCTCAGAAACAGTATTCACAACACTCTATTTACTATTTTCAGAAGGATATTATTCAACATCGCAACATACAGTTCTTAGAAAAGATCTTTGTCTTGAAGCGATAAGATTAACCTTATTACTACTCGAAAACAAACTGACAAATGTCCCCGCTACTCATGCATTGCTATCTTTAATGTATTTTCATTCTTCGAGATTCAATGCCAGAATTAATGACAAGGGAGAAAACATTTTATATGAAGAACAAGATGATTCACTATGGGACGTTGAGCTTATAAAAAAAGGAATCAAACACCTTAACCAAAGTGCTACAGGAGATGCTTTAACCAAATTTCATCTCGAAGCTGCTATTGCCTATTGGCACACAAAAAAGAAAGATAATGATGAAAAATGGGAAAATATTTTGCAATTATACAATCGGCTTTTACAGATTGAATACTCTCCTATGGCTGCCCTTAACCGTACTTTTAGCTTTGCAAAAGTAAGAGGAAAATCTGCAGCAATTATTGAGGCTGAAAAACTAAAGCTTATCAACAATCCTTTCTACTATTCCCTGTTAGGTTATCTTTATACTGATATTGACAGGTCAAAAGCAATACAACATTTTGAGTTCGCCATAAAAATGTCTAGCTCGCAGGCCATCATTAATACTTTTAAAAGATATATTGATACGCTGGAAACTAAATAACTGAAGACTTCACGATAAGAAAAAATATAAGCGGACTTTATTCAGACGTTACTCTTTTACAAAAATTCAATTACTGTTTATTATGTAGTAATACAAGTTACAGGGAATAGTCTAAAATTGAATAACTCTTATATTTAGTTTTTCTATGATATAAAAACAGCTTTATTGCAAGATATATTTTTCAAGCTTTTTTATATGTATTTTAGTTCCTGCATATGAAAGGTGATCATCATCAAAATAGAGTATATCATTTTTATATGTAATTCTTACTTTTCCATTTGAATATATATCGCTATAAATATCTATAATCTTTATAAGGGAGTTCTTTTCTTGTAATTTTTTCAGGTACTCATTTGCTTTTGCTGCGGAATTATCTTTTGCTTTTACCATATGATATCCGTTAAATGGTTTTAACCCTAAGTAATTAAAATATTGCGAAGCATTCTGATCTTGAAAGAAATGTAAAACCGGCGGCTGATTTATAAGAATAATTTCTATTCCTTCTTTACCCAAAAACTCAAGCAGTTCTACAAAATGATTACGTTCATAAGTATCTAGGGTACTCCACCTACAGGAGAAAATAACTTTTTTAGGTTTCCATTTTTTAATATTGGAAATCATAGATATAGCAAATCCAACTCTTTGTTCTTTTGTAAAATAAGGATTTGGAATTTGATCCTTAATGTTGGAAATTGAGATAAAAGGTCTTGAAGCATTTGTAGTGTAAAATGATCTTGAGATATTTTTCGTGTCAGCTATTTCATCAATTATTTTAGCCCACATTACTCCATGAGAATCTCCTATTAATACTATTTCAGGATCTTTATTGCCTTTTTTTACTATAAAACCCTCCTTTTTAAAAGCGGTTGACAAAGAATCAGGTCTTACGGGCATGTTAATATTATAAAGCAAAGGATTATCTTTTTTTATCTTTACTTGTGTTGGCGAGATATCGTAATATCTCAAATAGTAGGAAGTTTTATTAAATTTATCCTTATAATAAATATTAAATAAATCTGATTTAAAATAAAAGAATAATAAAATAATTCCAAGAATACCGGAAAAAACAATTTTAGGTGTATGTTGATAATTTTTAGTCTTTTTTTCAATAAAATAATAGGATATACAAGAAAGTAAGAATGTAATGACCAGAATGCAGATGTATTTCTGTAAGTTGCTCCAGCTCTGAAGCTGAAAAGTAAGATTCTTAAATAAAATGATTACCGGCCAGTGCCATAGGTATAATGAGTATGAAAGCCTGCCGATAAAAATAAATAGCTTTGTAGAAAGGATTTTACCTAAAATATCTTCAGTACTGCAAAAATAAATGATCAGCATAGTGCCTAATACAGGCAAAAGAATGTAATAGTCAATTGCAGAGCTGCTAAAAACATAGCTGATAGCAATAAGTAAAAGTCCAAATAAAGGAAGCAAATTTCTAAAAATGTTATCTTTTACTCTCTTTATTGGTATACAACTTAAAATTCCACCCGCAGACAATTCCCATAATCTTGTTGGTAACATATAAAATGCAAATTCCCTGTCAGCTTTTACTAGAAAAAGAAATGCGAGCAAACTCACTGTAGTGAGTATTATTAAAGGCTTTAGAAAACTTTTAAAATATTTATAGGATACCAGTAAAAATGGAGGATATAATAAATAGAATTGCTCTTCTACTGAAAGCGACCAGGTGTGCAAAAAATAAGAATTTTCAGCTCCACGGCCCCAGTAATCACCAAAATTGAAATAAGCATGTATATTAAAATAGGAAAATAATGCAGGAAAGATATCCGAGAGAACATCTTTAAAATAAGGCTTGAAAACAAATTGAGGAATAATTATCAATACAGTGATAATAACAGATATAAGTAATGGTATTAACCGTTTTACACGTCTGATCCAGAAATTCAACATTGAAAACTTATTACCTTCTATACTTTTAATAAGTATACTGGTAATCAGATAGCCCGATAATACAAAAAAAACGTCTACGCCATAAAATCCACCTTTTAAGAAATATGAATTGAGATGAAATATGATAACAGCCGTTACAGCAATGGTACGTAAACCGTCAATTTCCGGTCTGTAATTCATGTTATAAGTTTTCCGACAAATATATTAAAACAAGATTATAACAAGGTGTAATTATTAACAATTCTGTTGTAATTTAATTTAATTTAATTGAATTGTTTTTGATAGTTTTAATTGTACCCTTCCAAATAAAAAAATCTGTGTCTCTGCTTATCCACGCATTCTTTGCAACTTTATATAAGATAAAATACATAATAACAGACGCATGAAAATCACAATAGCAGGCTATAAAAAAGAAGAAAGACTGTCACAGGGAGTGGCTAATGATGAAGATACAGAGCTGATTAATTTTTTAATACATAAAGGGCTAGACGTTGTTCCAACCATTTGGAATGATAAAAGTGTAGAATGGAGCAGCTTTGATGTAGCCATTATCAAGTCTCCATGGGATTATCATAATCATCTGAATGAATTTCTGAATTGGCTGGATCATCTTAAAAAGCTGGGTGTTAAAGTATTAAACCCCACAGAGGTTATCAAGTGGAACAGTGATAAACATTACCTGGGAGATCTTGTAAAAAAAGGATTGCCGGTGATTCCTGCAGAATATCTAAAAAAAGGCTCTTCTTTTGACAACCGTTTCTTCAATTATTTTAATGCTGATAAACTGGTCGTAAAACCATGCGTAAGTGCCGGAGCCCAAAATACAGTCACTGTTGACAGAAACAATTGTAACGGGCGTTCAAAAGAAATAGACCGGCTTCTGAGGGAACAGGATTATATGGTACAGCCTTTCGTAGAAGAAATCAAAAATGGAGAATGGTCATTTCTGTTTTTTAATGGAAAATACAGCCATTGTTCATTAAAAACTCCTAAGCAGGGAGACTTCAGGTACAGCATTATCATGGCGGAAGCATTAGCTACCCAACTCCTGATCCGAAACATATAGAACAGGCTGGAATTTATGTAGAAAGCCTGCCTGAATCAACACTGTATGCAAGAGTGGATGGAGTGCTTATCAATGATTCATTTAGTTTAATGGAACTGGAACTCATAGAACCTTATTTATTCCTGAATAGTAATACTCTTTTACTGGAAAATTACTACCAGGCTTTAATCGCTTTACTGTGATAAAAACAGGACCGGAAATTTTTCTCCGGTCCTGTTAAACAAGATTAAGTGTAAAATTTAGCCTTTAAAGGCAAAAAGGATAATTCAAATGTGTGCAGATTTTTATTGATTCTTAATCTATGTTTAAGGGAATTGATAATAAAGGGACTTTGTTTTTGTAAGCCATTATTATTGTTTTGCTTCTGTGGAAAAGAGATTCCACAAGATTGTATTTATAAGGAACCATTGTCAGTAAATCCGAATTGGTAAGTTTCACTTCCTCTTCAATCGCCTTGATGATTTCTATAGACTGGATCATTTTAAAGCTGTATTTAATATCATCAAGATCATATCCGGAGTTCAGATCAATATCATGGATGACCTCTGTAAAATCTTCCAGTCTCTCACTTACATTGAACACTTCAATTTCAGCTTTGAATTCATTGATGAAATTGTAAATATCGTCCATGGCAGACCAGGTCATGCTTTTGTGGGTGTCATAGGCAAAAAGAATTTTTCTGATTCCTGTATATTCTATGTGAGCCGGAATGATTAGTACAGGTTTTTTGAGCCGGTGGATGGTTTTGGTGACAATATTTCCGAGCAGTCTTTGTTCAAGTGTTTTCTCCGCCATACCCATGACCACAAAATCACCGTTATTTAGCTGGATACAGTTTTCAAGCTCCTCAATAAAGTTCCCTGAAGCCAGATAATACTGTGTTTCCAGATCATATAAGCTTCCCAGCTGAGCAGCTTTCTCCGAAATTTTCTTTTGATTTTTAAGCGTTTGCTCATGGAAAAAATCAGCAGAAACCTGGGCGTTTAAAGCATGAATAGAAACGGTCTGTAAGTGGAACAGAACAATCTTATACTTATTTTCTTTAGCCATAGAAGCTGCATAATGAGTAGCATTTTCTGCTTCTTTGGAAAAATCTGTGCAGACAATTATTGTTTTCATTGTACCAAAATTGATTCTGTAAAACTATAAGACAAAACCTTTCTATGGTAGTAAAAAGATGGTGACATTGCATAAAATGATGATGAAATGTCTTTTTAAGGTGATGAACCGTTAGCCTCCATTTTAAGTCGTCTATTTTACGCTTCAGGTACCGTTTTGTCCGTCTCGTCTGAAATGGAAGATATTCTTATAAAATCTATTTCTATATTTACAGCCGTAAAGCTCCCCATATGAACAGGATTTCTACATTCAGAAAAAATATAGTACGGAATAAAAAGATTCTTTCTGCAATGAAAAGAAGGCTGGCTATATGGGCTATAGCGGTTATTACCTTTTATGTTTTTTCCTATCTGATTGATCCGTTTGATCCGGCCTGGCAGATCTATTTGAAAGAACCGCTAAAGGTGATTGTGGAAGATATTCTGTGGATATTTCTCTTTTCCGTTGTTATCTCCGAGGTCAGTATATGTATTGACAGAATGCTCAATAGGCTGCTTCCATGGAGTAACAGAACGGTAAAGCGTCTGCTTCTTCAGTGTATTATACAGATTGTGGGAAGCGTGCTGATCGTTATTATCATTAACTTTATTATTGACTGTACATCAGTGAATTTACCGGAAATGGATGCCCGGAAAGAATATACGTTATTGGGACAGTGGATTGCTACCAATATTGTAATATCACTTACCATCAGCGCATTTAATACAGTGGATTATTTATTGGAAAACTGGAAGAAAACAGCCGTGGAGGCGGCTCAGCATAAACTGAGGGCTTCAAAACATAAACAGGCTGCTATGGCGGCGGAACTTCAGGCTCTTAAGCTGCAGATAGATCCCCATTTTATTTTTAACAACCTCAGCGTACTTTCTGAGCTTATTCTGGAAGATCAGCAGCTTGGCTATGAATATTCAGAGAAGTTTGCGAGGGTATACCGATACCTTCTTGTAAATTCTAAAAAAGATATTATAGCTCTGGAAGAAGAACTGAAATTTTTAGAATCCTATATTTTTCTAATTGAAAAGAGGATTGGAGAAGGAGTTGTGTTTAAAATTGACATTCAGGAAGAATACAGGTCCATGTATACTCTTCCGCTATCGCTGCAGCTATTGGTTGAAAATGCTATTAAACATAACCAGACCTCAAAAGCAAATCCTTTGGAAATACAGGTTTATACAAATTCTGATAAGGAACTCGTTGTTGCCAATACATTTCTGCCATTAATTAATAAACCGGATTCTTCAGGGGTGGGGCTTGCCAATATTGTTGCTAGATATGAGATCTTGGGATATATAAAACCCATCATAGAAAAAACCGAAAATCAATTTATTGTAAAACTCCCATTGATATGAAGCTCAATAAAATTTTAATAATAGAGGATGAAAAGCCTAATGCTGACAGGTTAAAAAGGCTATTGCTAAAGCTGAGACCTCATGCGGAAATAGTATCTGTAGAAGAGTCGATTATCTCGGCAGTAAACTGGCTTGAAAATAATCCTGCTCCAGATATGATTATGATGGATGTAAGGCTGGCAGACGGATTAAGCTTTGAGATATTCAATAAATTTGAGATAAGAAGTCCTGTAATTTTTACAACGGCATATGATGAATATGCAGTACAGGCTTTCAAATACAACAGTATAGATTATCTTCTGAAGCCTATAGAAGAAGAAGAACTTGAGCTGGCTTTAAGACGTTACGAGACTTTTATAGAAACAGTGCCATTTGTGGGAACAGCCATTGAAGGACTGCTTAATTATATCCAGCCTAAAGACTACAGGAAGCGTTTTCTTATCCCACATCGGGATGGTTATAAAACGGTTTTGTCTGAAGATGTTTTATACTTTTATACAGAATTGGGAATCAGTAAAGCCATGCTGAATACAGGGAGTATTGAAAATGTTCCCCAGACCCTGGAAGAACTTGAAAAACAGCTTGATCCGAAGTTCTTTTTCCGGGCCAACAGGCAGTTTATTATTCATATAGACGCTGTGAAACAGATTTTCAACCATTTTAACGGAAAGCTGAAGCTGGAATTGAGAAAGCAGCCTGAAATAGAGGTGGTTGTGAGCCGGGAGAAAGCTTCTGCATTCAAATCCTGGCTGGATTACTAGTCTATAGATTATTGAAAAATATAAGGTTGCTTTTCAGAAAAGCAACCTTTTTATTTGGTGAAAATTGACAGGATTGAAATGAATCAAGCGCACTTACATCAATACACCTTCTCTTGACGCAAAGTTCCTTTTATTACGCTTGATTTAAGTGAGCCAAGAATGAATCGATAGAAATCGATTTTGATAAACTAACTTTTTTATATCGTTTATTCAGCGACAAAGTCGCCCTTCTTTGCTTACTTAAAATAGAACATCCGAATTATTATTCCTTTGCGTAAATAAAAGGATATTTCCATCCTATTTTCAAGTCAAAATATAAGAATTACATATTTTATTTATGTGTACAGGTTTCTGGATGTCATCCAAATAAGAAGTTTTAGATTTAATCCAATTTACTTAGTTCCCCAAGTTTATAACCTGATCCGGTGAAATTCCGGAACGTTGAAGTTTTTCCACTAAAAATATTCTTTTTATGGTTTTCATTACACAAAAACGCTCTTTCTTTCATTTTTAGTATCATACACTTCACCTGCGATTAATTACGTTTCACTTGATTTCTACATGAATTCCCTGGGTATATGCATTTATTTTGCCCCTGTAAAATTTAAAATCAAATGTTATGAATTACAGAAAAGGATATCTGGTACTTTCACTTACAGCTACAGCAGTATTATTATTATATTCTTGCGGTTCAGGTAGTCGGGAAAATACCCAGCAGACGCAGGCATTACCTACGGATTTTATCCAGGTGAAGTCCGGAAATGAAGATGTTTCTATAGGATATCCCGGGAGCATAGAAGGACAGGATAATGTAGAAATTAAAGCTCAGGTGACAGGATATCTGGAAGCAGTATATGTGAAAGAAGGTCAGTATGTGAGCAAAGGGCAGACCCTATTTAGAATTAATCCTTCTGTGTACAATGAACAGGTGAATACCAATGCGGCAGCATTAAAATCAGCATTGGCAGCTCAGGAAACAGCAAGATTGGAAGTTGAAAAACTGAGACCTCTTGTAGAGGGAAAGGTGGTTTCCGATATGCAGCTGAAAACAGCTCAGGCAAACTTTAAAGCGGCCTCTGCACAGGTAGCACAAGCACAGTCTTCATTGGGTTCATCAAAGATTAATGCCAATTTTACTCATATCAAAGCACCGGTAAGCGGATATATAGGAAGAATCCCTAATCGGGTGGGTAATTTAATCAACCCTTCCGATGCTTCACCGCTGACAACGCTTTCCAATATAACGAGTGTAAATGTTTATTTCTCCATGAATGAGGCAGATTTTATAGCTCATAGCCGGGCAGCTGCCTCAGGAAAAAACACAGAGAATGTAGAACTTATTTTAGCCGATGGCTCTGCCTATTCTTACAAAGGAAAACTGGAGAATGCCAGCGGAAATTTTGATAAAAATACAGGAAGTATCCAGATGAAAGCCGTATTCCAGAACCCGGATAAATTACTGAGATCAGGAGGTACAGCAAGAGTTATGATCCACAACGATCTGGATGGTGTTATTAAGCTTCCGAAAATATCGGTAAAAGATATTCAGGATAAATTCTTTGTATATAAACTGGAGGGTAAGGATAAAGTAAAAATGTCCCAGATTGAAATTTCAGGAAGTACCTCTCAGGATTACTTTGTAAAAGAAGGCGTACAGGCAGGAGATAAAATAGCGGTTAACAGAATAGACGTCCTTACAGATGGGGCTCCCGTAGCCGCTAAAGTGGTTCCTTCAAAATAGTTTTCATAATCATTCTTAGAAAATTCGAAAATGTTAAAAAAGATAATTGACCGTCCGGTACTGGCGACGGTAATATCCCTGATCATCGTGATATTAGGGATCATAGGATTAAACCAGCTGGCGGTGACCCGGTTTCCGGATATTTCACCACCTACAATCACGGTTTCAGGATCTTATCCGGGAGGGAACAGTGAAACGGTAATCCGTTCTGTAGTTACTCCTTTGGAAGAACAGATCAATGGGGTGGAAGATATGCAGTATATGAAATCTACCGCGAGTAATGACGGGACATTTACCATCTCTATCATATTTAAACAGGGCGTTAATGCGGATCAGGCAGCGGTAAATGTTCAAAACAGGGTACAGCAGGCTACCCCGATACTTCCCCAGGAGGTCATAAGAATGGGATTGACAACTTCCAAGCAACAGAACAGTATGGTGTTGATTTTCAATATCTATACAGAAGACAATAAGCAGTATGATGAAACCTTCCTGCAGAATTATGCCAATATCAACCTTATTCCCCAGGTAAAAAGGGTAAAAGGAGTTGGGCAGGCTCAGATTTTTGGAATTAAGGATTACTCTATGAGAATATGGCTTAACCCACAAAAGATGTCTTCCTACGGACTTGAGCCCTCAGATATATCGGCAGCCATTGCAGATCACAGTTTGGAATCTGCACCAGGTAAACTGGGGGAAGAATCTAATGCAGCATTGGAATATGTAATCCGATACAAAGGAAAAAAGAATAAACCGGAGCAATATGAAAATATTATTGTCAAAAATGACGGAACCAATGTCATCAGGCTTAAAGATGTTGCCCGTGTAGAATTTGGATCCATCTCCAACAGTGGCGATAACCTTTCTAATGGGAAAAATGCGGTTACTGTAGCGATTATGCAGACTACCGGATCTAACGCCAATGAAATTGAAATAGGAGTTAATAAAGCCATTGACCAGCTGTCAAAATCATTTCCTCCAGGCATAAAATATACAAAGGTGCTGAGTACCAAGGAAAGGCTGGATGAGGCGACGGGACAGGTGAAATCTACTTTGATAGAGGCATTTATCCTTGTATTTATTGTAGTGTTTATCTTTTTACAGGACTTCAGGTCTACGATTATTCCGGCCATTGCAGTTCCTGTAGCGATTATCGGGACGTTCTTTTTTCTTTTGGTATTAGGATTTACAATCAATGTACTGACGCTTTTCGCGCTGGTTCTCGCCATCGGTATTGTGGTTGATGATGCCATTGTAGTGGTGGAAGCTGTTCACAGTAATATGGAAGGAACAGATCTCTCGGGAAGAGAAGCTACCCATAAAGCGATGAGTGAAATTACGGGGGCGGTTATCTCTATAACCCTGGTCATGTCTGCCGTATTTATTCCTATCGGGTTTATGTCCGGTTCAGCAGGAATTTTCTATAAGCAGTTCGCTTATACCCTTGCTATTGCAATTATTATTTCAGCAGTTAATGCTCTTACTTTAACTCCGGCTTTATGTGCCGTGTTCTTGAAAAATAATCATGCACACACAGGAGAAGGCGGGAAGCCAAAAGGATTCGGACAAAGATTCGCTGTAGCATTTAATGCAGGGTTTAATAATATGACGAACCGTTATGCAAAAGGAGTAAAGTTTTTAATAGAAAGAAAATGGATTGCAGCAGGATTGATCGCTGGAATTATCGGCCTGTCGGCCTGGTTGCTGTCGAGTACTCCCAAGAGTTTTGTACCGATGGAAGATGACGGGTTCTTTATGTACTCATTAAGTATGCCTCCCGGAACAGGGCTCACCAAAACAACAGAGGTTTCCGATAAAATTAATACGATTTTAAAAAGTGTAGACGCCGTTCAGGAAAATACATCCATTACAGGATATAACCTGTTAAGTAATAGTGCCGGCCCTGCTTATGCAATGGGGTTTGTGAAATTGAAGCCTAAAAAAGAAAGAGGCGCCGTTCAGGATATCGATGAGATCATGAATGTTGTTAGTGGAAAACTGGCTGAAATTAAGGAAGGAAGCGTAATGAGTTTCAGAATGCCTCCGGTAGAAGGATACGGAGTAACGAATGATGCAGAGATTGTACTTCAGGACCGTATGGGTAGAGATCCTCAGGCTCTGAAAGCAAAAGCAGATGATTTGATTGGCCAGCTAATGAAAACTCCTGAAGTAGCCTATGCTTATACCATGTTCCGGGCAGATTATCCACAACTGGAACTTGAAGTTAATGAAGATAAAGCTAAACAGCTGGGAGTAAGCATCTCCAATTTATTGGGAACGGTACAAACGTATTTCTCAGGAGATCAGTCTCAGAATTTCTCAAGATTTGGAAAATTCTATAGAGTCAATATCAAAGCGGATGGAGTTTTCAGAATGGATGAGCAGGCCTTCAATGATATTTTTGTGAAGAATAATAAAGGAGAAATGGTTCCTGCCAATACCTTAATCACTTTGAAAAAAGTATATGGACCCGAGTCTGTGAACCGATATAACCTTTATAACTCGTTAAACATTAACGTTGTGCCAAAACCGGGAGTGAGTAACGGAGAGCTGATGGGCAAAATAGAAAAAACACTGGAAAAGCTGCCTTCGGATTACAGTTATGAATGGACGGGATTAAGTTTAGAAGAAAAGTCAGCAGGAAATCAAACCGTTGTAATTCTTGGGCTGTGTTTACTTTTCGTTTACCTGCTTCTTGCCGCCCAGTATGAAAGTTATATTCTTCCTTTAGCTGTAATGCTTTCCATCCCAACAGGAGTAGTAGGAGCTTTCTTAGGAATAAAAGCGATTGGTTTTGATAATAATATCTACGTACAGGTAGGTTTGATCATGCTGATCGGTCTCCTCGCGAAGAATGCAATCCTTATCGTAGAATTTGCAATCCAGAGAAGGAAGGCAGGACTCTCTATCCTGGATTCTGCACTGGAAGGCGCTAAGGCAAGGCTGCGCCCTATTATTATGACCTCACTGGCTTTTATTGTGGGAATGATTCCCCTGATGATTTCCACTGGTGGAATGGCTTCAGGAAATAAATCGATCAGTGTAAGTGCTGCGATAGGAATGTTGAGCGGAGTGGTTTTAGGAGTGTTTGTAATTCCTGTACTGTATATGTTCTTTCAGTATCTCGATGAGAAGTTTTCGTCCAAAAAGAAGTATGAAACGATAAAAAATGAATTGACAAATGAGAATATTTAATATAAAGAATTTCCTTATTTCAGGCGCAATGTCATCAGTACTGGTGTCTTGTGCCGTGGGAAAACCTTATACAAGAACAGAGCTTCAGGTACCGGAACATTATAAAGAAGCTGTACAGGTAACCGGAGATACGGTAGTTCTTCCGTGGAAGACTTTCTTTAAAGACCCTAAGCTGATAGGTTTAATAGACAGGGCGCTGACGAGAAATAATGAAGTACATGTAGCTCTGAAAAATATAGAACAGCTGGATCTGATCTATAAACAGGCTAAGTTGTCCCTTATGCCAACACTGGACCTCTCTGCAGGAGCCAACAGAAGCTGGGCATCCAAAAATACACTTAATGGCTCCCTTAATGAACAGTTTGTAGGAACGAAATATATGGATGATTTCAGTGCAGCGCTAAGGCTTTCCTGGGAAGTTGATATCTGGGGTAAGGCAAAAATGCAGAAGGAGTCTGCTGCAGCCGAATATTTTGCCCAAAAGGAAAACCTGAATGCCGTGAAAAGCAGAATCGTTGTCCAGGTGGCACAGGCTTACTATAATCTGATAAGTTTAGATGAACAGTTAAAAATAGCTGAACAAAATATTGAGCTAAGTAACAATACCCTGACAATGATGGATCTCCAGTTTAAAGCCGGGCAGATCAATTCATTGGCGGTTCAGCAATCGGAAGCTCAGAAGAAAACGGCAGAGCTGCTGATTCCTCTGGCAAAACAGAATATTTCTATTCAGGAAAATGCATTGAGCATTCTTTGTGGAGGATATCCGGATAAAGTGGAAAGACGGGGAACACTAAAAACAATGATTCCTGAAAATAAACTGTCTGAAGGACTACCGGCGCAGTTATTGAGCAGAAGACCGGACTTGAAAATGGCAGAACTCAATGTTGTCAGCCTGAATTCAAAAACAGGATTAGCGAAAGCAGCCATGTATCCAAGCATCAGTTTATCTCCCCAAATAGGGGTGAACTCCAATAAGTTCAGCTCATGGTTTGATATTCCCGGTTCTATCACCAAGGCAATTGCGGCTAACCTTGCGGCCCCTGTTTTTCAGAAAAAACAGCTAAAGACAGCATATGAAACAGCCTTGATAGAGCAGGAAAAAGCTGCGATCAGTTTTAAACAGTCGGTAATGACCGCTGTTGGAGAAGTATCTGATGCCATGGCAAAATCTAAAGGATCCTCTGAAAGATTACAGCTTTTAGAGCAGAGGACAGCCATTTTAGATAAAGGAATTAATGATGCACTTAAGTTGTATAAAAGTGGTATGGCAACCTATTTAGAGGTAATAACTGCCCAGAATAATAAACTTCAGAATGATCTTGAAGCTATTAATGTTACTCTTGAAAAGTTAAATGCTGAGGTAGATCTATACAGAGCATTGGGCGGAGGAGTAGAGTAGAAGGTAAATGAGTGGTCAATACGGGAGGAAGCTATATTATATGGCTTCCTTTTGTTTTGTAGAATCAGTAAGTGTAAATTTTTATCGTTGTTAATCAGTGTTTTATGAAAATAGTATTCTTTTTTTTGAAAATTCATGCAAGATTTTAAAAGAACGGGATTTATATAAGTGAGTACTCAGAATAAAAAATGTTTAATGTAAAAAATAATGTAATGAAGAAATTTACAGTACCCAGAATTTTTATGACTGTTTTAGCAGTATTAGCAGGTCTCACTTTATTTTCGTGTCTTGATAATGACAGTCCGGAGATACCTCCTGTAAAGTTGGAAGACCTTAAAGGAAACTATAAAGGAAGATTGATCACTGTACAGGGTAATTCTAAAACAGAGAAAATAGTAGATTTTAAAGTAAAGAAAGATACCATCTCGTTTGCTGAATTTCCCATCAAAGAAATTGTAAAGTCTGTAGTGAAAGACCCTGCAAAAACAGAAACGGCCCTAACGGCAATTGGAAAAGTGAAATATGACCTGCAGTATACCGCAACTGTGAATACCAATAATAATGTTGTAGAACTTGTTTTTACTCCTAAAGTATTGGAATTTAAAATTCCGGTAGATGGCGTAAATAAGAATACGACAGTTGTATTAACAGCCAAGCAGAAAGGATTTTTTGTAGGAATGGATCACTCATTAAGATATGCTTTAGCTGCTGAAAAGATTACAGTAGACGGCGTGATATTGGATCCTTTTGAGACTATTAATTATAATTTTCCACTCTGTATAAAGAACTAATTAATAAATATTACCAAAAATGGATTGTGTTTTATATGATGCAATCTATTTTTGCTTAAAAATTTTAATCAATACCCAATCGGATACGGCAGCTCTACATGGAGGAAAATAAAGAACAGATTTTGGTAAAACACCTTCTTATGAAGGAGGAAGCCGCATGGAAAGAGCTTTTTGGAGCTTACTCCGGTAGCCTTACCTATATCTGTTCCCGTTATCTGGCTGAAAAGGAGGATGTTCATGATGTACTGCAGAACAGTTTTATCAAAATGTTTCGCTCAATAGACTCTTTTGAATACAGAGGAAGCGGTTCTTTGAAAGCATGGATGACCCGGATTGTGGTCAATGAATCTTTGAAACATATTAAACAGAATACTACAGATACAAAATCAAAAGTTGAGATAGAGGATCTCCCGGATCTTCCGAATGATGAAGAGCCTGATTTTGAGGAAATTCCAAAGGCTGTTATTATGGAAATGATACAGTCGCTTCCGGATGGATATAGAACGGTTTTTAACCTGTATGTATTTGAAACAAAAAGCCATAAAGAAATCTCCAGGCTTTTGGGAATTGCAGAGAACTCTTCTGCCTCACAGTTTCATCGGGCAAAAGGATTGCTTGTTCAGAAAATAAAGGAGTTTAAAATGTCAAAAAAAGCACAATATGAATAATGAATGGTTAAATAACCTGCGAAGCAGAATGGACGACCATGAAGAGGATGTTCCGGAAGGATTGTGGGATGACATCAGAGATGAATTATTCTCTGAAGAAGATAAAGATAAGATGATTGCCGGCTTTATTCCTGAAGAGCAACATGAAATAGGAAAGAATAATGGCCGCAAAGTAATCGACAGACGTTTGTTTTACCGTATTGGTGGTGCAGCCGCTGCAGCCGTATTGCTGTTTTTTGTGCTGCAGATTGACTCCCATATTGAAAGCCCTGAAAGAATTTCAAAGAATGCAGATGGCTTTAAAGAAAAGGGGAAAAAGAATATTGAGACAGGAAATGCAAAAGGTGATGAAGGTTATATTGTTGAAAATAAAGTAGATAAGGAGGTTTCGTTGGCGGAAACAACTATAGAAAGAACTTTAAAAGGAATACATGACATACAGTTCTTCAATAAGGAAGTGAAGAGCAATACAGAAGTGGCTCAGGATGCAGTAAGAGTTCCGGAAACAAAAATGTGGGCTCAGCAGGAGACTGAAATTTCTCAAAAACCTCTTTTAATTGAGAAGACGGTAGTTGGACCAATGAAAGAGAAAGAAACTGATGAAGTACTCTTCAAGCCAGAAAAGAAACAGGAAAAATACGCGGAAAACAAAAAACACAAATCTGATCAATCATGGATGCTGAGCATGCTCACAGGAAATGCATCTTCGAATGCTGCAGAACAACAGTTTCCGGGTTATGCTTCTATGAGCGGAAAACCAATGAATATTGAACAAGTATGGACTGCCTCTACTTATGATGATAATCCGCTTACCGAAGTATTGCTGGCCAACCAAAGCCAACCCGTAGAAGCGAAGATCCGTCATAAAGTACCGGTTACTCTGGGGCTATCCCTTTATTATAATTTAGGGAAAAGATGGGGAATCGGAACAGGGCTGAATTATACAAAACTGTCCTCAGAACTTCATTCCGGAAGCAGTACCAATTATATAAAAGGAGTACAGACGGTGCATTATATAGGAGTACCCGTTCAGGTTAATTATAATGTAGTTCAGAAAGGCCGGTTTACAGGCTATGTTACCGCAGGTGCACTCGTGGAAAAACCTGTTGGGGGGAACCTTACAACAAGCTATGTGGTAGATGATGAAATAAAGGAGACTACAAAGGAAAGCATTGATAATAAATCTCTTCAGTTTTCAGTAAATACAGCGGTTGGACTTCAGCTGAAAGTTATTGACAGATTCGGAATTTATGCAGAACCGGGGATTGGATATCATTTTAAAGAAAACAATGCCCTGAATACGGTTTATAAAGAAAAACCTTTACAGTTTAATGTAAAGTTCGGGATCAGATTACTGCTCGATTGAATATAGACTATTGATCACACCTAACATCAACTTAAATGTATAAATATGAAAACAAGACTAATTTTTTTAACATTTTTAGTATTCAGTGTGCTGAGTATCAAAGCACAGTGTAACCCTACGATTACCAGCCCAAGGCTAGGCGTACAATTCCCGGACAAGATTTTATTCTGTAATGTAGAAGATGAAATACTTTCTACACAGGCATTCGGCAGCTATCAGTGGTACAAACAGGAATGGACCTGGCAGACTCCCAATAATAATCCGTGGGTAGCAATTCCAGGAGCAACCTCACAACAGCTAACGATTAATGGAAATGATCAGTTGTTTTATTTTAAAGTAGCCGTTACACAAGGGGACTGTACTGCAGAAAGCCCGGCAATTATGGCAGATGGATTTGTGTATGGTCTTCCGGCGATGATGTCTACCTATACACCGGGAACGTATGAGGAAGTGGATCTTGGAGTAGTGAACGTATGTAACGGGGCTTCTGTAAAGTTTGATGATATATTTCCTGTTGTATATGGCAATCATACCTGGTTTAAATGTGTTCCGGGCAGCAATCCTCCGGTTCCGGGAGATCCCTGTATTATCGCTGGGGCGAACGGGGATTCTTTGACCGCTACAGAAACCGGAAAATATGGATTCTATGCCTGCACAGAGTACTGTCCGGACCAATGTGAAATGTTAGATCCTTTTTCTTTCGTACAGCTGAATTTCGGAAACTGGGATTTCTGCGAAAATTTAGGAACTGGAGAAACAAAACAAAAGGATAATAATCTGAAAATATATCCGAATCCTACAGCACAGTTCCTTTATATCGGAAAAGAGTCTGATAAAGGTTATAAAGAAGTTACCATTATAGATATGTCCGGAAAACTCGTGCTGCAGAAAAACGATCACAAATACAATCAGGCCATTGATGTAAGCCATCTTGTCCCTGGAAGCTATATCATTGTTTCTAAAGCTTCAAATGGAAACATTTATAAAAATAAATTCATAAAAAAGTAAAAGATTAAATAATCTTTTTTGTTAGTTTTAAAGTGGAGGATCGGTACAATTTATTTGTACCGATTTTTTTAGGGCCATGTAATCTGAGCCCATAAGAGAAGCCCGGAGACCCCAGTGTTATGGTAAAGATGTCCCGCGAAAACTTAGCAAATAATTATTATCCTCATGTTTATCAGACCGTGTATCCTTCACCTAATAATAATGGTAAAATTTGGAGAAGGCAGGCAATAAACCAAACAATCTGGGGAGATTTTATTGAAATCTCATAAGTGCATAATAAAAAGGTTCCGGAGATTATCCGGAATTTTTTTTTGCATGTACTTCGTTGATATGTTTTAGTTATCCCTATTTTTTTATAGAATATTATTAATATAAAATTCAATTTCCTAAAATAGCTTATTGGTTATATTTACTTTAAAAAACACACCCATGCTAATAAAAATTTATGGAAGTGCCATTCACGGAGTTGCCGCTCAGACAATTACCATTGAAGTGAATGTAGATACCGGCGGAGTGGGATATCACCTGGTGGGACTTCCCGATAATGCAATCAAAGAGAGCAGCTACAGGATATCTGCGGCCCTTAAAAATGTAGGCTACAAAATCCCCGGAAAGAAAATTACAATTAATATGGCACCTGCAGATCTCAGGAAAGAAGGATCTGCTTATGATCTGAGCATTGCCATTGGTATTTTAGCTGCTTCTGATCAAATTCTGGCCGAAGAAGCCCAGCATTATATCATTATGGGCGAACTTTCTTTAGACGGAAGCCTTCAGCCGATAAAAGGTGTTCTTCCTATCGCAATTCAAGCCAGGGAAGAAGGCTTTAAAGGCATTATCCTTCCGGTTCAGAATGCACGTGAGGCCGCAATTGTAAGTGACCTTGAGGTGTATGGAGTGCAAAATATCAAAGAAGTCATTGATTTTTTTAATGAGGGAAAACCCCTTGAAAAATTAACATTAGATACCAGAAAAGAATTTCAAGAGAAAATTAATGATTTCCCTTTTGATTTTTCTGAAGTGAAGGGACAGGAAGCGGCGAAAAGAGCTATGGAAGTTGCCGCAGCAGGAGGACATAATATCATTATTATCGGACCTCCGGGAAGTGGAAAAACCATGCTTGCTAAAAGAGTTCCCAGTATTTTACCTCCACTGACTCTGAAAGAAGCGCTGGAGACCACAAAGATTCATTCCGTAGCAGGAAAAATTGGAACAGAAGCTTCATTAATGACTGTCCGGCCCTTCAGATCCCCGCATCATACTATCTCAGACGTTGTTGTATAGAATGTGGTGTATCTGTATATTTGCAGGAAAATCAACTGTATGTTAGCTATCTATGCAAGACTCTCTCAGGACAAAGGGGATAATCTAAGTTCAATTGAGAACCAAATACATTTCGGAAAAGAGTATGCGAAGAAATTAAATGTAAGTTACAAAATTTATAAAGATGTTGGTGTGTCTGGAACATTACCAATAGAGAAACGTCCCGAACTATTTAGATTAATACAAGATATTGAAGCAAAAGAAATCACAATTGTTTTTGCTTATGACCAATCAAGAATTGAACGAGACCATATTGTTTGGAATAGTTTATGGTTACTTTTCCAAAAAAATGATACTAAACTCTATTTTCATTCAGGAGGAGAATTCAATTTTGATTCCCCTGACAATTTTCTTGCTTCAAATGTCCTATCCGTTTTTAATTCATTTTTTGTTAAGTTAACAAAGCAAAAGGTTGTAAATGCATTACAAAAGAATGTTGAAAGTGGAAAAGTTCACGCCAGTCCTCCATTTGGTTATACTAAGGATTCTAATAAGTTGTTGATTATTGACAAGGAAGAAGCAAAAATAGTAGAAAGAATCTATGCAATGTCATTGGAAGGAAAAGGAACAGATAAAATAGCAGAAATACTAAACTTAGAAGGGATATTAACTGCTTACAGTAAACTAGAAAAAGGAGGAATATACAAGATTAGAGACAGATATAATCCCAATATCATCACTGAAAGAAAAAAGAGTGATGCTAAGTGGAGAGGAAGAACAATACAAGGGATTATCAAAAATACTATTTACAAAGGAGAGAGAATTTGGAGAGGAAAACCTTACCATGCCCCTACAATTATTGATGAGGTTTATTGGCAAAAAGTCAATGATAACTTACAAAAGAATAGAAACAATACTGGAAAGAAAGTTGAGCATAAATACCTGTTAAAAGGTATCATTAAATGCCATTGTGGTAAAAATATGTATGGAAGAAGTAGAGTTGATAAAAGAGACCATACTTACATTTGCTCATCACGAAGAATCAAGGGCGAAAACTGTGGAAATAGAGCCATAAACATTGATAAAATTGAAAACATCATTTGGGAACATTTCTTTATAAAGGATGAGCTTTTAAAGCTTTTAAATGAAGCTTCAAATTCAGGAAATTCGGTTTTGGAAAATCTTTTAATTGAAAGAAAACTTTTGGAAAAGAAGTTAGAAAATAATGAAAAAGGCAAACAAAGTTTAATAAGGTCTGTTATGAATGATGTACTTACTGATGATGAGGTTAAGCTTGAAATAGAAAAGATTAGAAATGAAAATAGCAAAATTAAACTTCAAATTTCAGAAATTGATTTGAGAACATATAATTTGAAAGATTTTGAAAGCTTAATTATTGAGACAAAGGAGGATTTTAAAAAATATTCTTTGGAGACTGATTTTGAGATTAAAAGAAATCTTGTACATAAATATATTGATAAAATAGTTGTTACCTACAATGAAACAACTGAATTCCCTAATTGTTATTCTTTAGAGATTGGATTTAAAAACGAGATAGTTAGGGAGAAATATATTTTTAGGGTTAAAGATGGTTATCTATTTTCTTTTAGAGACAGAGCAATTAGAAAACTTGTAGGTTCAGAAATACAGTATATTGTAAGTTTTGAAGACATAAACGAACAAAGTCTTCACACTCAAAATGGAATATTATTAAAACCACATTTTGACCATGGAGATGGTCTTGAATTTATTAAAAATACATTTATTCCTTATGGTGAAATAAGAAGTTGGACTCTTGAGAAAGTTATAGAATTTTACAATTTAAATCCTCATTGGCTCTGTAATGATTCTGGACTTAATATCTATGCACTAGATAAGCCAGCCTCACTTTATAATTTGTTTGTAGAAAAATATAAGGGATATAAAAATGAAGGAGTAAAAGAGTGGTTTACTGCTGTATTTGAAGGACATTTGAATGCTGTAAATAGTAGATTTAATAAAATGTAATTTGGTTTAAGTTATTGAATACTCTTGATAAAATCATCTTTAAGACGACAAGTTTTGTCGTTTCCATCATATACTTTTGTCTAAATATATATATGTTTATGAGTGGCTGTAATTTTCACAACTCAATGAATTTTCGTAAAATTGCAAACCCTTAATAAGCACAAGAAAAAAGAGTATTTATGATGAAAAGACTACAAGTTTTTCCTTTGTTGTGTATCAGTATATGTGGATTTGGACAGATTCCTAATTTTCCAACTACCTCTACACCAAGTGCAAGTAGTATTCAAAATTACTCTAATCAAAACTATAGTAACCCAGCAAGGTCAAATTTTCCCTCAGTTCCTCATGGTGGTTTATATAATCAAAGAAGTTCACAGATAGACCAGCAAAATATGAGAATAGTTCAGGAGGATTTTAAAAGAGTTGCTAAGGAGCAGGAACTTACAACTAAACAGAAGGAATACACAAGATTACAAGCCACAGAAGATTCTTATTACAATTTACCATCTTTATCAGGAAAAGAAGGAACTCAGTCTTATTATGATGCTTACAATAAATTAGCCTCTCTTAATACTGACAACTACCCAGTAAGTGAAGCCAATTTCATTGTGGAAAATGCTTACTATGGGGGCAAACAAAATTTTAATCAATTTAAATCTGGAATTCAGAAAACTGCAAAACAACTTTTGCAGAAAATGAAAGAAAGAAAACAGGATACAGAGAGCAATACAGATAAAAATCTGATGATATTTGAATACTTCTCCAAAGACATGAAGCTGGGAGGAATTCAACATAAAGCCTACAAATATGATTTTGAGGATTATATGGGGCAAAAAGACCATTCCAAGATGTTTGTCACCAAGCTTTTAAAAACAGGTTCAGGACAATGTCATTCCATGCCTTTACTGTATCTGATGTTGGCAGAGGAAATGAATACAGAAGCATCTTTAGCCTATGCACCTAATCACACTTACATTAAGTTTTTAGATGAAGAGGGAGAATGGCAAAATGCAGAGCTTACCAATGGCATTTTTACAGCCAATTCTTTAATACTGGAATCAGGCTATATAAAATCAGAAGCTTTACAGAATGATATTTACATGAAAAGTCTGAGTAAAAAAGAATTGTTAGCACAGTTCTATGCAGATTTAGCCAATGGATATGCCCATAAGTACGGTATGGATGAGTTTGTGGGAAAAACTTTGGATAAAGCACTTGAATACTCACCCAATAACATTTATGCCAATCAACTTAAATCCATGTATCAACAGGCAAGACTGACTTATGTAGCCAATCAATTAGGAATTAAAGACCTTGAGAACCCAGAAGAACTCCAAAACATTAGATTTTATCCTAAAGCACTGGCTTTACTACAAGAGACCAAAGCCCAGTTTAATAACATTGATAATTTAGGATTTGTAATGATGCCCGAAGGAGCTTACGAGCAATGGTTGGGCAATATGAAAGGTGAAGCTAATAGACAGAAGAGTGAAGAACTTGCTGAAAGAATGAGACAGGTTAATGCTGAAAAACAAAAGCAAAAGCAACAGGAAGCCCAGAAACAAAAGAAAAAGGAATTCGAACAGTCTAAGGAGAAAGCTCAGTATTTCCCAATAGACCCAAAACATTTATAATGAAAAGACATTTACCATATAGAACTTTATTCCTAACTCTACTATTTTTATGGCTGAGTGCTGGAACAGCTAAGGCACAAAACAACCAGTTTTATAACGAAGCCTACCAGACTATTGATAACATGCTGAATGAAAAACAGCAATACAGCTTCAAAGAGGCTGTTTTTAGTGTGGAAAATGCTTACTATCAGGGTAAGTTAGACACAGACAAATTAAATCAAGAAATAGCCTTTTTAAAGGGCTTTGCCACTGCTATTGTTCAGAGCAGAGATTTAACCTACAAACAGTCTGATAAAGACAAAGTAAGCAAGTATGCAGCAATCTATTCCATCATGTGCCAGACCCTGCCCATTGCTATAAAAGATACAGTAATCCAGTACAAACCTTTCAACTATGATTTTGAAGATGTATTTGGGCATAAAGACATTACTAATCTGTTTGTATCTAAACTTCTGGCTACTAAAAAAGGGAACTGTAATTCTATGCCTTATCTGTATAAGATACTGGCAGAAGAATTAGGAGTTGAAGCTAATCTGGCACTAGCACCGAACCATGTTTATATCAAACATCAAATTAAGTCTGATGGCTGGTATAACACAGAGCTTACAAGTGGTATATTTCCACAGGATTCATGGTTAATGGCTTCGGGGTTCATTCATTTAGATGCTATTAAAAATGGGGTGTTTATGAAAGCCCTGAGCAACAAAGAAAGCCTTGCATTATGTCTGTTTGATTTAGCACAGGCATACAATAGAAATTTCCCTGATAATGATGGTGAATTCACATTAAAAGCTGTAAGCAGAGCATTGGAAGTTTACCCAAACTTTTCTAAAGCCCTTATCTTAAAAGCTGAAACTCACAAAGCACAGTTTGAAAAATTGATGGATAAACAGAATTTGAGTTCAACTAATCCTGAAAACATAAAAAAGGCTCAGCAAGACCCCAAGGCTAAAGACCTCATGGAAATTATGACCAAAGAATATGCTCATATTTATGAAACGGGTTATCGCCAGATGCCAGAGGAAATGTATCTCGATTGGTTGGTGTCACTAAAAACCGAAAGAGAAAAATATGAGAATAAAAAATTATTAAATAACTTTACGAAATAACCAAATGACTATGAAAAGAATTGTACTGACTGCTTTTATACTTGTTGCAGGATTTACACAGGCACAGGTAAAAAGTAAATCCCAAACTAAACCAAAGGCAGAGAAACCTTTTGTAAATCCTGTAAAACTTACCAAAGAGGAAAGAAACAGACCTTATATGGATGAGGTTTTAAAATCCAGAGACCCTTTAACTCCAGAGGAAGCTGAAAGGAGAAGAAAGAACATTGAGGCTGGAAACCCATTTAAGAAATATGGTTACTATCCTAAAGTAGCTACACTTAGCAAAGGAAAGTATTTAGAGTTCCATGACAAGGATTCTATTGTAAGTATAGGCTCTATAAGATTCAACAAAAAGACCAAAGAAATTGTTGAATTCAGAGAAATAGATTTGAGTGACCCAGATGCGCAACCCTACTTAGATACGGCGGGAAGATGGTTCTCTCCTGACCCATTGAGTGAAGAGTATTCAAGTTGGTCTCCTTATAGCATGGTATTAAACAATCCTATTAGTAATATAGACCCCGATGGGATGCAGGTTTTTACTGATTATAAACTTTTACAAGATGGTACGGTTACTAGAAAAGACCCCAATGATGGAAGTGAAAAAAGAAGTGATGACAGGCTATTTGCTACTGATAAAAAAGGAAATGTAACAAATACAGCACCAGTTGTAGTAGATAAAGCTAAACCCACTGATGGAAGTATTATAAGTAGCTTAGCAACTAATTATGGATTAACAGAACCCAGATATCCTCAAGGAATTAATTTTGGAAGAACTACTAACCCAACTGATGCTGCTAATGTATTTATGTTTGCTGCTAAAAACTCTGATGTAGAATGGGGATTAGAAGCCTTTCAAGTAGGAAAAGGAATTTCTTACACTGTATTTACTGGACATGATGATGATTCTACACCTCCTAATTTTTTTAACCAGTCCCCTTCAAAATCGTTATTTAATATCCATTCCCATAAAGATGTAAATGGACCTTCACCAATCAATGGTCAAACTAATGGAGATTATGGTATTTCAAGAGGAGGAGATAATTATTATAATCGAACCACAGGAAAAACAGACTATCCCTCTCACTATCTATACTATGCACCGAGTAAAGGGAAAAGTAGTTTATGGATGTATCACTGGAGAAATAAAGACATCTATAAAAAGAATTTAGGCACAAGTACAATTAATTTAAAAAATCTAGGGAAGTAATCATGAGAAATATAATATATCTTTCTATTTTATTATTTTTTTTATCTTGTAGTAAGAATCAAGATGAAAACAACGTTTTTTCATCGAATGAAATATATAGAGCTGTAATAGAGGGAATTGATATTGCAAAGAAAGATGTTTCTAAAACGGATAGTATCTTTTATGTTTTTAATAGACATGATACATTGATAGTAATGTCATCAGAATATGAAAATATATTACAACCAACTCAAACTATCAAAAAAGAGGGTTATTTTAGATACAAAAAAAACAAAATCATTATAACAGAACCTTACAAGCCAGCATTTCAAATCTTAAAAGAAAAAAACAATCTCATACCCATCAAAGAATATGAAGGAAAATACCCTTACTATGATGGTAAAGATTTCCAAAAGGGAGTTGTTTATAAAATAAAAGACTTAAACAATTTGGAATTAATAGACAAAGGTAATTTAACAAAGTATTTCTATAGAATACCTGAGTATGAAATACCAATGCCACCTGCACCAACCAATTAGATGAAAAAATTACTATTTTTCATACTCCTATTTTTTCTTTTTAGCTGTAAACAAGAAATTAAAAATATATCTGGACTGAATGATAATCTATACAATGTATTAATTGAATATCAGAATAAGAATCCATTTAAAGAAACTCCTGAGAACTCAATGTATGTTTATGAAGTTTATTTTTATCAGGATAGCACTCTATCTGTCTCACTTAGTCCGATTGGAGTTAATCTTGAAGAGAAGAATCCTTATGGCATTTATAAAGATGAAACTTTAAAAGGCACATACATTATTGATAAAAACAGAATTGGAAAAAATCTTGTAAAGAAATACATTCAAAGAGATTTGGATAAGTTTGTTTTAAAAGACTTTGTAATAAATGATGCAATGTATCCAGAATATATTTATAAAATCAAAGGGGAAAATCTAATATTTAAAGACTCTATAAGGGGGAATGTTCACAGGTAAATAAGACTAAATATAAACTTATTATTTGTTTTTAATAAAATACTGAAATTCAATTTTTTGATATGTGAAATATTGAATAAATTGTCTTACGAGGATAAAATAGAATAACTTCTCTCAAAAAATGGGAGAAGTTATTGTTTTTTGAAATATGGTAAAATGCTTACACCTCAATTTTTGTTATTTTTTAAACATTAAAAGTGATGAAAAATAGGTGAAATTTCAATCTGCCTTTTGTAATGAGAAGTGTAATGAATATCAGTAACTTAAATAATAAAAAAGTCTATTGAGTCGTTACGAATATGCTAATGTCAAAATTTCCTCTAAAAATGAGAAAATTAATTTTTTCAGAAATACTGTAGAACGGCTACGTCTTCTTTTTGTATCATTTAAGGAATTGCTTTTTCGGTAATAATAACCGTATAATTCGATTTCGTTTCAGTAATCATTAATAATTCATTGAAGTACCTCTCATACATACAATTTAATGGATTGTAATTTATAAATCCTTTCATTTCATTATCAGTGATTAATTCATAAATTCTGGCTTCCAAAATATTACCGTAATTATCACCTATAATCTCTAATAGATTTGGGTTAAGGAAATATGTAATATTATATCTGCCCCTTTTATCATTGTTCAATGAGATTTCACAAAACGATGTTATGAAATGATAAAGTTTACCTTCATGATTAAGTCCATTATTAGTAAAATTACCTTCAATTCTGATTCTCAATTTTTCATTTTCTAAAAAGCCTTGAATTTGAATTAATAACCGTCTAGTGTTCCAGAATGTTCTATTCAAATTATTGTTTGATTCTTGAGCCTCTCTTGGGTAAGATTTAAGCACTTTAGGAAATAACCAACTTTTCACTTTATCATAAACTCTATTCAATATTGCTTTGATTTTAGATTAATATTTTAGCACAATTTTAATCCTTGTTACAGGGTTTATGAGTATCAACTGTTGAAAATCTTTTGAAAGGTATGCTGGTTGCTTGTTTTCAGCAATAAGGCTGACCTTTACTTCATCACTATAAATATAAGGCACTTCAATAGCATCAAATGTCAATTTATTGCCATTTTGAAACTCAAAGAAAATCTTTACAGCATTGGTTTCATAGTAATTCATGGTAACTTTTACTTTATCATAATCACGTCCCATGAGTCGTTCGGTATCAACATTATACTGTTCCTGACGATTATAATTTCCTAAGACAACAGATTTAATAGGTTCATACCCAGTAATCTGTTTTAGTTTGTTAAAGAAACTTTTCATAGTAAAATTATTTTATTCTTTATCCAAGTAAACAGGGGGAATTGTATTACCAACCCATTGAATCCTTGTATCACTGATTTTCTTAAACTTATATTGGGCTGAACTTCCACCTGCAATAATGGTAAATTCATAGTAGAGGTCAGAAATTTGCTCATTTACCTTTGCTTGTTGCCCCGTATTGGCTGTTTGTTCTAAAACGGTTTTATAGCTGGTGTAAGGAGTTATAAGAATAAAATCTTGGTTTGTAAATTTAAAGAAAGGTGGTTGAGTTCCTGAGATTTTCCAACTGCCTTGAATCCATGCAGGAGGATGAAAGTATTGAGTTGTTACAGGATTGTTTTGTTGAGGTGTTGAATCGTCATCACTATTGGAACAACCAATGAAAGACATTCCAATAAAAAGTGTAAATAAAATCTTTTTCATCTTGTTTGGATTTTAATTACCTACACTTTGCATTATGTTTTGCATCTTGGAAGACTCCATAAAAGTAGTTCCAGCCTGCTTGTAAACCATTCTTTTACCACAAACCTCTAAGGCATAAGAACCACTTCCCATACCTTTAACTTTGTCAATAATTTTAATGTTTTCTACTGGGCAACCTTGCTCAACCGATACGATTTTAATTAGTTTACTTTCAGTAGCTCCTGTTGTTCCTCTGGTTATGGCTCCACAACTCAATAATACGATTGATAGTGAGCCAATTAATAGTAAATTTTTCATAAGTGAAATCTTATTAAATCCACTCAATCCCCAAAAGTGAAAGGTTTATAAACACAAAAAAGCATGGGGAAAACCATACTTGATTGAGGAGGCTCTGACAAAGCCAAACGATACAAATAGGTAATAACCCATGCCATATAGCACGAGTCACAACTATTTATTTTGTATCGTTTTTGAAACTGTCAGATTTCCTCAAACAAAATAAAAGCTATGCTTCTGTTTTCGATAAATTTTGAAATGCAAAGATATTAATTCAATCTGAAACTTTCAATTCTATTTCTTGAAAAATAGCTTTTTGAGTTTTCCAGTATGATAAATATCCTTTTTATTTGTTGATATATTATTCTAACTCAATTTTGGGGCAATTCCCAAATCTCGAAATAAATGCTTCTTCCAATTTTAACTTAGAAATATCAATATTTTTTTCTTGTACAGCAATGCAATCATGAATCGTAAACGTTTTAATTTTTTGCTTTATTAAGCCTCTTGCAACAGTGTCAACAATTATATCAGCCTCTAAATCGAATAACTCATTTGTAATAATTGTGTGGTCTCCTTTTTTCTCTTCACGTATCAAATCATATAAGATTGGAAACAAAGATTTAAATACTTTTTGTTCCTCTATATAATGATTGTTTCTTGCATAAAGCATTGAAATGAAAAGCTTTTTTGTTAAAGCTCTATCTTGTTTATACAACCCATTGTAATGTTCGTTGAATTCTTCTTCATATTTGAGAATCCATTTACTTAAACCTGTATTATTCTTGAACGGGTCAATAAAATGGTTGTATATAATTCCCTTGACGGTGAGTGTGTTGAAGTTTGTAACTTCTTTATCCATAAGGCTTTTAAAGGTTTTCGTCGAGATATAGTTAGAGTATAACTTTTTTTTTGAGTTAACCTCTTCTGCTGAGGTGAAACTTTTAAAGCTTTCAGTATAAAGTGTAGCCAAATTGGAATTATCATTTAAATCCTTTGATTTACTATAACTATTTGGATACAGATTACTTTTTGGAATCCAGTTACCTTTAGTTGTTTTATGAAACCTTTGGCTGTGATTTGTAACTTGTGAATCTTGTTGAACAGAGGGATGAAATTTTTTATTAAATTGAAGGGAATGGCTATAACTATACTGAAATAAACTTTTAGGTTTATCTAAAGAAAAGTATTCACTATAGCCCTGTTTTGATAAATAACCACCTGTAATAAAACTTCCTGTTGGTTTTTGTGGAAATAACATACCATACTTTTCAACAAAATATTTTTCTAACCTATTGGTATATAAATAGTCTTTTGTCGTGTAGCTTATATTTAATTCGTATTTAGTTTTGAAATCCGAGCAATTTTGAAGTCTTTCAATTCTTTTTTGATTTATATTTGCTATTTTAGTCAAATGTTGTGATAATAGGTAAGGAAACATATTTTTCACATCTAACTGTTGCAGCTTTTCACCCTCATAATAAAGTAAATTTCTTATGTTTTTATTTAAATTAGTCAGAGGTGAGTAAAACCTACCAGAAGGTTTTCTTTCATAATATTTCTTTTTTCTAGTAAAGCTATATTCACCATTTAGAAATTTCTTCAATTGTTTTAAGGAACCATGATATGCTGAATATTTTTTATCTAAATTATGTGGAATATTATCAAAATATTTACTAAATAATATATTTTCAGCCAGATTAAAATCAATTGAAAATTTAGTTTTATCAAAAAGATTATAAAGTGTTTCCTCACATTTTTTTGTATAAGAGTTATTAAAGTAATTATCAAATTTAACTGACTTTGTAGGATTAAATACAACTAAATTTAATCTTTTAAATAAGTGGAATGATGTAAATCCATAACCGAAAGTTTCTCCTTTCTTATCTATGCTATAAGGACTTCTTGTTGAAAGAATTTTTTCATCATATAAAAAATCATAATAGGTTTTATAATCATTTCCTAGTAATTTTTTCAATTCACCACTGTGAATATTCCCTTTTTTATGAGAAGTATATTTACTTTTATCAAAATTATACTTAACAGTCTTTGTAACTACTAGGCTTATAAAAGATAGTAATTTGTAAGTATCTATTTCTTTGTTGTAAGATGTAGCAGAATTAATAAGCTCCTCAACATTAATAGTTGCAGGAATTAAAAGGATTATCTCGTTTTGAGAAAGGGCTCTTGGTATTGTATTTTCAGTCATTACTTTTTAATTTAAAATCTTTTTTACTTTTTGTACAGTCCCCAGACTAACATTACACAGTTTAGCTGTATTTCTCAAAGACTGACCTTTCTTTAGATATTTGACAACCTCTTTATATTTATCTAAAACCTCTTCGTCTGTTTCTTTCGAACCTAATTCGCGACCTTTGTAAACTCCCTTTGCTTTTGCTAATGCAATTCCCTCTCTCTGTCTTTCTAATAGCGTATTCCGTTCCATTTCAGCGATGTTTCCCATAACCGATATAATCAATTTAAAAGCAGAATTAGGCTTATTATTAACTAAACTTTTTAATCCAAGATTATCAACTTCTAAAATAATTTTCTTTTCATTTAGAAGCTCTAAAGTGGTTAAAATATCAAATAGATTTCTTCCCAATCGGTCTATGGAATGCACACTTATATAGTCTATTAAACCATCTTCTATGTCTTCGAGCATTTTTTTTCCCTCTGGTCTTTGGCTGAATGGCGTAGCTCCACTAATAATGTCAATGTAAAGTTTTTCATCTGGGTGGTTCTTTTGTAACTGTCTTTGTGTGTTTTGATTTCCTGTGGAAATCCTTACATATCTTGCTTTCATTTGATTAAAGTTTAAAGCACCCTGATAACAGGGTGCAAGGTTATAGTTAATTTCTGAAATAATGTCCGTTTGAGCATGAATAGTCAAACATGAAATTATATGCTGTTTTCTCCCAGTCTATGAAGATGTACGAGGGCAGATTTTCGGAAATGCTACCATCTTGTTCTAACATTTCCTGTGTAAAGTCTTCATCTGAATTAAATTCACCAGAATAAGAATCCGAAACCCTATCTAAAAGCTCTTCTGTATCTGTGCAATAGTTTCCAATGCAATCTATAAAAGCCTCAATTATTTCAAAATCTATATCTGAGTCATTAATTTTCTCAGCAATCTGGTAAATGTCTTTTGAAATAGAGCTTTCACTTATTAAACCCTGATTGATAAAGAATTTTGGGGCTTCATAATCCTGAAACATAAATTCGGGGTCATCTTCATCGTTGTGAAGTTCCTTCATAGCCTCGTAAAGCTCGTTGTAATCTGAATAGTCAGAGAGATTTAACCACCCTCCAAAGATGCTCCCATTGTTGTACTTTGCATAAGTGCCACAGTAAAGTGAGCAGTTGTCAAGACAATTTTGTAAATTTGCCATAGTCGATAATTTTAAGTAAGAGTTAAAATTTATTGATTTGCCTTGTTGTGTACCACCACATCAAGGCTTTTTTTATTAATTCAAATGTACAACATTTTTCTAAATGTGCCAAATTTAGAGTAGGTATTTTTAGTATATTTTAAAACTTTTATATCATCTTTTTAAAATACTTTTTCTGTATCACGTTTAGACCTTAGTCTAAATATATTACTTGTCAAAAAAATAAATTTCAAAAAGTTTCTAAATGTGCTTTTTTGTAAAGCTCACAACAAAAAAACGTATTTTAAAAGTGGGGGTATAGGAAAAAGGAGAAGAAGATGGGGGGACTGTTTTCTATATCACTACTTGGGGTAGATAAATTCAAGATATTTCATTATATTTAACATGAATTAATACCACAGAAAAATCTTAAAAATGAGTACTGAAAATGATATTTTTATAATTAACAAGATTTATCCCGATGCTAAAGATATTTTTAATGTGTCGGTTGAGCCAATTTCAAATCTAAAGGAAGACTGTTTGTTCGTCTTAGACACAAATGCATTACTGATACCATTTACAATCAGTCCAAGCAGCATTGAAGAACTTAAAAAGGTTTATACTCAAATAATTGATGATAATAGATTGTTTATCCCTGCACAAGTTGCAAGAGAGTTTGCAAATAACAGACCAGAAAGAATTAAAGAAATTTTTTCTCAGTTTGAGAAAAAAAAGGGGAATGTACATCAATTAAAAATTGAAAAGTATCCTTTGCTAAATGGGATGAGTGAGTATGAAGATTTAATTAATTTTCAAAAGGAATTAAATGAAAAGCTAAGAGAATATACCACTAAGGTTAATGCAGTGATTGGAAAAATAAAATCATGGAATTGGGATGACCCAGTTAGTCAGATTTATCATGATTTGTTTAAAAAAGAGATTATTATTGAACATGGCTTAAGTGAAGAAGAAATAATTAAAAATCTAAATTTCAGATATCAATATAAAATTCCCCCAGGTTATAAAGATAAAAGAAAGAAAGATGATGGAATCGGTGATTTACTAATTTGGATTACAATATTAGAACTAGCAGAAAAAGAGAAGAAAAGTATTGTTTTTGTTTCTGGTGATGAAAAAACAGATTGGTTTCATAGAAGTGAGGGACAACCTCTTTATCCAAGATTTGAATTGATATCTGAGTTCAGGACAAAAGCACCTGATAAGACATTTAATATAATTAAACTTTCAGAACTTTTAGAATTATATGGAGCTGATGAGAAAATAGTGGAAGAAGTTGAATCGGAGGAAAGTATTATAAATCAAAACCATTTTTTTTCCGCCTATGAAGTAAACTATGTTAATTATATTCAAGATTGGATAGGAAAGAATATAATAGGATTTAATATTTCACTACATGAATCTGGCTTTCCAGAAATAGTTTTAGTAGATAATAATAATGAATCAAAAACCATAGCTGCAGAAATAATTATTTGGAGGGAAATAAGTCCTTTTTTAATGTCCCTTAAATTCTTTTTAGAGAAATTTACTCCAATAACATTAACAAGTGGTTACAGGAAATTGATAGTTTTTGTTGTTGTTAAACCGATTTTGATAGTACCTACAGTAATTGATGAAATAAAAAATCTAAAGCAGAATTTCGAATTAGATGAATTAGAAATTGAAATCATTTTAGGTAGAGTTATTAACGATGATTTTACAGTTATACAAGTAATATAAAGATTTTAAATGTTTGTAGATAAGTAATCTTTTAATACATCATACATATCTTTAAGAATATGATACTCTTTGCTGGGAGTTTCTAACTCCTTTGTGTTGACACTGCCAGCAAATTCCCATATCTCTAGAATATCTTTCCATTCAATCTCATAAGGTTCATAAAAAACATTATCAGAGCTTCCAAAAGTACCTGAATTATCGAGTTTACTAAAGCTTTTGTAAACTATACCGTCTCTAGTGATAAACATATAGCTTTTGCCTTTTTTCAAGTATTCCTTGTTAGTATGACATTTAGAAAACCATACCCACAAGAGCAAGAAATAGGTCTACCAAGACATAAAATGACTTGATTAAGGTTTTCCGCATTTTATAATTTTTTTTATTGCTTAAATTGCTTCGCTAAAATATATATACCAGTATAAAATATTCTGATGCTGAAATATAGATTGTTTTTTAGATATACAGGAATTCGTAAAATTAATATGAAGGGTAGCTACAAATAATTATAGAATTATCCTGAGAAAATAATTTAACTGAATCTAAATTATTAAAAAAAAATATATAATTTATTCTATATTTGGATATAAACTAACTACTATGAAAATTAAGTCCATTGATGAAAAATTTAATGAATGCTGCTATATTTTATCTAAAGAGGATATTTATGAATTTGACAAAAGAGATAATGGTTCAATCAATAATGTTATTTCAAGAATAAATAAGCATTGTTATGGTGTAAATCTATACGAAGGAGACCCCATGTTTGCTGAGATGTATTACATTAATCACGATTCATATTTACGTGGGGACTTAATACGTTTAGATATACGTGACCCAGATTATTTTAATTTGTTATTACAATTTTGCATTTTATTATCTGACAATTACGCAGAGTTAGATGAAATCAATGCTTTCAATATTTTTCAAACAAAATTGCGTGGATTTCTTGAAAAACTAGGATTTTTTACTATTACTGATTTTGAACTTGCCAAATATAAGGGTAGGAATTTAGCAATGATGGCAAAGTCTCCAATTTTTCGTGTAAGGACTATTGATAAAACAGAGTTCTATCAAATGCTTTTTAATTTTGACTCAAATCAATGTGATAATGAGAATTGTGATTATGTGTATTTAATGGTCAACGAAGACACTTCACTTATCAAAATAGGAACGAGTAAAAAGCCTCAGTATAGAGAAAAGACCCTGCATTCGCAAGAGCCTAAAATAAATCTTATTGCTAGATGGAAATGTGACAAAAAAATTGAACGACAGCTTCATGAAATGTTTGCAGATAAACGAGTTCGTGGAGAATGGTTTAGATTAACATTTAGAGAATTAAAGAGAATTGAAGATTTTATGTCTATCAATATTCAATCTTAAATAAGATTATGGCATTCTAAATATTTTATCCACATAAAGCTAAAATAATGCATGAAAAAAATAAAAAAGCTGAAATTACTTAATTTTAGAAAATTTAAAAATTTAGAGATTGATTTTGATGATGACTTGAATCTACTTATAGGAGACAATGAGGCAGGAAAATCATCAATTTTAACAGCTATTGACCTAGTTCTAAGTGGAAGTAGAACAAAAGTTGAGAATATTGGATTAGAAAACTTGTTTAATAAAGATATTATAAGGGAGTTTTTAAGTTCTGAAAGAAATAATAATTATTTACCAAAACTGTTTATAGAATTATACCTTGATGAACAAAATAATGACAGAACATCTGGAAGGAACAATAGCGATAATGTTGAATGTGATGGATTAAGACTTAATATTTTTCCTAATGATGAATATTCGAAATATATTAAAGAAATTTTAGAAAATCGAGATTGTGTATTCCCTTTTGAATTTTATACAATATCCTTTACTTCTTTTGGTGATATTTCGTACAATAATTTTGCGAAATATTTAAAGCATATATTTATTGATAATTCATCAATGAATAATGAGTATGCAATGAAAGAGTATGTAAAAGATATTTACAATAGCTCATTGACTGATACATTAGAAAAATATAAACATCATCACCAATACAGACACTATAAAGAACAATTTAAAAAAAGTGTTTTAAAAGATTTAAACGAAAGAATTGGTGATTATAACTTTTCACTGAAGAATAACTCTAAATCAAATTTAGATAATGATTTAACAATTTACGAGAATGAAATTTCTATAGATAATAAAGGAAAGGGGAAGCAAGCCATTATTAAAACTGAATTGGCATTAAGTAGAAATGTTCAAGATTTAGATATATTATTAATTGAAGAACCTGAAAATCATTTAAGCCACGTAAATACAAGATTACTAATTGAAAAGATTAAAGATTCTAATAATAAACAAATATTTATAACTACTCACAGTAATTTAATTTCAACAAGATTAGACTTGAGAAAATCTATACTTTTAAATAGTACAGATGATAAAGCTATAAAATTGACTTCTCTTCCAGAAAGTACAGCTAAATTTTTTATTAAAGCACCTGATAATAATATTTTAGAGTTTATACTTGCACATAAAAATATTTTAGTTGAAGGAGATGCTGAGTTTCTGTTAATAGACAAATTTTCACAAAAACATCTTAATAATAATTTATATAGTTTGAGAATTAATGTTTTATCTGTGGATGGGACGAGTTTTTCACACTATTTAGAAATAGCAAAACTTCTGAATATTAAGACTTGTGTTATTACTGATAATGATGGTCAGACTAAAGGGGAAATGGATGAAAATTTCGCAAAGTATGCTTCAGAAAATATTAAAGTCTATTTTGATTTAGATACAACTAGAAAGACTTTCGAGATTTGCTTATATCAAGATAATACTGATTTATGTGATAAACTATTTATAACGCCAAAAAGGAAATTGCCTATTCAAGAATATATGCTTAAAAATAAAACAGAGTCAGCATATAAATTATTACTTGATGAGAATATAGTAGAAGTCCCTTTATATATTAAAGAAGCACTGAAATGGATAAGTCAATAATTCTTTCTGTCGCAGGGTCTGGTAAAACATATTTTCTTGTAGAAAAAACTAATCTTCATCAAAGGTTTTTATTAATTACTTATACGAATAGTGGAGTTGAAAGTTTAAGAAATGAAGTAGTGTCAAAATATGGCTACATTCCTAATAATATTAGAGTATTAAATTTTTTTTCGTTCTTATATACTTTTTGTTATAAACCATATTTAAGCGATAAGTATAATGCTAAAGGTATCACTTGGCAATCGCCCAAGATTATATATGATAATGGTTTTGTAAATAAATTTAAATATCTCTATGGTAATAGATTATCTAAGTTGGTTAATACGGAATGTATCGAAGATGTAAGGAAAAGAATCGAAAAATATTTTGATTTTGTATTTGTTGATGAAATTCAAGATTTTGCATCGAGCGATTTTAATTTTATAATTAATGTTGCCGAGGGTCATTACAATGTTAATCTTGTGGGAGATTTTCATCAACACACTTTTGATACCAGTAGAGATAGGAACATTAATAAAAACTTATACAAGAATGAAGTTAATTTTCTAAAATACTTTGAGCAAAAAGGATTTAACAAAAATACGAAGTCCCTTATAAAAAGTAGAAGATGTAGTAAAAATGTGTGTGATTTTATTAGGAATAAGTTGGGGGTTAATATTGAATCATTAAATGAATTTGACACCGAAATAAAATTGCTTGAAAATGAAAATGAAATTAAAGAAGTGGTTTTTAATAACCAAATAGTAAAATTATTTTTGACAAGACATTATAATTACAGATGTATTTCGAATAATTGGGGAAATTGTAAAGGTTTAACTTTCGAAAATGTTTGCGTAGTAATTAATAATGAAATCTTGTCTCAATTTTATAATGATAAATTTATTTTTAAATCTGATATCACAAAAAATAAATTTTATGTAGCATGCTCAAGAACTAAAGGAAAATTATATTTTGTATCGGATAAAAAAATGAAATTATTTAAAAAATGATTATAATCTTTAATTTAACTATATGAAAAAATTTTGCACATATTAGAAGCATGAAATTTTACCCTGAACATGAAGAGTTCCATTAAAGAAAATAGTTTTACTGGAATCTAATATAAAGGATATTAAAGAAAATTTCGTGTTTAATTTCTTTGATTTAACTTTAAATTTTCAATAATTTTAATACTGATTCAACCGCAGGCATTTCTTTTAAATTTGATGTGATTGAAAAGATTTTAGTAAAGCTCACACTTTAGATAATATTTTACTGATACAATTCTACTTAACCAAATCATTTTTTACTGACTATATTATGCAGAATAATAACAATTTATTCCAAGGTTTAAATTTTTTTAAAGAGAATCTAACTCTCATTATAATAGGTATTTATAGTATTAGTTTTGCTAACTATCACTTATTCTACAGCAGTTTTAATATAAATATATTAAGTTATGTAGGCATAAATGATTTACTGTTTTTTACTTTAGAGCATTTCTTTAAAATATTAATAATTTTTATTTTGATTGAAATTTTACTATTTATAATTTTTGCATTCATTTTTACAATATGGCGAAATTATACCTTAATTAGAAGGAAAGGCATGTTGTATTTACAATCGACGAAAAAAAATCGTAAGAGATTAATTGGAGTCTTTGATAAAAAACTTGATGGAGGGTACAGAGATTTCCGAGTTAGTATGGCTTTTATTCTTCTATTTTGTGTAGTATTTTTACCGAACAAACTACTTTTAATGCCTACTATAATGGTTTATATGTTTTATTCTTTAGGAAGATATATAAAAGACAAGGATATTACGAATTTTACATTAACTTTTTCGATTAGTATTGTGACATTGTTTCTAATAGCTAATACTTTATATAATATTTATAGTAAACGATTTATTAAAGATGAATTTGAAATTTCATTTTATGAAAATGATAAATTTATCTCCACCGAGAAAAAATTGATGAAATACAATTATCTTGGAGAAACATCAACACATATTTTTATTTATGATTTAAAGCTTAAAAAGTCAAAGGTTATTTTTAAAGAAGCTATGACCAACTATACAATTAATTCTAATAATGATATAGATAACGTTGCTCAGATTATAGGTGATACAATTAAGGAATTTTTTAGAGATAAAAAATAAAGCTTATTCACATTAGAGTGTTCATTTATTTAAAAAACATAAGATGATTTCATATTTAGTTGCAGGAGCATTAACTCTTGGGGCGTTAGGTTGGGTAACCAATGCTATTAGAGAGCAGAAAGAACGAAAAAGAAAAGAAGGAAAAGAAAAATTAGAGAAGGAAAGGTTAAATAATCTTTTCAAATCCATTCTTCCTTGTATCTATTCAGCAAATCGAGGTTTTCGAACTTTGACGAGCAATACGAATGGATATTTCTCAAACTATAAACTTGTTCAATGGAGAGAAAAGCATAGTGAAATACTGAAAAATACTATTTTTCAACAATCATTTAAAAACATTGGTTTGACATCTTCAGAAGAAATGGAGATTGTTTTTTTTAAAAATCTTATCAGTAATGATGAAAATTCTCGTGAAAATTTTAATAATGAATTTTTAAAGTATGAACAAAAGCAAACCCAATCTCTATTGAGTGATATCGATGGGGGTAAATCTTTAGATGAGCAACAAAGAGAAGCAATTATCCGTGATGAAGATAATAGTCTAGTTATAGCAGGAGCTGGCTGTGGGAAGACTACGACAATTATGGGTAAAGTGAACTACCTTAATAGAAGTCTTAACGTTCCGCCTGAGAAAATTCTTTTAATTTCATTTACAAATCAAAGTGCAAAAGACCTTGCCAATAAAGTAAATATTACAGGGATTGATGCTAAGACATTTCATAAATTAGGATTAGATATCATAAAAAATGTTGAACAAGCGAAACCATCATTATATAATGCAGATGAGTTAAACTATTTTATAAAAGACACATTTAAAAAGTTACTAGCTGATGAAAGATATCTTGGGATTTTGACAAGGTACTTCACAGATTTTATAAAGATTAGTAAAAGTGATTTTGAATTTAAGAATCAGGCAGAACATATACAGCATCTTAAAGACCAAAATTTTAGACCCTATAAAAAAGTTGAAGTTAAAGTAAATAACAAATTAACAGTTCTAAGGGAAATTGTAAAGAGTCAAGAAGAGTGTAAAATAGCCAATTTTCTATTATTTAACGGTATCGATTATAAATATGAAGAGCCTTATGAGGTAGCTACAAAAACTTTAGACCACAGACAATACGAACCAGATTTTAGTTTATATCAAGGAAATAGGAGGATTTATTTAGAACACTATGCATTAGATAAGAATGGAAATGTTCCTCCATTTTTTGCTAACGAAAACACTAGTTTAGAGACAGCAAAGAGGAATTACCATACTGGAATTCGTTGGAAAAGGGAAACACATATAGAAAATGAGACAGTGTGCATAGAAACCTTTAGCTACCAGTTTAAAGATGGAACTGTTGAGAAAAGTCTCACCAACTTACTCAAATCTCATGGATTTAATATTAAACCTTTATCTGAAGAAGAAAAATGGAATTTAATTCAAGAGAATGCATCTGATGAGGTAACATCTCTAACTGCTTTGTTTACAACTTTTCTAAATCTTTATAAATCATCAAACATCACCTACGAGGAGCTACAGGATAAAATTAAAGCTAAATCAGGCTTTGATAAAGAAAGATGTGGATACTTTATCACACTATTTTATCCACTCTATAATGCTTATGTAGAAATGCTGAAAAGAAAACAACAGATTGATTTTAGTGATATGATAAATCAAGCTGTAAACTATCTTGAAAGAAACAAATATGTACATCAATATAAGTATCTCATTATCGATGAGTTTCAGGACATTAGTTTAGGAAGATACAAACTCATTGATGCTTTTAAAAAACAAAATGAGAATGTTAAATTATTTGCTGTCGGTGACGATTGGCAGTCGATATATCGTTTTACTGGTAGCGACATAAGTTTGTTCAATAGTTTCGAGAAATACTTTGGATTCACCAATACATCAAAGATAGAGACGACTTATCGGTTTGGTCTACCAATGATAGATATTTCAGGAAATTTTGTCATGAAAAATCCCGCTCAAATTAAAAAAAATCTTAGAAACAAGTTGAAAGCTCAATCTGACATGGAAATTTTTTACACTTTTTCTGATGACAATGACGATACAGAGGGCTTAGAAAAAGCTATCAATAAAATAATCGAGTCTAAGATATTAAGTGATGATAACGAACCAACTGATGACGAAATAAAAGATATCTTATCACATAAATACTATTTAATTGGCAGATACAACCACGACTTTAACAGAGTAAAAGTAGAACATACTAAGTTCAAAATTATAAAGGAAAACACTATAGAATACAAGTATAACGAACAGCTAAAAGTTAAATTGGAATTCTTTACTGCACATAAGTCAAAGGGATTAGAGGCTGAATATACATTTGTATTAAATTGTAATTCTGGAAGACTTGGATTTCCATCTGAAATGTATGATGACCCTGTCCTCTTGCTGTTGTTAGGAGGGTCTGAAACGTATCCCAATAGTGAAGAAAGGAGGCTTTTCTATGTTGCACTAACTAGGGCAAAACTGAAGACATCGTTAATTGCTAACAAAAGGTTTGCTTCGAAATTTATTATTGAGCTTGATGAAAACCTGAATAACAAAGTAAATGGTAATCTAAAGTGTCCAAATTGTCGTTCAGGTGACTTAGAATTGAAAACAGGAGTTAAAGATAAAAAAAAGTGGGCTTTTTATGGCTGTTCAAACTTTGCAATCTATGATTGTCAGTATAAAAAATGGCTTACTAATTCTGAAATTGCTAAAATATAAAACTAATCTACATGAATTTACAGAAAACTAGAGAGAACTTTGATAAAGCATTAGAAAATCTAATAGAACATGATTATCAATTATTACAGAGGAATTTATCGGAAAGAAGTATTGCTCATAAATTAGCTTTTTATTTAACAAGTTTATTTGCAGAATATCACGTTGACTGTGAGTATAATGGTGATGTGGATAGTGAAGGTTTAAGAAAGATTCTTGATATTCCACGAGAAGCCATGGAAGAGCTTGCTGTAAGGAGTATTAATAAAAATGATACATACAATATTTTCCCAGATATAATTGTACACAAAAGAGAAACAAATCAGAAAAACCATTTAGTGGTTGAAATGAAGAAAAAAAATTCATATCATAAACTAAAAGAGTACGATTTTATAAAATTGAAAGCATTTACTCGTCAATATAATTATAACTTAGGAATTTATTTAGAAGTACAAACAGGTGACAACTATATTATTAGTGATGTTAGATATTTTCAAAAAGGTGAAGAAAGAATTGAGATGCAACTAGAGGAGTTCTAGTTTTAACGATTTTTTATAAATTTAGACTAATCATTAAACAATTATAGTGTGAGCTTAACAGAAAAATTTAAGTATATAAGCCCCAGAGAAAATGCAGGTTCTATGGCTTCAAACAGATTTGATTTTCAGAAAAACTGGGCTATTTGTAAGTTGATAGAACTGACAAATTCAGGAGTTGATTTTTTATTGGCTTTTGAGTATCATGAAGATATAATTGTTCTAGATTCTGTTAATAACCCTACAAAAATTGATTTTTATCAAATTAAAACAAAAGATAAGGGTACTTATTCACTAAGTAATATATTAACAAAGAAGAAGTTAAAGAAAGGTGATGGTGGCTCAATCCTAGGTAAATTATATCAGAACAAATTAAATTTTGACTCAGAAACGAAAAGTTTAAATATTGTTTCCAATAATAGATTTAGTATTAAATCAATAAAAGAAAATAGATTAGTAATTTGTTGTAAAGAGTTAGATGATAAAGAAAAATTAGAAATAGAAGAGAATTTAAAAGCTGAATTGTCAATACAATGGCTGCATGAATTCTTAGATGTTATTTTTCTTCATAATTCTGAATTAACAATCGAGCATCATAACGAGATAACTAAAGACAAACTTAATAAATTAATTGAGAGCCTTTACCATACTGATGTCAAGTATAATCCATCTTTAGCATACAGAACCATTTTTGATGAAGTTAACAGGAGAAATAATATAGAAAGGAAAATTAATAATTTTGAGGAGCTAATACATTTCAAATCAATATCTAAAGATGATTTTGATAGGATGCTAAAAATAGTTGTTTCTGAACCAGATAAATTAAAACTAGCTAAAAACAGACTCTTTGATAGATTAGATAATGCTGGAGTTAGTATACCTTTGAGAAGAAAGCTATCTGAAGCATGGAAAGATGTTCAAATAGAATATTTGAGTCTCAATAATGACTTCTTTAATCAATGTGTTAACTCTATTAATAAGGTAATAGATAATAATATTGATGAACTTTATGGAGCAGTATGGGAGAATTTAGATAAGTTGTATGTGCTTCTTTTACAGCAGAAAGAAATACAAAATCAAAAGATATATACAGAATATTTTTTAAAAATGGTTATTTTAAAAGAACTTTATAATGAAGAGTAATTTTCACAAATTAATAAGAAACTTAAGAACTAGTAAATATGAAAAGGTTAATTTTCGAGGAGATTCAGATACTGTCTTACAGAGAAAAAAAAGCAATAAAAATACAATTCAACCCAAAAAAGACAATCATAAAGGGTCCTAATCAAGTCGGAAAATCTAGTTTGTTAAAAAGTATATATTATACTTTAGGTGCAACTCCATCAGTTTTGAATAGTAATTGGTTGAAAGCTGAACCTATTACATATCTGAAATTTAAAGTTGATGAACTAAGGTTGAGTGTTTTAAGGTATGATAAATCTCGATATGCTGTTTTAAATGAGAATCAAGAGATTGTACCACATGATTTTAAATCATTATCTATTTTTCTAAATGAACTATTTGGATTTAATGTTTTGATTACTAATAGAAAAGGTGAGGGTGAAAATCCTCCGAGTCCTTTTCTGTTCTTACCATTCTATATTGACCAAGATAAAAGTTGGAATGATAGCTGGAATGCTTTCTCTGGGCTCGGTCAGTATAGTAAATGGAAGAAACCTGTAATTGAATATCATTCGGGTATTAAAGGCTATAATTATTATCAAACTAAAACTGAGCTAGATAGTGCTAGAATTGCACATAACGAAATTAAGATTGAAGTAAGCACCTTAAACAAAATTCTTGGAGGGATAAAAGAAAAGTTAAATGATGAAGATTTTAACTTGACTATTGAGGATTTTAATACTGAGGTCTCTGAACTCTTGAAAGAGTGCGAAATATTAAAAACAGAACAGAATAAGATAAAGCTAAGGTTAACTGATTTGTATAATCAGAAGTCGATGCTGGATGCAAGAGTTATGATTATTGAAAATGCAATTGGGGAAGCTAAGGCAGACTATAAGTATGCTTTGAATGTCATTGATGATGTTGTAGATTGCCCAATGTGTGGAGCTCATTACGAAAATGATTTTAATGAAAGATTTTCTATTGCTGAAGATGAAGAGAAACTACAAGAACTACGCATCGAATTAAAAATGGAGATTGTTAAAGTTAATGATGAAATATCTGAATATAATAGTGACTTTGTAGAATCAAAAATTAGTTTTGAAAGGATAGAAGAGTTATTAAATACAAAAAAGGAAGAAATAAAACTAATTGATATAATAGAAAATGAGGGTAAGAAAAAGGTAAATGAGATATTTAATAAGGAGAAGAATTTAGTTTATCAAAAGATTGGAGACGCAAGTAATCGTCTAGATTTACTTGAAAAGCAACTTAAAGATATAAATAAAGAAAGCATCAGTAAAAAGCGTAAAATAATGTTATTTTACAAAACTAATTTAAGAAAATTTTTACTAGAACTTAATGTTGACCCCGATAAAATATCTAAAACTTTGTTTGATAGGTTAGATAATAAAATAAATGAACAAGGAAGTAATCTTCCTCGAGCATTGCTAGCTTATTATTTTGCATTTTTACATATTACAAATAATTATTCTACATCTACTTTTTGCCCAATTGTTGTTGATTCGCCTAACCAGCAAGAACAAGATGAAGAAAATAGGAAGGCGATTATGAATTTTATTTACAATAATCAACCAGAAGAATCACAAATTATTTTGGGAGTAGTAGATGATATTGATACGGAGCTTTTTGATGGAGATATTATAAAGCTTGAGGATGATAAATATTCTCTTTTGAAAAAAGAGTATTTTCAGGACGTTAATAACGAGATACTTCCAATAATAGAGAAAATTATTTTACACGAATAGGATGAATGGAATTATTACATTAATAATAGTTTTTGTGGAATAATTCTGCCCCCTCATTTAAGAAAGTAACAGACGTTGCTTTAGTTGGGGGAGGAAGTTATCCTCAGCCGGGAGAAATTTCCCTTGCCCATAACGGTGTGTTATTTCTGGATGAAATGCCGGAATTTAAACGGACCGTGCTGGAAGTGATGAGACAGCCCCTGGAAGACCGTGAAGTCACAATCTCAAGAGCTAGATTTACCGTGAATTACCCTGCAAGTTTTATGCTGGTAGCCTCTATGAATCCCAGCCCAAGCGGGTTCTTTCCGGATGATCCCAGTAATACATCTTCCGTTTACGAAATGCAGCGGTATATGAATAAACTTTCCGGACCGCTTTTAGACAGGATTGATATTCATATAGAAGTGCAGAAGGTTGAATTTGAACAGCTTTCTGAAAAAAGAAAAGGCGAAAAAAGCAAAGATATAAGAGATCGTGTGGTAAGAGCAAGAGATATTCAGAATAAAAGGTATGGAAGCCTGAATATCAGCTGTAATGCTCAAATTGGTCCCAAAGAAATTGAAGCATTTTGTGAGCTGGATGAACCCTCATTCGGTCTCATCAAATTGGCCATGGAAAAGCTAAACCTTTCTGCCAGAGCATATGACAGAATCCTGAAAGTTGCCAGAACGATAGCCGATCTCGAAGAATCTGAGAAAATACTTTCTTACCATATTTCCGAAGCTATACAATACCGAAGTTTGGACAGAGAGTTCTGGAATGGATAATTCCAAAATGAAGCTTTCTATTTATATTTAACTACTAGAATAGAATTATCCTTTTTGTCAATTCTATAAGTAGCTTTGCTAATACCAGCCTGTTTACAAGCTTTATCGATAGGAATGTTTTTGTTATCATATAAATGCTTGACAAATTGATATTTTTCTATGCTTTTTTGACTAGAGCCTGTAGGTTTTCCTAAAAGTTTTTTCCTTTTTCGCTCCCCCTCTAACCCAGCTTTGGTTCTTTCACTAATTAAATTTCTTTCAAATTCTGCGACTGCTCCAAAAATTTGAATAATAAATTTTCCATTTGCTGAAGTAGTGTCAAAAGCAGGCTCTGTGATGCTTTTGAAAAGAACTCCATTTTCTTTTAACAACTCAACTTGTGTAGTAATATTTTGATCTGAAGTTAAGACTCTAGCATATCCTACTGTCATGATTTTGGTTTCAAAAAAGGTTTATTTGTAAAAAAAAACGGAAAATGAGACTGTTTTAATTTCAAAATTAAGGAAGAAAAGACTGTGTCATAAAATGAACGTTTTTCGTAACAACATCTAAGTGCACCCCCTAATAGATAGATACTCTGCATTACTCTAATCATTAATTTTATTTTCTATCTGCATTTTTCATCATTCTTTGAAATTAAAATATTTTAAACGTAAACATTTTAACTAAAATATATAAATTTATTAGAGCAAATCCCAATTTCCTGTAATATTTTTTTTCTTAATTTGATTATTGTATATATCTATCCAAATTGAATTTTCAGGCATATTAATCGGTTCTGTATTTGAAGAAATAATACTGTTTGTTGTTCTTTGAGCATTTGTCCAAATACCTAGTTTTTCAACTATATACCAATTTCCATTATTAAATTCTAATGTTATTTTGTTACCAACATCTCTGCTTGAGAGATTGCCACCAATCACTGGAGGATATATATTATTACTGTCACTTACTATCGTAATCAAACTTCCATGTTTTTCAACTAAAAAAGATATTCGCTGTCCATCTGTCCATAAATTTCCTTGGATCCTAAAAAGCGGGTTATCCGCTAAATTACTATTAGTATATGTTGTTAAAAAACTTCCTGTTCTAACAAAATTGATAGTAGAATCTGTTTCCCAATAGTTACCTTTAATTAGATTCATCATATCAATAATAATAACACCTTTTACAATTCCCATTACGTTATTACCTCCATTAATATTTCTAACATTTTTTAAAATGATTGATTTTTTATTTGGATTCGCACTATGGCATTGAAATATACTGGTAGTTAGGTCTCCTATAGCTGTATAATCAAAGGTGGGATTTTTAATTAAAATGTTAGTGTTCCTATATTCATTAACATCATCTTCTTTTATAATACCTATTGCATGTTTGTAATAATAAAATTGATTTTTACTAGTATTCCAATTTTTTATAACTGGAGCATCAATAATTAATAAAGGAGCATATTCTTTTGCGTAATTTGAAATTAGTATCGCACCAGACTTATTGTTACTATATTTGGGGTTTGTAATATTTATACATCCTTCTAAACCATCTCGAAATGACGGAATGAAGAACCCGTGAAGAGATCCTAAATCAATATGATTATTTATATTAATATTAATCTGTGGATTATTTTCCGGCAAAAGATAGTTTGACACGAATAGCATAATTCCAGCTCCCATATTGTTTTCCGTTAATGGATTTATAATATTAATATTATCAATCACAATTGGCAGCCCATCAATTCCTTCTGGTTCTATATCAATCCCTGCCTGAGGGAGAGCTCCATTAACATTTCTTATTTTAGGATTATTAATAGTTATATTTTTATTTGATGTAATAGAAATGCCGTTACGGCGGACATTATCAATTAATGCATTATTTATAATAACATTCTCGGTTGAAATAATGGAGTCATGATTCCAATATTCATTTCCTATATATATTCCATCTCCCCAACAATTTTTAATATTCGGATTTTCAATTAATATATCCCTTGAGTTTGTAATAGATATTCCGTGCCCCCATTCTCCAGTAGTTCCAGCGTGTTCATCTCTTTCCCCTAAAATAAAAGGATTAATTATAGTTACATTAAAAGCATTATATATTTTTAAAATTCTATAGCTTTCACTTGTTGAAGCAATAGCTTTAAAGCATCCTTTTTTTGTAAATTTTATCGAAGTATTTGAAGGAGGCATTACACCAGAATCATTATTTTCTGCACTAATATAGTACGTATCATCTATAATAATATTTCTACATTTATATAATGCATTATTTATGATTATAGACTGATTAAGGTTAACTTGAGATTTAGCTCCAAAATAACGAACATCTACCTCTCCTAAAAATTCATGAAATAGTTTGAGTCCATTCAATATTATTAAACTTCCACCATCATCAATATTATCATTACCTAAATAGGAATAATATTCAATAGGTGCTGGTGTATCTCCTTTTTTGTAATATCCTAGCAATAATACCCCTTTATATATTCCATTTTGAATATCAGTTATTTCATTCGTAGACATATTTCGCATATCTACCATACTATCTTTAATAAGAAATTGATTCATAGTTTTATTTTTTTAAATTTATAAATAAAGTTCTAATAAGTAAACTCTCAACTTATTTTTCTCCATTTTAAAGATCTTATTGGATTCGGATCACTCCAAAGACCAAGATTTTTTCTTCTGTCAAATATTTGTTGTCATCATAATATATTTAGCAATAGTTCTTCCGAACCTATCCTATGTCAGTAGGAACACAAAAAACTGTTTTTTCAAAAATTTCATTATTTGTAAATTGTTTAGCATTCATGCCACAAGGCTGTCCATTTTCAAGACAACCTACTTCAGCAAATCGAGGGATAATTTGTTTTTTGTTTTCCCCTAAAACAGTTACAATATCCTCAGCTCTAATATCAATAACCGATACTTTAAATTTAGAAAAAAGAAAAGTTGGAAATGTGAAAACTATAAAAAGAACTATCAAAATAAGCATACGTTTCAAGGATAAATTTTATAAGTCAAAATACTGTAGATTATATCCAAGTTATTTTTGATAATTCCAATATGCTGCTTTCTATTTATATTGCATTATAAATTCTTTCTCAATATGATTGTTGAGGGCTTTGAGCTCCCGTTGTTTTTCTAATGTCATCTGTCTGTAATCATAAGCCTCTTCATTTCCATTCTCGTCAGTATACGATGTTATTTTGTCATTGATCATGTCTTCAAAAGGATTGTTGTATCCTGTTTGCTTCAGCTTAATGTATTTTTGCATATCAATGAGTAAAGGTTTTTCTCCAAAATGGGTTTCTACAATCCCTGAAGTATCATATTCTTTATCTAGCCTTTTATTTTTAACCAATGTAAAATGAAAATAATTATTGCTGTCATATATTTCTAGGATCATACCCGGAAGCCCCCGAAATTTATAAGGTCCCTCGGGAATTGGAATCGTGTCTGCAAACCATGCTGTCCATTGCCTGCCTCCAAAGTTGGTTGTAGCTGCCTGTACTTTTAGTTTATCCAGCATTTTTGTCTGTGGCAGAATGTTCCATTTCATGTTATCGCTGCTTTTCATTTTAGCAGTTACATTTCCTACAATAAAATAATTTGTGTTATTAAAACTATTTCTTTCTCTACTGATATAGTGATATAATTTTGTTCTTTCATATTCTGAATCTGAGCTTGGATTTTTCATTATACTATCATTTTTTTGATCAATTAATGAATAATATTTTACAGATTTAGGATTAATGTCGGTAATGAAAAATTCCTTTACTTCATAAGCAGCAATGGTGTCAGGCTTAAATTTTAATTCGTAATAGAATCTATTACTTTGAGCATTTACACTTGTGCCTAATAACAATAAAAAGAGAAAAATGAACCTGTACATGATATGCTGATTTATAATAATTCAACCAAAAATCAAACCCCTTTTTTTCTTATTGTATCTCTTTAATAGAAAGGAGCTGAATAAAATTAAATTTCTGCATTTTTAACATGTTTTAGTTTAAAAATTACCGGAACAAATGAATTTGTATGTTTTGTGTTTTCATAAGTTTCATTCTACAATAAGGTAGCTAAGTTGTAATTATATAACAATTAATAGATTTTATTATGTTAAATTTGATTACGTAATTATTAATCATAATAAATTATAGAAGCATTAATATTGTATTATTTGATTTTTTAGTGTAATATATGGAATAAATGAATGTATTTATTTTATATGTTGTTTTCGAAAGTAATAAATAACGCGAAAGCTTTATTTATAGTTCTGCACAATATGCAGATCGCTTGAATTACTGTTATATACCTTTCCATTACAAAAACTCCCAAAAGTATTGTATGCATTTGTTTCTGTTGAGAAAACAGATGCGCAAAATTATTTTTGTATCGGTTTTGATAGGTCTCTACAGGTGATAAGAGCTGTGAATATAATAAACTTTTAACCAAACCAACTTAAAATGTTAAACACAAGATCCACAATAGCGGAGCTGTCAACAGGTTCTGCTGTATTACTATCCTCTGAACACAGAGAAAAAATTCTGTATAGATTTAATAGAACCGGCTGGGACTACCATGATGAGGAGACGCTGGTTTCTCTTTTTCTAAAACAGGTAGATCTTCACCCTGAAAATACGGCTGTTGTCTGCCAGGGAAGGGAGATCACTTATAAAGAGCTAAACAGGAGAAGCAATCAACTTGCCAATGCTCTGCTGGAAAAAGGAATAAAAGAGGGAATGTATGTTCCGGTATGGCTGAACCGATCCCTGGAATGGGCTGTTGCCATTCTCGCCATTCTCAAAACGGGAGCGGCATATGTTCCGATAGATCCTGCTTATCCGGTAAGAAGAGTAGAATATATGCTGGCAGACACCGCGGCTCAGATCATTATTACCAATCATTTATTGGGGAAACTCTTATCAGAAAATGAAAATGCTGCGGTTTTTGTACTGGATCAAATGGAAGATCTGGATCATCTATCTTCTCAACAACTGGATATTGTAATTCATCAGGATGCTCTTGCCTATACAATTTATACTTCGGGATCTACAGGGAAGCCGAAAGGGGTAATGATAAGTCACCAGGCTATCCAGCATCTTGTGACCTGGCATAATCACCATTTTCATGTGGACTATACTTCAAGACTAACCGTTGTAGCTGGGTTAGCATTTGACATCTCAGTGTGGGAAGTATGGTCCGCGCTTACCTCAGGGGCAACTGTTTTTATTGCTGATCATGAAGAAAGGACAAATGCGGCTGCTTTGGTTGGCTTTTATCATAAAAACCGGATTACACACGGTTTTGTACCCACCGTTTTAGCGCCTGCAGCTTTGGAAGAAACCATGAAATATAAGGATCTGTCATTAAAATATCTTTTTACAGGAGGAGAGAAACTTAAGCCTGTTCTGACCTCTGAATTAAGTTATGAGCTGGTTGATTATTATGGCCCTACTGAATGTACTGTATTTGCTACTTTCAAAAAGGTAAAAGACACAAACGGAAAATATCGCTCTTCAATAGGTAAGCCGATAGCTAATGCAAAAGCCTATATTTTGGACGAAAAGATGGAACCCTTACCTGTGGGAGCTGTAGGGGAATTATATATAGGAGGTGATATATTGGCAAAAGGCTATCTCCATAACGAAGAACTTACCGCAGCAAAATTTATCGCCAATCCGTTCAGCGGAATGGGAACACTTTACCGTACCGGAGATTTGGCGAGATGGCATGAGGATGGTGAGATTGAGTTTTTAGGGAGGATAGACAACCAGGTAAAAATCCGGGGATTTCGGGTTGAATTAGGAGAAATAGAGAGAACGCTTACCCGGCAGGAAAATATCCGGGAAGCCGTAGTGATTACAAAAGAAACAGTGGGCAGTAATAATAAATATCTTGTTGCTTTTATCGTACCGGAAGCTTCTGTAGAAAAGGATGTTACTTTGATCAGAAGTCAGCTGAAAGAAGAATTGCCAGGGTATATGATTCCTTCCCAGATTATTTTTATTGATACAATACCCATAACGGCAAACGGAAAAACTGATACCCATGTTTTAAAAGAGCTGGCGGACAAAGAAGCCAGGGAATTCGTCTCTTTTGAGCCTCCTACAAACGAAACAGAAAGAATAATTGCTGATATATGGTCTGCAGAACTGGAAAGACCGGTCATCAATATGTCAGATGATTTTTTCGATATAGGAGGGAATTCTCTTCTGGTGGCTGTAGTAGCCGTAGCATTAGAGAAAAGGCTTAATGTAAAAGTATATTTAAGAGATATTTATCAATATCCCGTATTACAGCAGCTTTCGGAGGTCTTGATCAGCAGGTCTAAAGAGATGCAGGAATCTGCTCCTGTAGAAGATATGGAGCCTTATGTAGAACTTCAGAAAGATGTTTATCTTGCTCCCGGGACGGTATTTGCAGGAGGCTTTGACCCTAAACAGGTGGAAAATCCATCTGTACTATTTTTAACAGGTGTTACCGGATTTGTAGGGATTCATTTGCTGCAGGAGCTTCTGGATACTACAAAAGCCGATATCTACTGCCTGGTAAGAGCGCAGGATGAGTTTCATGCGATGGAAAAGATAGACCACTGCTTCAAACAGTATCATATTTCTCAGAAACATGAACAGAAATCAAGAATCATTCCTGTAATTGGTGATCTCTCCTTACCCTCATTAGGCCTTTCGGAGGATGTATTTACAATGCTGGCAAAGAAAGCTGACCTTATCTATCATTCAGGAAGCTCTGTCAATTTTATCGAGCCGTACTCTTATATGAAAGCCCCTAATGTAGAAGGCTTACGGGAGATTATAAAACTTGCAGGAGCAGAAAGAACCAAATGCCTGGCCCTATTATCTACTATTTCGGTGTACAGCTGGGGACATATATTTACCGGTAAAACAATAATGCTGGAAAGTGATGATATCACACAGAATCTAATGTCGGTAAGTAAGGATATTGGCTATGTAAGAAGTAAATGGGTGATGGAAGCTGTGGCCGACCTGGCGGCAAAAGAGGGATTACCGCTAATAACCTACCGTCTCGGATATGCAATGTGTCATAGTGAGACCGGGGCAAGTGCTCCTTATCAGTGGTGGTCGGGATTAGTGAAAAACTGCGTGGAATTTCAATCTTATCCTGCACTGACAGAGCTGAGAGAAGGCCTTATCACAGTAGATTATATGACGAAAGCCATGGCTCATATCACAAAAAATAAAGAGGCGGTAGGTAAAAAATTTAATCTGATTGCCAGCCCGGAAACCAATTTAACCCTGGAAGATTTCTTTGGCTTACTGAAAAAATATTATCCTTTTTCACTAAAGGCTCTTCCTTATAAAGAATGGCGAAAACAATGGGAAGATAACAGTAAAAACCGTCTGTATCCTCTTACCAGCCTTTTCAAAGATAATATGCATGAAGGACTGTCCACTGTAGAGCTTTATCAGAATACTTACGTCTGGGATTGCTCGAATGTTATTCAGTTTCTGGAGGGATCTGGTATTAAAGAACCCGTATTTGATAAAAATATGTTGGATTCCTATTTGAAATATCTTGAAATTCCAACTCCATCATATTGATTAAAAATAAAGATCAGGCAGAGAAATGCCTGATCTTTTATTCAAATTTTGAAAAATATTAGTTCAATGTAACTTTTATCACATTTTGCACTGTAGGAACAGGATATTGGTTTCCTACTTTTGAAATAAGCATACTTTCAGCCTGTGGAGTTCCTCCAAATAATGCCTGGTGGTTTCCGGCTCCCGGATATTGATCAATGCCGGTTCCGGAGTCAAATAAAGCTGTACCAGAGGTTACATCTCCTTTTGTGCTGGCATCAATAATTTGCTCATTGGCATAAAACCAGTCATTGGAAAAGCCAAACATCGTTACATAAGCGATCCTATCACCAGGTTCTGCTTTAAAATTAGTCATCACCTTGCTGCCGGGTGCTACCGGAGCATTTCCTGCAATAAATACTCCTTTCACGTTTGGTAAAGATTGTAAACTATTCTGAAGTTTCGTTACATTTCCCATCTGTGCAATTTCTTTTAACCCCACTCCGTTATCCTTTTTTCCTGCTTCATAAATAGGGTTTTTATCTCCGCGATACACCACAACTAATGCTGGTGAAAGCCCTGTCATAATGCCTGTTTCATTATTAAGCTTGGCTTTCATTTTTGCAATGTCTCCCATTTGTGCTATATCCGTAATCTCAGGATTTGATAAAGCGTTGGGTGTAAAGAAAGGCGCTGTATTCAACAGCTGCGAGCCATTGTAGTTGGAAACGGCCCAGACTCCGGGAGAAAAAGGTGTTTCATGAGCGGTTCCACCGGAAGTATTGGTAATGGTTAGGGTAAACTCAGACGTTACATCATTATAAGCAAGATTCAGCTTCATCAGTTGTGATGCAATGACATTAGGAACCTGCATAATAGGCTTGCTTTCCGCTAATCCTGTCATGTTGTCTTTGGTTCCGTTATCCCATAAAAGGACTTCGGAAGAAACATCACCTGTTATGGCAGTCCCATTGTTGTCAAATAATTTTATTCCGGGTTGCTTAGAAGCAAAGAACCAGTCTTTGGAAGCACCGTACATGGTTGAAAACATTAAAGATTGTGCTTTTCCAGCGCTAAATTTAATAGAAACTGATTGTCCTGGTAAGATCACCGGCTGCCCTGTTCCCTGAAAGCTGCCACTTTCTACAAAGTCCTTAGGGGTAACCACATTTTCGAAGGTAATAGTTCTCTCAAAAGACATATCCCCCATCATGTAATTGTCTGAATCGTCACATGAATAAAGAGTCAATGCAGCGATAAGACCTGCTGCTGTACATTTTAAAAAGTTCTTTTTCATAAGTTAATTTTTTATAGTTATAACTGTGCTAAAACTATAGTCGGAGACTTTTTAAAATCCTGACAAAAAAATAATTATTTTTTTTATGAGTTGGTTTTTAGTAAATAATACGTCGAGTTTTGTCGTTGGACAGGGCAATATTTGCTGCAGAATAAAAATAGATGTGACAAGACATCTTCTGACTTAAAAATTAACTTATAATCAAAGAATATTCAATGGATAATTTTATTGTTTTAACCAAAAGCTTTGCAGCCAATGAAAGTACAGTAGTAGATATTAAATCATTGGGATTTGGAACTGCACTGAACTCACTGGTGTTTCAAAATAAAACAGGACAGTCTGCCACATTTGTATGGCAAAAAAATGTAATGCCCGACAATGCTGAGAAAATAGGCTACTTCAAAGAAATTATCAATGAATTAGGGGTGAGAATAGCACATTATGATGGATTTATAACCGTTACCAATGGAGGAGGAGTTCAATATCTGAAGGCTGAATTAAAAAGGTGAAAGTAAAAGAAGGTATTATATTCCCTTTTTACCATCTAAGATCATCTGTATCATTTTGATCTTTCTTTTTTCTCTTGTTTCTGGCTTCTTAGCTTCCTCAATCCAGCGGATATATTCTTTTCTGTGCGTATAGCTCATCGTGTCGAATATTGTTTTGGCTTTAGGATTTTCATTAAAAATTGAAGTAATATCTTCTGCAATATCTACAGTTCTTTCCTCTTTATCTTCAATAAGAGAAACGGAAACCTCATCTCCAAAAGTTTTCCCAAGCTTTTTTCTCACCTCCTGGGTTAATCCTAAAAGGTGGCAGTCAGTTTTCATTTTGGCAAGGCTTCCCCGGTATTCTACCTTACCATCAAAAACAGCTTTGATCCTGACCAGTCCTTTTTTTCCAAATAACTCTTCGGTAGAAAAGGGAAATTCTACATAGGCGGCATTCATTTCTCCATTTTGTTGTATGGTGGCTGTAAACTCTATTGTTTTAGAAATCATGATGAAGGATTTTATTATTCAAAAATAAAAAAACCGTGAAACTAAATTTCACGGTTTTAAAAATAGATCAAAAGAGATTATTTTTTCTTTGTTTTCTTAGGTGTTGTAGTAGTACCTGAAGTTTTAGATTTTGTATCAGCAGGAGTGTTTTCACTTCTTACAAGCTTTAACTCATCCACTAATCTTCTTGCACCAGCATATTTGTCGATAGTCCAAAGAACAAAACGAACATCTACGTTGATTGTTTTCTGCCATTCCTGTTCAAATACGATATCTCCACTTAATGCCTCGCTGTTTCCGTCGAAAGCGATACCGATAAGGTTACCGTCACCATCAATTACCGGAGAACCAGAGTTACCTCCTGTAATATCGTTGTTAGAAAGGAAGTTTACAGGCATATATCCTGCAGCATCAGCATACTGTCCGAAATCTTTAAGGTTATAAAGGTCGATCACTCTTTGAGGAAGGTCAAACTCTTCATCACCTTTCTTGTATTTTCCTACAAGGCCAGTCATGTCTGTATAATAGTTATCTGTAATACCGAAATAATTTCTGTCATTTCTGATAGGAAGTTTATCTACAGTACCATAAGTTAATCTCATAGTAGAGTTAGCATCCGGGTAGAATTTTTTCTCAGGCATTGCCTTCATTAATCCAGCCAAGAACAGACGGTTGTTTTTTGCAAAATTATCATCTACCTTAACATATCTTTCAGTGCTCATTTTTTGATCTGCCATAATTCCGTTAGCTGTTTTCCAAAGTGGATCAGCATCAAGCTTTAATGCATCCGGATTCAATAAGAAGTTCGTAGCAGAAGTCTTGTTGGCAAAAATTGAAGAATAAGCAAGGTTAGAAACCGTTTTAGCATCCAATCCTAAAATAGTAGCAGAAGCAACATCTTTATTTTTAACTCTAGCCTGGTAAAGACTTGTCATAGCGGCAAGCATTTCTCCTTCTAACGCAGGATTGAAGTTTTCATAAGCTCCTTTGATAGCAGCCTCTGTTTTAGCCTTCATGGCCAATCTTCCCTGCATATCCTGAGCAGCATAAGCCTTAAGAGCAGAACCTACCTGTAGAGCAAGAGAAATATATTTTGTGTTTCTTGCAAACTGTGATGCATAGTTTCTTTCAACATTTCTGTCTGAAACCTGCGTGTAATAAGCTCCAATATCTTCCAGAATACCATCATAAGCTTCGTTTCCTGGCATTGCAGCCCATTTTTTATAAGTCTCTTCGATCTTTTGCTTGTCAGAGATGGTTCCGTTTTTATCTACAGCATCAATGGTTCCCTGTCTGTTTTTCCAGTAGTTTGCTACAGAAGCATATTGAGAAGCATAGTTAAGCTGAGTAGCCTTATCCTTATCCATATACTTTTTCATTACATCCATAGCCACTTTAGAAGCTTCCACCCAAGCCGGGTAGTCTTTGTTTACCATTTGCTGAATTCCGTAAGAAGTCAGGTAACGGTTGGTTCTTCCAGGGTATCCTAAGATCATTGAGAAATCACCAGGCTTAATTCCCTTAAGAGAAACCGGAAGGAAATGCTTAGGCTTCAAAGGAGTGTTGCTTGGAGAATATTCAGCAGGATTTCCTGCAGCATCAGCATATACTCTGAAAACCGTGAAGTCAGCAGTATGTCTTGGCCACTCCCAGTTATCAGTATCGCCACCGAATTTTCCTAATGAGGAAGGTGGAGCTCCCACTAATCTGATGTCTTTATAATCCTGGTATACGAAATAATAGAATTCGTTTCCGTTAAAGAAATCTTTTACGATTACTGTATATTTTCCGTTTTCAGAGTTTTCTGTTTGGATGGCTTTTGTTTCAGCATCAATAACAGCTTTTCTCTCTGCTCCGGTCATATTGTTGTTTAGTTTAGAATTGATTCTCTGTGTAGCATCATCCATTCTTACTAAAAATCTTACATAAAGGTCCTTTGCATTGAATTCATCTTTTTGTTTCATTGCCCAGAAACCATTCTTCAGATAGTCTTTTTCCGGTGTAGAAGCAGCAGCTACAGCGCCATAACCACAGTGGTGATTGGTAAATATCAGTCCTTTGTCAGAAACAATTTCACCAGTACAGAAACCTCCAAAGCTAACAATAGCATCTTTTAAGCTCGAATTGTTTACTGAATAAATTTCTTCAGGCGTCAGGTGTAGACCTTCTTTTTGCATATCAACACCGTTAAGTCTTTTGATGAGCATTAGCAGCCACATCCCCTCATCCGCCCTCATCTGAGCAAAGCTCAGCAAGAAAGTGAATAGTAGAAATAGTCTTTTCATTTTATAATATAATTTTTGTGTCGCTAATTTACTAATTTTTACGATATTCAGTCCCAGATTGGTATGAAAATGGAATGATAATGCGCATGAAAAAAATACTAGTATCAGTTTTCGCCGTTTTATTTCTGGGTCTTGTTTTAAATTGTTCGGCTATGCCGGATAAAAATCCTGCCCTTCAGAGACAATGGATGTTGATTTCTTTAGATGGTTTTTCTAAAGATCAGCTGATTGCCAATAAAGCGGAAATCAACCTTACAGGGAAGATGGAAGACGGAAAAATCCAGGGAAGTGCCTATATGGGATGCAACAGGATGTCTTTTGCTTTAGCATTTAAAAAGGGTGGAAAAGTAAAAATATCAAATGGGGCGAGTACCATGATGGCCTGCCAGAATATGGAGCTGGAAACTTCTTTTCAAAAGAAATTTGATACGATGACTAAATACACCGTAGAGGGGCATTTTCTGACACTTTCTGATGAGAAGGGAAATGCAATGAAGTTTGTAGCTGCTGATTGGGATTAATTATGATAATATCGCCAATATATAAAAGTCCGCCAACTTGGCGGACTTCTTTTGTTTAAAATCCAGATGGGTTACCCGCTTTAAGTTATCAGTTTTTGGGAATTGTTTTTTTTATTTGTTCCAGCGTTGCTGTATTGGGTAGTCCTGCCGTATTATTTGTGTTCCTAGAATTCGTTGTATTGCGGGATGCCTGTCTGTTGGGAATTGTTGTTTTTATTTCTTCAAGGCTTGCTGTGTTGGGAAGGAGCTTCCCGGAACCAGATGGAGCCTTAGGTTTGGGTTCCTGTTTCTTCACTTCCAGTCCCTGATCTGAAGCCAGCGCAGTTTGGGAAGTTTTTTTCTCTGTTTTTTCCTGGTTGTCTTTTGCTCTTTTTGCTTCCTGCTCTTTTGCCTGTTTTAAAACCTGAGCCTGATCTTCTGTCGGTGCTGCTTGTTTATTTTCCTGGGCATAGATAATGGAGCTTAAAAATAATAACACTGTGATATATACTACTTTCATGACGGTTTATTTTATGTTGACTAATACCTGAATTTTTCCAATTTCTTTCTGATCATAATCCTGAAGAGATTTTCCGATCACCTGTCCTATTTTTACCTTTTTAAGATTGGCTTTCATAGCGACTCCCGGTGTTGAGGAGGTCACCAGTAGGTCGCCCCTTCTGATTTTTCCGTTTTCCAGGCATACTTTTGTGGGAATCACTCCAATTACACCCATGGGAACTTTATCTGAAATGTCTGTATCAATATGCTCTTCCGTAAGAAGTACACCAGGTTTGGTAGCATATACGCCAGCAACAAGATTGGAGTAGGGTTTGGAGGATTTTTCTACGGTTCTGTCTGAATTTATCGAGATCACTAGAATATCTCCGGCTTCATATTCAGAAATGTTTCCTTCCACATCAAATGCTTCGGCAACATCAGCACCACTGGCTTGTGTTCCTCCATTAAAAAATCCTCTTCCCGCTTTGTTGATTCGGGCTACATTGGTTGAGGCACTCTGGTAGACGGCAATATCACCCGACGGTCCCTGATGGTTGACAAGCAGGGTAGAGCCTGTACCCGTAGTGGTTACATGTACTACCGGCTGGCCGTTACTGTTATTGAAGTTGGCAAATCGACCCGCTTTACCGGTACCAAAATTGGGTACAAAACCTGAAATAGCATTACCATTTCCATCGCAAGAAGCTTCAATACCATCACCGTTTCCTCCGGCATTGGCAGTAATTCCATTTCCGTTCCCTTCTGTTAAGGCTAATAATGCAGGGCCATTTCCTGATGGGTTTGATGAGTAGAATAAACCTCCAAATCCTCCTGTTCCGGATGATAAACCATAAATACCGGCTGTTCCGAAATTGGAAAATATTGAATTGACCTCCCCTTTTACTGCCGGGGAAGTTCCCTGAGTTCTGTCCACTTTAAAGTTTCCTGCAATACCATTTCCTACAGTAGTTACGGTAATTACATCACTGGTATTGGCGTCATTGAAGATATTGAAACGCCCTGCACGGCCGGTTGCAAATGTAGGCACCCAGGCATAAAGAGCATTTCCGTTGCCATCAATATTGGTTTCCACACCATTCCCGTTTTTGCTTGCGTTGGCTGTGATTGCATTTCCGTTACCATCTGTAATCGCTACCAATGCAGCGCCGTTACCTGAAGGATTAGAGGCGTGAAATAAACCAGCAAAACCTCCTGTTCCGGAAGAAATACCGAAAATACCTGCTGCCCCAAAGTTGCCGAAAATAGTTTTAACCTCTCCTCTTACTGCTGCTGCCACACTATTGGTGTTGTCCACAAGAAAAGAAGCGGCATTTCCCTGTGCATTATCAGGAATGTTTCCATTGCCATTGGTTTCTACCTCAAAAGTATTATTGGTGGTATTGGTTTGGTTCAGGTTTTCAAAACGGCCTGCACGGCCTGTGCTGCTATTTAGGCCTACCTGTCCATATACTCCTATACCCGTTCCGGAGGCATTGGTAGCAATGAATCCTCTTACGCCATATCCACCTCCGTCATTCCTTCCTACTACAGCTCCGGCAATGTCACTGGTTGTTCTCCCCACTACTGCTTCACCGGCGCCGTTATTATCACCTATGATACCTGCAGAAGTTTGGGCAGAGGTAATACCATGCACTGCAAAACCGTTTCCTGTTGAGCTCAAAATACCGGCTCCGTTTCCGGAAGAAGTAACATTGATGACGGTTCCGTTTCCTAGTGTAGAAGCATTAAGAACATTGTTGTTATTAGCATTGTTGAAGATAGCAATGTTGGCAGCAATTCCGCTATTACTGGTAGCATTGAGGCCGGTTCCTGTGTTACTGTTTGCGTATACCCCATATCCGCTTCCACTGGAGTTTCCATATACTCCCAAGCCATTAGGTGTAACCCCATATACTCCCCATCCGCTTCCGTTTTGGCTTCCCCAAACTCCTACGCCCAGTCCTCCGGTTCCGTTATTGATGCCGCGAACTCCTGAAGAAAATCCTCCGGGAGCAGTATTGGTAACAACTCCCCGCACTGCGGCAATACTTGAAGTGGTGGTATTATTAGTTCCCTCTAAAGAAGTTCCGTCTCCATCATTTGTTAATGAAAACAAAGTAGAGGCATTATTTACGGTATTGGTATAAGGAATGGCAAAGGTGCCGCCACTCGTTCCTGCAGCCTTTGCATACATAGCGTAGGGAACACTTAGCAGCTGGCTGGTTCCTGTGATGGTATAATTGGTGCCTCCCGCAGGGTCAGTTTCTGTTTTTAAATAATAGCTTCCTGATGACCAGTTGATCGAAGCAAATGTTCCTGTAAGAATGGTTCCCGTTCCTATTTCAAGGCTGATAAGACCATTGGTATTGGTGTTTCCGGTAAGCCTTTCCGAATAAACTGCTGCTCCGGCAGGAGATCCCTGCAATACACTTATTTTGACAGCAATAGCCTGGTTGCTTAGCAGCTGTCCTACACCATTTCTCATGACAGCCTGATAGCTCATTTTTTCCGGAGCCTGTGAAAGCCCCATAAAGAAGCCCAAGAGTATCCAGGACAGTAGTAATATTTTTTTCATGGCATTTATTTTTTAATGATTTTAAAAGTTTTAATATTTTCTCCATTCCTGCTAATCCGTATCATATACATGGCGGAAGGCAGAGAGGAGAAATTAAGCTCAGATTTTGATTGTAAAATCATGTCTTTTTTGATCAGTTTACCTTGAGAATCAAATAGCTGATACTCTGAATCCTTGTAGCTGTTTGTGGTAAAATCCAGATACAAATATTCCTGGAAAGGATTAGGGTAAATAAGAATGTCTTTCTGATCTTTCTGGCCTGATGAGGGATCCTGAGTGGAAAGTGTAGTGATTTCGAACCCTTGTTGTACTCCTTCGAGAAGCTGAATAGGGGTGCCTTTGTTGAGGTATGCAGTCTGGCCTATACTGTAAGAAACAGAACCATTGCCTGATGACGCATCGGTTCCGGTAGCTACAAGTGCAGACTGAGCCCGAAAGATGATGAGAGAAAATACAAGCAAGGTGAGGCAATAAATAGATTTTTTTTTCATGGATAGCCGTTTTTAGGTGATTAGTAAAAGTTTTTTAAGGGCAAATTTTGGAAGACTAAATTACCACCTATCCTCATCAGATTATAGAAAAATAGACCAACGGCAGAAATAATCGACCAATGGCGTTTTGTGAATTATTGTTGGAAAAAGTCTGTGTTTTTAAGGCTCGAAAAAAGAGAGGTTGTTCTTGTATGCTCTGCCTATGGGAAGCTTAATCTGATGGGTTAATTCTATTTCATGGCAGCTTTTACCACGGATAAGATGTCTCGGCACTGCATAGCTGCGGTGTATTCTTACAAAAGAATCAAAAAAGTTTTTAAGGAGCAGGTTTCCTAATGAATCTAAAATACAGTGATTTTTTTCCAGCGTAATAATCCGGGTATAGTCTTTTAAAGCTTCCAGATATAAAACATCTGTCTTTCTGATCTGAGAAATATGACCGCCTTCTTTTATTTTAATAAAATTTTCTCCGAAAAGAGCATCGTAGCAATCGCATTTTTCTTTTACTTTAAAAAACTCAGAAAGCCGTTGCATGGAATAATGGAACCGCTCTGCCGTTAATGGCTTAGTAATAAAGTCCAGTGTATTGATTTCAAAAACAGAAGCGGCCAGTTCAGGATGGGAACTGACAAAAATGCAGGTGGGTATTTTATGAGCCAGTTTTCTAAATTCAAGACCGTTCATTCCTCTTAAATTGGTTTCAATAATAAGAAGGTCAACAGGAAGTTCCAGGTAAGAAATTGCTTTCTCTGCCGAATCAAAAGAAGCGACAATTTCTATGTTTTCGTACTGTCTTATATAATGCTGAAGAACAAGCCTGTCCAGTTCATCATCATCAATAATCATACATTTGATTGGTGTCATCATGATTCTCTGGCAATTAGTTTTACTATTTTAATTTAAAGATTTAAAAATCAGAAAATTATTACCTAAAGTTATTGATTTTTATAAAACAATAATTGATTACACTTAAAATTATATTAAAAAGTGTTATTATATAAAATTTGATTTTGTTTTTTTTCTGAAAAATATTATCTTGTAAAAATCATAAACATAGATAGAACTTCATGTTAGAAAAGAAAGAACATAATTATGAGAAAGCGGTCTTGGTGGGTCTTATTACACAGCACCAGGATGAAGAAAAACTGGTGGAGTATATGGACGAACTGGAGTTTTTGGCTTTCACAGCAGGAGCAACCGTACAAAAACGCTTCACTCAAAAATTAACACAACCTGACTCCAAAACCTTTATTGGAAGTGGAAAGGCAATTGAGATAAAAGAATACGTAAAAGAAAATGAGATAGGAACCGTCATTTTTGATGATGAGCTTTCTCCTTCGCAGCTTAAAAACCTGGAAAGAGAAATGGAAGTGAAAATTTTGGACCGAACCAACCTTATTCTTGATATTTTTGCCCAGCGTGCACAAACTTCATATGCGAGAACTCAGGTGGAACTGGCACAGTATCAGTATCTTTTACCACGTCTGACAAGAATGTGGACTCACCTTGAGCGTCAAAAAGGGGGAATCGGAATGAGAGGTCCCGGTGAAACGGAAATTGAAACTGACCGTCGTATCATTCGTGACAGGATCTCCTTATTGAAAGATAAGCTGAAAACTATTGATAGACAAATGGCTACTCAGCGTAATAATCGGGGGAAAGTGGTTCGTGCAGCGTTAGTGGGCTATACCAATGTGGGAAAGTCTACACTGATGAATTCACTTTCAAAGTCTGAGGTTTTTGCTGAGAATAAATTATTTGCAACGCTGGATACCACGGTACGAAAAGTGGTCATCGGAAATCTACCGTTTTTACTTACCGATACCGTAGGGTTTATCAGAAAGCTACCTACTCAGCTGGTAGAATCATTCAAATCCACTTTGGATGAGGTTCGTGAAGCCGATCTTTTGATTCATGTGGTAGATATTTCCCACGAAAGCTTCGAAGACCATATAGAATCTGTAAATAATATCTTAATGGAAATCAATGCTCATCAAAAACCGATGATCATGGTTTTCAATAAAATTGATGATTTCAGCTACGAGAAAAAAGATGAAGACGATCTGACCCCAGGTACAAAGAGGAATATTTCTCTTGAAGAATGGGAAAAAACATGGATGGCAAAATCTAAATATCCTACCGTTTTCATCTCTGCACTGACGAAAGAAAATTTTCCGGAAATGAAGAAGATGATTTACGATGAGGTGATGAAAATTCATATCTCCAGATTCCCATACAATGATTTCCTTTTCGAGTATTTCGATAACGACGAGGAAGAAAGCAGCAATTGATGAAATATCACTTTTTCCTTCTGTTCATCTTTTTTTCGGTTTTTGGTTTCAGCCAGAAATCAAAAATTGATATGAAAGCTATTGAGAAAAGTCTAAGCAACAATGGTTCCCCATATAATTATGATAAACTTATTTTTAAGTACAAAGGGCTCCCAAGATCTTTAGACAGTATAGAATCTCAATATCTTTACTATGGAAGAAATTTCAGAACGGATAAAATCATCACTTCGGATGACCGTTTCAAAAGTCTGGCGGAAGCTTTTAAACAAAATAATTTTGAAGACTGTATAAAGCAGGGAAAAGCCTTATATGGTAAAGATCCTACCAATCTGGATATTCTGTTAATTCTTCTCAGGGCCTATGATTCTTTAAAAGATGGAAGCAATTTTATGCACCATCTTAATCAGTTTCGCTCATTAGCTGATGGCATAAAAAGCTCCGGAGACGGCAAATCTGAGAAAACAGCCTACCTGGTTAATTCCGTAGGAGATGAGTATATTTTACTGAATATTTTGAAAATTGGGCAGGACTATACCAGAGGTTCAAAACCTTCCAAAGACGGAATGTTTGACATCTGGGAAAAAGAAGGGGTTAAAACCTATATTAAAGTACTTTATTTAGACTCATAAATTAATTTAAAAAACACTTAGTGGAGTTATATTATTCATTCTCAGCATTAATCGTATTAGCATCAATATTTGCCTATCTTAACTATAGGTTCCTTAAACTTCCAAGTACTATCGGAATAATGGTTATCGCCATTGTAGTTTCTATTTTCCTGGTATTGTTTGGAGAAACGGTTCTTCCAAGAACGTTCGGGCATCTTCATAACCTGATGAACAGTATTGATTTTACAGAAGTTCTGATGGGAGCAATGCTTAATTTTCTTCTTTTTGCAGGAGGAATTCATATTAACATCAATGACCTGAAAGAACAGTTCAGACCGGTATTGATATTTTCTACGGCGGGTGTTGTCATTTCCACTTTTGTAGTGGGTTTTGGAATGTTTTACTTACTGCCCTATGTAGGAATTAAACTTCCTTTTATTTACTGTCTGGTTTTTGGAGCATTGATTTCCCCTACAGATCCTGTAGCGGTTCTGAGTGTTCTGAAACAGGCTAATGTTTCCAAATCACTGGAAACAAAAGTGGCCGGAGAATCTCTTTTCAATGACGGTATGGCGGTTGTCGTCTTTACAGTGGTTTTACAGCTGGCAGTGGGAAAAGAAGTAGACTTAAGTGTCGAAAATATAGGATTGCTTTTGCTTCATGAAGCTGGAGGAGGTATTTTACTTGGGGTTTTACTGGGATGGATTACTTCCAGGCTGATGCGTGAAGTGGATGATTATATTATCTCCGTTTTGGTAACGCTTTCTGTAGTGATGGGTGGGTATCTTATTGCAAGACAAATGCATATTTCCGGCCCGCTGACAATGGTTGCAGCAGGTTTATTTATGGGTAATTTTAACAGGAGTTTCAAAATGAAATCCGTTACGCAGGATTATTTGATTAAATTCTGGGAACTGATTGATGAGATCCTGAATGCTGTATTATTCCTGTTTATAGGGTTCGAACTTTTGATGATTAAAGATCTGAAACACTATATGATTCCCGGAGTATTGGCAATTATTGTAGTCTTGCTGGCGCGGTTTATTTCCATCTGGGGACCTACAAAGTTTACCTCTTTGAGACGAAGCTTTAGTCCGCAAACCGTAAAAGTACTGGTTTGGGGAGGAATCCGTGGCGGAGTATCTATTGCATTGGCAATGTCTATTCCGAAAAGCGAATACAGTGAGATCATTCTAAGTATCACCTACTGCGTGGTAGTATTCTCTATTATTGTTCAGGGTCTTACTATTGCCAAGGTTGCCAATCCCAATAAAATTGCCAAGGAAGAAGAGGAACAGGAGACTGTAGTGCTGGAAGATAAAGCTTAATATGTAACACACTAACAGCGTTTAGAATGAGTAGTATTGTTAAGGAAATACAGGAAGCATTAGCCGTTTTATCAATTCCCGAAAAGGCTGAATTCTTTCCAAGGTTCTTCAAAACAGGAAAGGGAGAATACGGCGAGGGAGATTTGTTTTTAGGGGTAACTGTTCCGGATCAAAGGTCTGTTGCCAAAGAATACTATTCAAAAATCAATTTAAAGGAATTAAGCGGGTTGCTGGCTTCAGGATATCACGAACACCGGCTCACAGCTCTTTTTATGTTGATTTCAAAGTTTGAAAAAACAAAAGATCAGGCAGTAAAAGATGAAATAGTAGCTTTTTATCTTCATCATCTTCCCTATATTAACAATTGGGATCTGGTAGATTCAAGCTGCTATAAAATCCTGGGCAGATATACCTTTGAGAACGGAAAAGAATATCTTCTGAGGGAGCTTTCCGAGTCTGAAGTAATGTGGCATAAAAGAATTGCTGTGGTGGGAACCATGCATTACGTAAAAAAAGGATCATTTGAACTTACCAAAGAATTGGTGACCAGAAATCTGAAACATACCCACGACCTGATGCATAAAGCAAACGGATGGCTGTTAAGGGAAATGGGAAATAAGAATGAAGGACAATTAATCAGTTACCTGAATCTGTACTATAAGGAAATGCCGAGAACCTGTCTCCGGTACGCTATTGAAAAATTGGACGAGGACCTCCGACAGAATTATTTGAAAGGACTTATTTAAAAAATAAAAGCAATAGTAGTACTGTTTCATATCTTGAAAAACTACCTGAAAACAGCTATTTATCTCCAAAAAATCAAAGATTGTAGGGATTTAAGACTGGAATTGAGTAGTTTTGTTGTTTTAAACTCAATCATGAAAAACATTCTTAAGTTATGTCTTCTGTTTCTGCCTTTGCTGGTGCTGACAAGCTGTTTCGATATTTTAGACAAGATTAATCTAAAAGCTGACGGAACAGGAGAATATACTGTTATTCTTAATGCGAGTAAAAGCAAAACAAGACTCGCTTCAATTTCTAAAATGGAAACTATTAATGGGAAAAAGGTTCCCAAGAAGTCTGAAATTGAAAGCAAAATCAATGAAGCCTCTAAAATTTTCAAAGGAACACCGGGAATCAGTAATGTGAAAACCTCTATGGACTTTGATAATTACATCATCAAACTGAGCTGTAATTTTAAGAAAATTGAAAATATCAATGCCGGACTAGAGAAACTAAAGGCTCAGAATATACTGGGTAAAATGATTCCAACACAGATATACAGCCAGAATCTTGAAAAAAAGGTATTGACGAGAAATAAAGTGAATACATTCAAAACGGATTACGACAAGATGAGTAAGGCAGACAAAGAAGTCTTTAATGGTGCCACATATACTTCCGTAATGCAGTTTGAAAACACTGTAAAATCCCAGACCAACAGTGCCTATCTGCTTTCTCCAAATAAAAAGGCCGTAAAGATGGACGCGGGCATCTTAGATGTAATTCTTCAGAAAAAGCAATTACAAAATACAATCCTTTTCCAATAAATTTCTAACATTAAACCATGAAATCTATAGTATTAAAAACACAAAAAATTATTTTCTTAGTCTTTGGCTTTAGTATTGTTTTAGCGCAAAATAGTATGAAAGTCCCAAATGATGCCGTATTTTATATGGAAGTCAATGGGAAACAGCTTAACAACAAAATCAATTGGAACAAGCTTAATCCTTTACTGCATGAACTAAGCAAAAAGAGCAAAGAAAAATCTTCATGGACAGATTATTCTAAAACCGGAATTAAATATGATGCCATTCAGTATCACTACGCCAGTTTTAATGACTCCATCAAAACCTACCATACTCATTTTATCATCGATAATAAAGAGAAGTTTCAGGAATTCATTAATTCCATTAAGAAAAAAGGACAGGAAACGTCCGGAAAAAATAACTATTCTTACGTTGATATAGATGATGATATTTTTGTTGCATGGAACGGAAGCCGTGCAGTGCTTAGCCTGATAAGCTATACGAAACCTTATAAAGATCTTTGGACAGATGAGGCTGCAACCGTGGCAGACAGTGTTGCCGTGGCGGTTGATAGTGTTTCGGTTGACTCAGTGTATGCCGAAGAACAGGAGAAACCATTTGATTATAAAGATGAAGTAAAAAACCTGAAAGAGGATATTAAATACCTGAGAGAAAGCATTAAAGATAACAACACGGAGATTGCAAGAATTCAGAAGGATATCAAATACCTGCAAAAACATCACCAATATCCTAAAGAAAAAGAGGAGGTTTTAGTCCCGGAACCAGAAGGTGAGGGGAACTATGGTTCGGAGTATGATGACTCTGAGTCTGAGAAAGCTTATCAGAAAGAACAGGATTCTATCCGCAGAGAGAACTTCAAGGTTGTAAAAAAATATGCTGAAGATCATTTTGACCAATATTTCAGTTCCAACCTGGAAGTGGAAGCTTCTAAAGAAATGTTGACCTTCAAAGATGTGAATTCTGACGTTTTTGTGTATACAGACTATGGAAGGATTGTCAATGACGGAATCTACGGCAAAGCGATGAAACGCTACGATTTCGGACAGGTTTTCCAGAATATGTACAACTCAAATTCTGCTTACAACTTATACTTTGACAAGGATAAAGTAAAGCTGATCAATAATTACCAGCATAAAAATGCTGAGATGCAAAAAAATATCTCGTCAATTTATAAAGGAAAAAAGAACAGAAAACTGCTGGACCTCATCAATGAAAAAAGTATTGGCTATTATGCCGTTAATGTAAACGGAGGAAAAGTTTTTGATGCGATATACAGTCTTATTCAGGATTCGGGAGAAGCCAAGTATAAAAAAGAATTAGAGCTGATCATGGAAACGATGAAAATTGTTTTGGATGAAGAAGCCATTACTAAAATAGCACCGGGAAACGGAATTTTTGTTTTAAATGAGTTGAAATCAAAAAAAATAGACTATACTGATTATGAATATGATGACGACTATAATGAAAAGGAAGTAAAGAAAACCAAAGATGTAGCAGTTCCTAATTTCACTTTTGCTTTTGCTACGGAGAATGAAGGGTACTGGAACCGTATTTTTAATGTGTTGACAACGAATAAAAAGCTGGCTAAAAACTTCTCAAAAGTAGGAAACTTCTATACTTTTAAGGATGATAAAAAAGAAGGGTATTTTGATCAGCTGTTCTTTACTGTAAAAGATGGGGTTGTTTACCTTACGAGTTCTACAGATAATATCACCACTGCTCACAGCCAGTCTGAAGTATCTAGAAAATGGGCAAAAGATTCATCCAGATATCCCTTATCCGGAAGACTGGACCTGCAGAAACTTTTAATCGGTTTAGATAAAGAGTTCGAAAGTCCTTCGGAAAGAAAAACATTGGATCTGTTCAGAAAAAATGTAGGGGAGCTGTATTATAAAACTGAAGTAAAAGAAGAGAGTATACAAACAGAAATGGATTATAATATTAAAAATTCTTCTGAAAACAGCCTGATGTATTTCTTTGATCTGTTTAATGAGATTTTTAAAATAAAAGATTCCGAAAAAAAACCACCGGTATTGTAGATGAATAAAAAGAAAGGTATTGCCTCGTTAATTCTGTTACTGGCTGTTACAGCTTATTTTGTGCTTTTTTATAAGGATAAGAAACTTAGGTTCATTCCTGAAAATGCCGATGCAGTAGTTTTAATAGACGTAAAGAATCTGACGAGGCAATATCTTTTCAGCCTGATCACACATCCCTCACAATGGGGCAGCAAGACGAAAGGGAAAGGTTCAGTTTCTCTGAGGGAATCGGGAATTACAATCCCGGATTTTTTACAGGTTTTCCATCTTAAAGGGACCCGGGTTTCAGAATGGTACAGTGTTTTAGAACTTAAAGATCCTCAGAAATTTATTGCGTTTTTAAAGCAGCAAAATTTTGCGAGTAAAGGGAAGAATATTTTTCAAAAGGATCATATTTTTCTTAGCATAGAAGGTGGAAACTGTATTGTAGGAACTTCCGATTCGGGTTTTGGAGCCATAAACAAAAAGCTTTTTCAAAATTCCCAAAAGAACATTTTAGATGCAGATCGGTTTATTCAAAATACGGCAGGGAGCATTTCTTTTCTTTCAGGACAGAAGATCCACAATTTCTCCATTGAGTTAAAAGATGATGAAATTGAAATAAAAAACAACTCAACTCCGGAAATCGTAGATGCGATTGTCTCGAAATTACAACAGGGGAACCATTTTCTGGAAGCGGAATTAAATGCTGATAATATAAAAAACTACACTCATTTTTTCAATATAAACAACGGAGATTCACTACAAATCAGTCATTTTAAAGCTACTGCTGATCTTGAGCAGGTAAATGATACCATCATCAGTTATGGTTATGATGATAACTTTAACGAAATTGAAAAGAAGACGTATCAGAAGATTATACAGCCGAACTATATTATTGATTTTCAAAGCCGGGTTCCCGAAAAAACATGGGACTATTTTCAAACTAAAAAATGGATTAATGCTCAGAATCAATTCACGGCAATTCCTTTTCAGCCCAATAATGTCAGCAGAAATACTGCCGGATTTGTTATAAAATCTACCCGAAAACCAATACAGCAGTCTCCAAAACTGGAGAAAAATTATATTTTCATCAGAAACAGTGAAATGCTGTTCTCTTCTCTGAGTACGTTAAGTAAAGCTGAAAAAAGGATTATTTCTGATATAGACTATGTGTTTTATGGTAATGAAGCTCAAAATTATTGGGTCAAAGTAAAGGCTAAAAATGGAAAATTACCCTTAATTTTACGGTGGTAAAATCTTTCATCCTAAAAATGATCCTATATTCATGGCTCCATCAGAAGTTGTCTTGCTAAAACAAATCACACATTATTCTTTACACCTGATTTTTCCGGTGTTTATTGCACTGGTTTTTTTTCGTAAAAACTGGAAAAAAGCGTACCTGATTATGTTAGCTACGATGCTTGTAGACCTGGATCATCTTTTTGCCAATCCGGTGTTTGACCCATCCAGAAATAGTATAGGCTTTCACATTTTACATTCCTATTATGCAATTGCAGTGTATGTTCTGATGCTGTTTTTTAAAGGGAATATTAGAATTGCTGCCGTTGGGCTTTTGTTCCATATGCTGACGGATTTTCAGGACTTTACCCTCTGGACTCATTAAAATAACATTAATATTACCTTTTAATCTTCCGATTTTTATAGATTTTTCGTATTTTGTAATCACTTTATGAGATTCAAAGAATTTTTACATTATACTTATATTTTTCCTGTCCTTACAGTCGGTTACTATTTTTCCGGACTCATGGGAGGCGGTGTTATATATGACATCATTGCAGGTATTTTTCTTATTGGAAGCGTCTTATCGGCGGTACATCATGCCGAAGTAGTCGCTCATAAAGTAGGAGAGCCTTTTGGAAGTATTATTCTAGCCCTATGTATTACCATTATTGAAGTGGCACTCATCATCTCACTGATGGTTGCCGGCGGAGATCAGGCGATCACGCTGGCCAGAGATACCGTTTTTGCCGCAGTAATGCTTATCCTGAATGGAATTCTAGGTATATGTATTCTGGTAGGCGGCGTAAAATACCATGAACAGTTCTTTGCAAGAACTTCTGCCACCACGTATCTGGTAAGTATTGTTTCCATTTTAGTGCTGACACTTGTGCTTCCTAATTTTACTTCCAGTGTCAACGGCCCTTTTTATAATGAAGCACAGCTTATCTTTATTTCCATTGCCTGTCTTGCTATCTACGGAGTATTCCTGATGGTACAGACGGTTCGCCATAGAAGTTATTTCATCGTTCCTGATGAACATCCTGAAGAACATTATATTCCCTCATTAACGAAGACATTCATAAGCTTTGCCTTTTTGGTGATTTGTCTGGTGATTGTGGTTCTAATGGCTAAAGGCCTTTCCGATACTATTGAGGGTATGGTACAAAGTCTTGGTGCTCCAAAGTCCCTGGTAGGGGTGATTATTGCCGCCGTAGTGCTTCTTCCTGAAGGGGTAGCGGCCATACGTGCTGCAAGGGCCAATCAGATACAGTCAAGTTTAAACCTGGCATTAGGTTCAGCGCTTGCAAGTATAGGACTGACCATTCCGGCAGTATCAGCGGTATGCATCATGTATGATATCCCATTGGTGCTGGGACTGGATAAAAAAGATATTATCCTGCTTTCCTTATCCGTGTTTATTGTCATGCTTTCGTTAAGCAGGGGAAAAACAAATATCCTTTATGGGACTGTCCTTTTAGTCAATCTGGCGGCCTATATCTTTACGGTAATCGTTCCTTAAAAAAATAAATATCTCGAAATCTTGTATTCCAAATACAAACTCACTAAAGTCTTCTGGCCAATTCCATTTTAAATGCCATTAATTTGGCAATATTTTCGGATTTGTAGATGGCCATATCCGCATTTTCACCCACAAAATTTTCCTCAATAGTCGTTCGCCAGAGTTTTAGCCATTGATCAAAGTGCTTTTGTTCCATGGCTTGCTTCTCATTGATGGGAAAATGTACGCCCATTGGATTTCCTTTATACGTCATCTGCCCAAAAAGAATAGACTCCCAAAAAGAATACATCTTTGGAAGATGTTTATCCCAGTCTACTTTTGCAATATCATTAAAAAAGAACCCAATGGTCTCATCTTTAACCACTTTGGTGTAAAATGAATTGACGAGGTGTTCAATGTCTTCTCTTGACTCCAGCTTTTTCATATTTCAAATGTACTGCAAAATCAATTTAAAAATCAAATCACAAGATTGATAAATTTCATGAAAACAATATTTTATCTTTGTACCGAAGTAAAGACGAATAGAAAATTTGCCGATTCACAAATTCCTGAAGTTCTTTAATCAAGAAAAAATACAAAAATGACAAGAGGATTCAGAAAAAAAATACGTCAGAAAAATACTGAAAACAGTGGCTTCGGAAGTAATGCATCGGGAAGATTTATCAATAAAGACGGCCTCCCGAATGTTCAGAGAACAGGAGTGAATGTTTTCAATAGGTTAAGCTGGTATCACACGATGCTGAACTTATCTTCATTCCGCTTTATTTCCTACCTGGTTGTGGCCTATATCCTGATTAATCTGGTCTTTGCCATGATTTATTATCTCATTGGAGTAGAACACCTGACCGGAATTGATAAGAGCGATCCCCTCAACGAATTTATTGACGTATTCTTCTTCAGTTCACAGACATTTACAACGGTAGGGTATGGAAGAATTGCCCCTGTAGGTTTTATGGCCAGCCTGGTGGCTACTTTTGAAGCTTTTTTGGGATTGCTTACCTTTGCTATTGCTACCGGACTTTTTTATGGGAGATTTTCAAGGCCCCGGGCTTATTTAAGATTTTCTGATATCGCTGTGATCGCTCCTTTTCAGGAGGCTACAGCATTGATGTTCAGGCTTGCTCCATATAAAAATAATGCCCTTACAGATGCTGATGTTATTGTATCTGCTGCCATTGAAGTGATTGAAAATGGGGTTCCCAAAAGTAATTTTTATCGATTAGAGACCCATTTAAGCAAAATCAATACATTGGCCTTAAACTGGACTGTAGTACATAAAATAGATGAAAATTCACCATTTTATGGGTTTTCAGAAGAAGATTTTAATGCTACGGATATTGAGCTTATTGTTCAGGTGCGTGCATTTGATGAAGTTTTTTCCAATACAGTAGTTCAGAGGTCTTCATATGTGACAGGAGAAATTATTTATGGAGCCAGATTTATTCCCATGTATTATCCTAATAAAGATAACCAGACCACAATTTTGGATCTGGATAAAATTAATGAATATCAAAAGGAAGAACTGACGGCTTTAGTAAGAAATAAAGAATAAATGGACTTAGATTTTTATAAAAAACAGGCTTTACAAAAGCAAAAAGAACATAAAAAGTTTTTGGATGGATTAAAGAAAAAACCTCCCAGAAATCTGGATTATATTGTTCAGGAAACCCATGATGAAGTCTTTGAAGAAATCAACTGCTTGCAATGTGCCAATTGCTGTAAAACAACCGGACCTTTATATACTGAAAAAGATATTGAACGTATCGCAAAACATTTGCGAATGAAGCAGGCCGATTTTGAAGCAAAATTTCTGAGAACAGATGAAGATAACGATAAAGTATTACAGAATCTTCCCTGTTTTTTTCTGAATAATGACAATACCTGTTCTATCTATGAGGTGAGACCGAAAGCCTGTAGGGAATATCCTCATACCGACCGTAAAAAGATCTACCAGATCAATCATCTGATGCTGAATAATACAGTGATTTGCCCTGCTGCTTTTGAATTTGTAGAAAAAATGATGAAAAACATTACAAAATAGAATATTTTGCTAAATCCTCTTAAATAATTATAAAGTACGTTAAATAAGACCTTTATGGATAATTTTATAAATGATGTGTCGTTTAGTTTAAACAATCATTTAAATATTACATTATGAAAAAGTTATTTTTAACGGCAGCGTTTACATTAGTCGGAGTAATCGCAGTATCGGCTCAAACACAAACTCAGAAGCCTGCCGAAACTACTACTAGTAACCAAACGACAACTCAAACACAACAGCAGAGTCCGCAGACTACCACAGACTGGACTACCTCATCAACTACCAGCGGGCAAAAACAAACCACTACAGCAGAGGCTTCTACTGCTACCCCTGCAGCAGATGCTACAGTAAGCACCGGAAGCACTGTGGAAGCGACTAAACCTGCCGAAGCAACTAAAGAAGAGAAGAAAAGTAAAAAGAAAAAGTAAAGCATTTTAGTAAACACCGAAAGAATCCTGAAATCTAGTATTTCAGGGTTTTTTTTGATCAATTTCTTTGATTCTGAATGCTACTATCCTGCGGACTAAATCAAGAGGTAAATCCTTTGTAATAGGGAACTGCACGGCTCCTTTCGAAAACTTGTAATTTCCTTCTTTGAAATCCTCCTCAAAAGTCTTTATCCCTTCAGCACCAGGATAAAAACCAATATGATTCTTATATGCTGCAAAATAAACTAAGGGTTTACCTTTATATCTAAAAGCCGGCATTTGATAGCTTATATACTCTTCCAGGTCTGTGGACTGAGTATGGATGGCTTTTCTGAGTTCCTCTAATTTTTCTTGAATTTCTTCCGGAAACAACAGGAAGTATTCATTACTATTTTTGAAGGTATTTGTCATGAAATAAAAATAAAAAAAGTGCTGCATATAGCAACACTTTCTCCTTTCACTTTTTACTTTTTTCCCATTATCCCGGGAACAGGCTGTATCAAAAAAGGTCGGGATTTTTTCCCAACCTTATATTTTTATGTTATACAACTCCCTGAGCCAACATTGCTTCTGCTACTTTTACGAAGCCGGCAATATTTGCACCTTTCACGTAGTTTACATAACCGTCTTCGTCTTTTCCGTAGTCTCTACAAGCTTTGTGGATACCGATCATGATTTCTTTTAATCTTGCGTCTACTTCTTCAGAAGTCCAGTTTAAACGGATAGAGTTCTGAGTCATTTCTAATCCTGATGTAGCAACACCTCCAGCATTGGAAGCCTTACCAGGAGAGAATAATACTTTATTATCAAGGAAATAGTTGATTGCATCCAGTGTAGAAGGCATATTAGCCGCTTCCGTTACACACAGACATCCGCTTTCAACCAGTTTCTTAGCGTCATCTAAATCTAATTCATTCTGAGTTGCAGAAGGGAAGGCAACATCACACTTGATGTCCCAAGGACGTTTCCCCGCGTGGAATTCAGCAGAAGGATATTTTTTAGCATAATCTTCAGCTCTGTTGTTTCCTGAAGATCTTAATTCTAATAAATAATCAATTTTTTCTCCGCTAATACCATCTTTATCGTAGATATATCCGTCCGGACCAGAGATGGTTACTACTTTAGCACCAAGCTCCGTTGCTTTTTTGATAACTCCCCAGGCTACGTTTCCGAACCCTGATACCGTTACTGTTTTACCTTTGAAATCTTGTCCGATAGTCTTAAGCATCTGCTCAGCAAAATATACTACACCATATCCTGTAGCTTCAGGACGGATCAATGAACCTCCATAAGCAAGACCTTTTCCGGTAAGAACTCCTGTAAATTCATTTCTGATTTTCTTATACTGTCCGAATAGGTATCCGATTTCTCTTGCCCCTACACCGATATCTCCTGCAGGTACATCTGTTTCAGGACCAATGTGCTTACATAATTCTGTCATGAAAGCCTGGCAGAAACGCATTACTTCCATATCAGATTTACCCTGTGGATCAAAATCTGAACCTCCTTTACCACCACCCATTGGAAGGGTTGTTAATGAATTTTTAAATACCTGCTCGAAAGCTAAGAATTTAAGAACAGACAGGTTTACTGTAGGGTGGAAACGGATTCCTCCTTTGTATGGCCCAATAGCAGAGTTCATCTGAATTCTGAAACCTCTGTTAACCTGGATCTCTCCTTTGTCATCAACCCATGGAACTCTGAAAATAATAATTCTTTCAGCTTCAGCCATTCTTTCAAGCAGCTTCATTCCGGTATATTCTTTTTTGGTAGCAATGAACGGAATTACGGTTACGGCAACTTCTTTTACAGCCTGTAAAAATTCCGGTTCGTTAGGATTTTTTGCTTCAATTTTTGCAATAAACTCTTGGATTTTCTGGTCAATATTATATTGTTCCATATATTAAGGTTGAATATTATTGTCAACAAATTTAATTTTTTTTTCAAGATTCACAACACTCTATTTTAACATTGTTGAAAATTAAATAATAATGTTTCAAAATATTATTAAATTAATAATTTACTATTAAATTTTATTAAAAATGAAATGTTATGTATGAAATAATGCAGTATTAAGAAATCGTTAATTCTTAAATTGCGATAAATTGCCTCCCGGAAAATGATTTTACTTTCCCTAAAAGCTCCAATTCTAAAATGACTGGTAAAATTTTGTGAGTTGAAATTTCAATTTCCATCGAAAGATCATCCAGGGATATTTGTGGATTCTCTTTTATAAATTGATATATTGTCTGTTGAAAATCAGTTAATTGTACCATTGATTCACTATACGGGAAAAGCTCTTCAATTTTCTGCTGAGGATGGTTCCATCCCAGCAGATTGATAAGGTCTCTGAGGGTGGAAATGGCGGTTGCTTTATGATGGAAAATCAATTGATTACAGCCTTGGCTACAGGAGTCAGTAATTTTTCCCGGAAGAGCAAAAACATCCCGGTTATAGTCATTGGCAAAAGTTGCCGTACTTACAGATCCTCCTCCGAATCCTGTTTCTACAACAATGGTAGAAGGCGAAATTCCAGCCACAATTCTGTTCCTTTGAATGAAATTTTCGCGGTCCGGTTTTCTGGCTGAGCTGAACTCTGTAAGTAATACTCCTCCTTCCTGAAGAATTTTTTCTGACAGTCTTCTGTTGTTGGCCGGATATAAAAACTGGAAACCGTGAGCAAGTACTGCTGCTGTAGGTTTTTTGTGTAGAATAGATTGTTCATGCACTTCTTTATCAACACCCAATGCAAGGCCGCTTACCGATAAAAAATGAGCAGACTGCGTTGCTTCAAAAAAATCATGGATGAATTGCCGGCCATAAGCCGTCATATTCCGGGTTCCTACGATGCTTACCTTCCGAAGTGAATCATCAAGTTTTCCTTTTTGATACAATATGGCAGGAGCATCCGGGCATTCATGAAGAAGATTGGGAATTTCTTTAAGATGTCTTAGTTTAATCTGGATATTATTCTTTTCGCAAAATTTTAATTCTTTTTCTGCAAAATCCAGATGTTCTTTATTTCCAATGCCGGAAACGGTTTTTTGTCCCATTCCTTCCAGTTTTTTATATTCCTTTTTAGCCCTTTTCCACGTTTCTTCTGCACTTCCAAAAGTCCGGATAAGTTTATAAAAATTAATATCACCAATCTGGCTGCATTCGCGAAGGGCAATTGCATATAAATATTCTTCGGAAATCATGTGTGTTTTTTTTCAAATGTAGTGAAAATAAGTTTTTATTTCTTCCTTAATTCCTCCAAATGATTCCAGATATCATCTCTCTTTTTATAAGGTAATTCCAGAAAATCTTCAGGATGATTTTCTTTATATTCCTGCCACAGTTTGTCATCCTTTTCACTGTAATAATTAGGGAATTCCCAGATGTATTTTTTCTTTTTTTCACCTACATTTTTAAAGGCAAAAGCAATAATGCTTCCTACTACCGCACCGGAAAGATGGGCCTGCCAAGAGATCTTACTCGGTTCTTGCATAGTATAGAATAGCTCCTCAGGAAGCATGCCCCAAACTAAACTTCCATAATACAGAACGACAAGCAATGATATGGTAAGCAGCTTTGTATTCCACTTAAATACTCCGCTAAAGAAAAGGAAAAATGCAAGAACGTAGACCACACCGCTGGCTCCAATGGTACAGGTGTACATATAATCACCGGTGAGAATATCTATAGGGGGAAGAAGCCAGACTAGAAGTCCTGTGGCCAGCCAGCCAATAATAAACACCTTATTGGCTACTAAAGGATAAAACTGATACAGCAGAAACATCAGGGCAGCAACAGGAATGGAGTTTCCTATAATATGATCTATATTTCCATGTAAAAGGGGAGAAGTGATAATCCCCAGCAATCCCTCCGGCACTAAAGGGATAATAGCTCCAAAGCAACTTCCAAAAAAGCCGCGCATCTGTAAAAAGTATCCGAACCACATTGCCGAAAGCATCAGCGGGGGGTATATCATTGCTTTTTTGGAAAGTACATTTTTAAACATGCAGATGGTACGTCAAATCAAAAGCCAACGGTAAATTTCGGAAAATTTGTCGATGAATCAGATTCTACTGAGCTGATTTTAAGACAAAAGGTATCAATTTATTTTTTGCAACGAGTATTTTGGCATTGAATTTATTCATATACTACCTTATTGAGGTTGAAATCTGATGAAAAATGAATTTTTTGGAGATCAATTGACCTTTAAGAAAAATTATATTTAATATTTTTGCATTGAAAATTTTTTAGAAGATGAAGCGGTTTTTATTAATTCTTTCCTTTTTCATAGGGATTTATGTAAGTGCACAAGAAGAATTGAAAAAAGATTCTGTAGTGGTAGACACAGTAAAATACTGGTCTGTGTTAGGGAAAAACACAGTAATGATTAACCAGGCCGCCTTTTCCAACTGGGTGGGTGGTGGAGCCAACAATGTGGGCTGGCTTGCCGGTATCAATTACAATATGACTTATGAAAAGGAAAATGACCTTTGGGAAAATATCGTTATCTTGGGATATGGACAAAATGATACTAAAGGGCAGGGAATAAGAAAAACCCAGGATGTTATGAATATTTCTACAAACTACGGGAGAAAGTTTTCCAAAAGCTGGTATTTCTCTTTAGGAGCTGGTGTACAGTCTCAGTTTGCTCCGGGATATGAAGATGGTAATAATCCAGATGCCAAGAAAATATCGAATTTTATGGCTCCCGGGTATCTGAATGTCGGGATGGGTATTACGTACCGGCCCAACGATGATTTAACGGTGACCTTGCGTCCTACCAACGCCAGATGGACTTTTGTATTGGATAAAAACCTTCAGCTGGCGGGAAATTATGGGTTGAAAAATGATGGGGATTCTTCATTACTGCAGTTTGGTTTTCTGGGAACGGCTATATATAAAGTGAAAATTATGGAAGATATTCATTTAACCAATACAGCTTCTGTCTTTTCCAATTACCTTGACCGCCCTGACAGGCTGGTTCTTGCTTACGGAGCCATTTTGAACCTGAAAGTCAACAAGTTTATTTCTTCCAATATAAGTTTAGATTTGCTGTATGATCATAATCAAATAGAGAAAACTCAGCTAAAACAAACGCTGGGGATTGGTTTCGCCTACACGCTGGATAATGGTGTGAAACGCTCTGACCGTAAAGACAGCCAGTGGTGGATTAAGAAATAGATGATCACAAAATATATAAAAAAAGTACTTCTGAAAGGAGTACTTTTTTGTGTATTAGTAAGATTTTATTTTTAAGTACTTTTAAGTTTAAGGTTTTTTGTTTTGATGCCGGTGAGTTTTAAACTGTTTATTTTTAATTGGTTATAAATAAAATTTTGTTGTTGTAAAATTCAAATTAAAGTGAGTATTACCAAGGCGTAAATTATTATTTATACATTTGCAAGGAAAATAGTTAATTATGAAAAAACTTTTATTGATGGCTTCCATTTCTTTTGGGGCTATTGCAACGGCACAGGAAACTAAAACTGATGCTCCCGCAACAGATACTGTAAAAGCCTGGTCTATTCAGGGACAAAACACATTAATGCTTAATCAGGCTGCCTTTTCCAATTGGGTCGGAGGTGGAGCCAACAACGTGGGATGGCTTGCCGGTGTCAATTACAACCTGACTTATGAAAAAGGCAAAGATCTTTGGGAAAATGTTATTATTCTGGGATATGGCCAAAATAATACCCAAGGAACAGGAGTAAGAAAAACCCAGGACGTTATCAATCTTTCTACTAACTACGGTAGAGAATTTGCCAAAAACTGGTATTATTCTATGGGAGCAAGTCTTCAGACTCAATTTGCTCCGGGATATGAGGATGGCAATAATCCTGATGCTAAAAAAATATCAAACTTTTTTGCACCGGGATATTTAAATTTAGGAGCCGGTGTTACCTATCGCCCTAATGATAATTTTACGATGACACTACGTCCTGCCAATGCAAGATGGACTTTTGTTCTGGATAAAGATCTTCAAAAAGCAGGAACATATGGCCTTAAAAATGACGGAGATTCTTCTCTTTTTCAATTCGGTTTCCTGGGAACAGCTATTTACAAGCTGAAAATCATGGAGAATATAAGCCTGATCAACACGGGTTCTGTTTTTTCAAATTATCTTGATCATCCGGACAGACTGGTTCTTGGATATAGTGGAGTGCTAAATATGAAGATCAATAAATATATTTCTACCAATGTAACACTGGATTTATTATATGACCACAACCAGATCAAGAAAACCCAGCTGAAACAAACATTAGGAGTAGGGCTAGCTTATAATATTGATAACGGAAAGAAACGTTCAGATAACAAGGATAACCAGGGGTGGCTTAAGAAATAATCTTAATCACTATACATAATAAGAAAGCACTTCAATTTGAAGTGCTTTCTTATGTATCAATTATATAAGTCTTAAAATTCTAAATCAACTTCTAATTTCTCCGCCAATAGCTTTGAAATTTTTTCTTTTAGAGGCTCTATGTCTATATTCTGCATCGCATCATTTGCAAATGCATATAAAAGAAGTGCCTGTGCTTCTTTTTTAGAAATACCTCTTGCTCTAAGATAGAACAGGGCATCTTCATTAAGCTGGCCTACTGTACATCCGTGAGAACATTTTACATCATCTGCAAAAATTTCCAACTGAGGTTTTGTATCAATACTTGCCCCTTCGCTTAATAAGACATTGTTGTTTTGCTGGTAAGCATTCGTTTTCTGGGCAATTTTGTCAACAAAAACTTTCCCATTGAAAACACCGTGTGCATTACCGTCAAAAATACCTTTGTAGTTCTGATAACTTTCACAGTTCGGATAATTGTGGTGAACCGCTGTATGGTGGTCTACCAGCTGATCTTTTCCGATAATGGTAATCCCGTTCATGAATGAATTGATATTTGATCCATTATGAATGAAATCCAGGTTATTTCTTACCAGTTTACCTCCAAAAGAGAATGTATTCACCGTCGTTAAACTGTCTTTCTCCTGTTTTGCGAAAGTGCTGTCAATCAGGTAAGAAGTATTATTGTCGTTCTGAAGTTTATGCCAATCTGCTTTTGCATTTGGAAAGGTGAAGATCTCAGTCACAGAATTGGTCAGCACATAAGTGCTGTCAAAATTATGGTGGCTTTCAATAACCTCTACTTTTGCTCCTTCTTCTACGATCAATAGGTTTCTTGTATTGTAGAATGTATTTTCCTCCTGGTTTTGAGAAATATAGAAAACATGAATCGGTTTTTCAATCACTACATTTTTAGGAACTTTTAAAAAGAATCCATATTTGCAGTAGGCAAGGTTTAAGTTTGTGAAAGCTAAATCCTTAGATGCAATAGTGTTAAAGTATTGATCAAAAACTTCTTTATGCTGATCATCATTCAATGCGTAATTGAATGAAAGGAATTCTACGTTTTCTATAGAAACCTTAGAAAGCTCTTTGTGAAGCTTCCCGTTTACAAAAACAATCCAGTCGAAATTTTCCTCTCCTAAGTGCAGTTGGTCAAACTGCTCTTTAGTGATGTTATGGTTCTCTTTTGGAAAGAAATTGTAGTCTTTCTCTGTGATTTCCCTTAGATTGGTATATTTAAACTCTTCGTCTTTTTTGGTAGGAAAACCTGTTTTGGCAAACTCTCCTAAAGCCTGAACTCTCGTTTCATCCAAAAAACGGTGACGAAGTGTACTGAGAAATTCGTTATGATTATTTAAAATTTGTTCGTTTAAACTCATTTTTTGAACGTTTATTCTGTCATGTATAAGAATTCTAGATTCCTACGGAATGACAAAGATTGCGTTGATTTTTAATTTTTAAATGCTTTTTTAATCTTTCAATTAATTTAAAAGCCAGTCGTAACCTTTCTCTTCAAGCTCTAACGCTAAAGATTTATCACCTGTTTTGATGATTTTTCCATTCGCTAAAACGTGAACAAAGTCAGGCTGAATATAGTTAAGCAATCTTTGATAGTGCGTAATCAAAAGAACTGCATTTCCTTCATTTTTAAAGTGATTTACTCCATCTGCTACAATTCTTAAAGCATCAATATCTAATCCTGAATCTGTTTCATCAAGAATAGCCAATTTAGGATTAAGCATCATCATCTGGAAGATCTCGTTTCTTTTCTTTTCCCCTCCAGAGAATCCCTCGTTTAATGATCTTGAAAGGAAATCTTTTTTGATCCCTAATTTTTCAGATTTTTCACGGATTAACGCAAGCATTTCTTTTGCCGGCATTTCTTCCAATCCATTTGCTTTTCTGGTTTCGTTTAGAGCAGCCTTGATAAAGTTTGTTACAGAAACTCCCGGAATTTCCACGGGATACTGGAAAGAAAGGAAGATTCCTTTATGTGCTCTGTCTTCAGGTGCATCTTCGCTGATGTTTTTTCCTTCGAAAAGAATTTCTCCATCAGTCACTTCATAATCCTCTTTTCCTGCAATTACAGAAGAAAGTGTGGATTTACCAGCTCCGTTTGGCCCCATGATAGCGTGAACTTCACCTGGCTTTATTTCAAGATTAATACCCTTTAATATTTCTGCGCCATCCTCAATTTTGGCGTGAAGGTTTTTAATTTCTAACATTTTATTTGCTTAAACAAATTATTTTTGAATTCTATATACTAAACTTCCAGGTTGACCGGGGATGTCATTAAGCTTCCCAATTTGTATCATTCCTGCCTTTTCCAAAACTTTAATAGAAGCTATATTGTCAGGACGAACAATTCCGAATATTTCTTCTTTGTTCATATCGTTACATCCAAAGTCTATAGCTTTCTTTGTGAACTCTGTGGCGTATCCTTTTCCCCATGCTTCTGGGGCAAAACGATATCCAAGGTTCAATTTTTCTTCCTCTCCATAGAGTTTATAGCTCAGCCCTCCAAAACCTATACTGTTTTCAGGGTTGTGTTTTTCAACGATAGTCCAACCTCCAAAATTGTGCTTTTCCCAATGGTCAAGCATTCTGGCAAATGTATCTTCTGCTTTTTCAAGACTCATTGGCCCGCTTGGGTTATGCATATTGGTTTTAGGATCATGATTAATTTCAAAAAATCTTTCAAAATCTTCTTTTACAGGTTTTCTTACAATTAATCTTTCTGTAGCTATCATATCTTTTTATCCTACAGATCCTTCTAATGAAATTTCCAATAATTTCTGTGCCTCGATAGCAAATTCCATAGGAAGCTTATTTAAAACTTCTTTACTGAAACCATTTACAATCAATGCAATGGCTCTTTCGGTATCAATACCTCTTTGGTTACAGTAGAAAATCTGATCTTCTCCAATTTTCGAAGTGGTTGCCTCATGTTCCAATTGTGCGGTAGGATCTTTGATCTCGATGTAAGGGAAAGTGTGAGCTCCACATTCATTACCCATCAATAAAGAGTCACATTGGGAAAAGTTTCTTGCCCCTTTAGCAGTAGGCATTACCTTTACCAATCCTCTGTATGAGTTTTGAGATTTTCCGGCAGAAATACCTTTTGAAATGATCGTTGACTTGGTGTTTTTTCCAATGTGGATCATTTTTGTACCTGTATCTGCATACTGGTGATTGTTCGTCACAGCAATAGAGTAGAACTCTCCGATTGATCCGTCACCTTTCAGAATACAAGATGGGTATTTCCATGTTACTGCAGAACCCGTTTCCACCTGTGTCCATGAGATTTTTGCATTTCTTTCGCAAAGTCCTCTTTTTGTCACAAAGTTGAAAACTCCTCCTTTTCCTTCTTCATTACCTGGATACCAGTTCTGAACAGTTGAGTATTTAATTTCTGCATCATCCATTGCAATCAGTTCCACAACGGCAGCATGAAGCTGGTTTTCGTCTCTTGACGGAGCCGTACATCCTTCCAGATAAGAAACATAACTTCCTTCATCAGCAATCACAAGAGTTCTTTCAAACTGGCCTGTTCCTGCCTGATTGATACGGAAATAAGTGGAAAGTTCCATTGGGCATCTTACTCCCTTAGGAATATAGCAGAAACTTCCGTCAGAGAATACTGCGGAATTCAATGCTGCATAAAAGTTGTCTCCTCTGGGAACTACTTTTCCAAGATATTTTCTTACCAAATCAGGATGGTTTTTAATGGCCTCAGAAATAGAACAGAAAATAATTCCTTTTTCAGCCAATGTATCCTGAAAAGTGGTTTTCACAGAAACTGAGTCTATTACAATATCTACAGCTACTCCTGAAAGTCTTTTCTGCTCTTCGATATTAATCCCTAGCTTTGCGAAAGTTTTCAATAATTCCGGATCTACTTCGTCAAGGCTTTCCAATTCAGGTTTTGCCTTTGGAGCAGCATAGTAACGGATTGCTTGAAAATCCGGCTTTTCATATTTGATGTTTGCCCATTCAGGTTCCACCATTTTCAGCCAGATTTTGAAAGATTCCAAACGCCATTCAGTCATCCATTCAGGCTCTTCTTTTTTTGCAGAGATAGCACGGACGATATCCTCATTTAAACCAATTGGGAAGTCTTCATAATCAATCTTCGTTTCCCAACCGAATTCATATTTTTTATTTTCTAGATCGACTCTTAAATCGTCTTCAGTGTATTTTGACATTTAATTAAATAATTAAAAATTAAATGATTAAAAAATTAGCTTTGCTTCCTTGTATCAGTTTTAGAGAGATAATCAATAAATTTTGATAGTTGTTTAGAAACCAATTTACAATCATTAATTAGTTCGTTTGTATCTTCGTCATATAACAGTGAGCAAAGATGTAACATATTTCTTACTTCTCCACAGCTTCCTTTAGAATATTTTAAATACCGGATAAAACTGGGCGTTGTTATTATACTCACTTCCTTCTGCAATGTTGTTTGAAATTGACAGCACCGCTCTTTTAATTTGGTTTGTCAATTCAAATTCTTTTTTATACTTGTCTTTATTTAAAAGATCAAAAATATCTTAGTTAGATTGACTGCAAGCTTATAAACTTCAAAGTTTTCAAATTCAACAGCCATTACTAATCTTTAAATTTTTAATTGTTTAATCTTTTAATAGCTACAAGCTAAATGATTCTCCGCATCCACATGTTCTGGATGCATTCGGGTTATTGAATACAAACCCCTTTCCGTTCAATCCTCCTGAGTACTCAAGAGTTGTTCCTGCTAAGTATAAGATAGATTTTTTATCAATAACAATTTTAATGTTATTATCTTCAAAAATCTGATCTGTGTCTGTTTTTTGGTTGTCAAACTTTAAAACATACTCTAAACCAGAGCATCCGCCGCTTTTAACTCCAACTCTTATATAATCTTCAGCAGGGTTAAAGCCATCTTCTGTCATCAGCTGAATGGCTTTTTCCTTTGCGTAATCTGATACTTTTATCATTGTATTTATTTAGAATGATTTAATTATGCAAAAATACGAACTAATTTCCGCAATCTCAAATCGAAGATATCTATTTTAATGATTCTGATCTTAATACAATATTTTTAATACTGTGTTAACGTTAAAAGATATATAAATTTTCGCTTATGAATATGAATATTTTTAACCTTGAATTGTATTTCCTATCTATAAAGGAAAGCGATAATGAAACAAAAAGTATTGTTTTTTTGCATTATTTTTAACTGTAATACCCCTCGGAAGACTGTAAAATACGTCTATGAAGCCTTTAGGAACACGCATTAAATTAATTTGTGAAGGTGAAAGGTGAAGAAACTTTTAGTATTAAAAAGAGCAGTTGCTATTTATCAATGAAGATAAAGTGAAAAAAAACGTCTTTTTTTGTGTCTTTTAAATTTGAATTAAAATAAAAATATAAATGAAAAAATTAGGTGTTATTGTTTTTGCCGTTTTTATGCAGCATATTTCTGCGCAAACCAACAGATTTGTGTATCAGGTAACTATGAAGCCGAACGCAGAAAATAAAACGGATATTAAAACTGAAAATGCGTATTTGGATATTTCCCCTGAAAAATCAGTTTTTTACTCTGAAAACAGGATCAAAAGAGATTCTATTATGCAAAAAGCATTTCAGGGAGGTGGCGGAAGAGGAAGTATCAACAGAGATCAGATGGAAAATCTGAGAACGAATATGAGCTATTCTGTAGAAAAAGATAAAATAAATCAGAAGACGTACTTTAAAGATAGAATAGGGAGAGATAGTTATTCTTATGAGGAAGACAGGCCTCTAAACTGGAAAATTTCTTCAGAAACCACAAAAATTGGGGAATATAAAGTTCAAAAAGCAGAAACTGATTTTGGAGGAAGAAAGTGGACCGCCTGGTTTACTACAGATCTTCCGTACCAGGATGGTCCTTATAAGTTTGGTGGGCTTCCCGGGCTGATCGTAAAAGTGGAAGATGATAGAGGAGATTATTCTTTTGATTTGATGAAAAATTTTAAGATTGCTGAATTTCCTGTTCTGAACCAGTTTGGATCTCCTATAAAAGTAAAAAGAGCCGATTTTGTAAAACAGCAGCAAAAGTTTAAGACTGATCCAGCAGCTTTTATGAACCAAAGCGGAGGGCAAGGTGGGTTTTCTACTACGATGAGAGTTGGTGGCGGAAGAGGCCCGGGTGGAGGTGGAAACCAAAATCCTGCTGATATGAAAAAAAGAATGGAAGAAAGGGTGAAAGAAGAAGCTAAGAAAAATTCTAATCCAATCGAATTGCAATAAATAAAAAGTCCTGAAGAAAACTTCTTCAGGACTTTTTTATATTCTATCTGTTTATTTTAAAAGCTGGTTGAAAGTGTCGCCTTGTCTGATATCACCGCTATTATAGCCCTTCATAAACCATTCTTTACGTTGTGCTGATGATCCGTGGGTAAAACTTTCCTGATTAACATATCCCTGAGCTCTTTTTTGGATGTTATCGTCTCCCACAGCCTGTGCTGCATCTATAGCAGACTGTATATCTCCCGGTTCCAGTATATGTTTGGAATCATCCGTTTTCTTGGCCCAGACTCCGGCATAGAAATCGGCCTGTAATTCTGTAGCAACAGACACTCTGTTCATCTCTGCTTCCGAATATCTTCCGCTTCTTCTGAGAGCATCTACTTTTTGTGTGGTACCCAAAAGAGTTTGTACATGGTGTCCTACTTCATGAGCAAGAACGTAAGCCACTGTAAATTCGGTAACCTTTGCTCCGAATCTCTGTTGAAGTTCATTGAAGAAACTCATGTCCATATATACTTTCTGATCAGCCGGGCAATAGAAAGGTCCCATTGCAGATTCAGCAACACCACATGCAGATCTGGTTGTATTTTCAAAAAGTACTACTTCAGGTGCGGCATAGGTCATCCCATTTTCTTTAAAGATCTGATCCCAGGTTAAGATATTCCATTTGGCCATCATGTCGACCATTTCACCGATCTGTTTTTCATTGGCCGTAAGTTCTCTTTTTTCACCGGAATTTCCTGAAGACTGTACACTGCCGGAATTCAATATACCGGAAGGGTCTCCTCCTAAAAAGAACACAATTGCTGCTATAATTAAAGTTCCGAGTCCGCCGCCTACGATCATGCCACCTCCTCCGCCTCCGGAACCACGGCGGTCATCAACGTTTCCGCCTCTGTCGTCTGTCCATTTCATGCTAATAATTTTATGGGTAAATTTAATTAAATTAAGTTAAAACTATATCAGTCAATATTTTAAAAATACATAATGTTTTATCTGTTGAGCTGTTTTGTTTTCAGCCAATAGGATGTAGACTGATAGGCTGAGATGGTTTCATCTATCAGTTTCTGATCGGTATTCTTTAATAGTTTTTCGTTATAATACAGCTTAAATTCCGGTGCAAGATCACTTTTATCCAGTTCTAAAGAATATTGTTTTGCTTTTTTTACCGGAGAAATTACTGTTAGATATCCGTCTTTTATAAAGCCCAGATCCTGATACGTGGCAACATAAGCTTTAGGCTGAAATTCTTTTGTGAAAACATCCTGACCCAGGAACTTAGACTGGTAACTGAAATTCAGAAGCCCTAAAACCGTAGGCATTATGTCGATCTGAGACATCAGTGAATTAAACTTTTGAGGCTCGATAAATCCTTCCGAAAAAATCATGGCTGGAATTCTGTATTTATCCATCGGAAGTTCTGTTTTTCCTGCACTGGAAGCGCAATGGTCTGCAATGATAACAAAGACTGTATTTTTGTACCAATCCTGTTTTTTAGCCATATCAAAGAAAAGTTTAAGCGAATAATCTGTATATTTTACACCGCCTTCACGGGATTTTGATGTTCCCGGAATATCAATCCTTCCATCAGGATAAGTGAATGGTCTGTGATTGGAAACGGTCATCCAATGATTAAAAAACGGTTTTCCTGATTTTGCTTCGGCATTCATCACCTGAATTGCTTTTTTAGCCATATCTTCATCCGCAACGCCCCAAACATTGGCAAAACTGATTTCCTCAGGTTTAAAATTATTTCTGTCTACGATGCCATACCCATTTCCTTGGAAGAAGTCCTGCATATTATCAAAATAGCTATATCCTCCGTAAAGAAATTTAACATCATAGCCTTTAGATTTAAAAACATTTCCTGTTGTAAATTTGTTTTTATTATCATCTCTTTTAATAATACTTTCTCCTGCTGTTGGAGGAATACAAAGGGTTAAAGCTTCCAGACCGCGTACGGTTCTGTTTCCTGTAGCATAGAGGTTGGTGAACATCAATGACTTCTCTGCCAGGCTGTCTAAGAACGGAGTGATTTTTTGAGTATTTCCATAATGTTCCATAAAATCTGCAGAAAGGCTTTCAATGGAGATCAGGACTACATTTTTCTTTAGCTCGGGCTGTTCAGCTACAATATTTCTTGCCAATGCAGGCGGTGAATACTGGCTTAAGAAATTCTTTTCTGCCTGCTGTTGATTGATCTGTGAATAAAACTGGAAATAGTCTAGCTCATTATGTGTAAAGGCCCAATAGAACTTAGGAATTCCATTCGCTTCAATTTCATTTGCAAAAACATTGTCAGACTTAATCTGCATCAATGAAGGGATTACCAATAAACTAATTCCGCAAAGAACAGCATAGGAGCCCAGCAAAATCATTTTTTCCTTGAAGTTTGGAAGTTCCAGAAGCTCATTCTTTGTTTTTTTATAGATGAACCAGGTAATAGATAATGTTACAACAAGTATTGCCGAGAATAAAGGAACTACAGGGTAGCTTTCCATAATATTTCCGATCACTTCATTGGTGTAGATCAGATAATCTACTGCTATGAAGTTATAGCGTACCCCAAATTCATTATAAAAGAAGTACTCACTTACTCCATTAAAGATGATGGAAAGTACATATAATAAAAGCGTGATAAAGTATAATGTGTTACGAATTTTAATCCTTTGAGTAGGAAGGAAGAGCATGAGTCCAAAGAAAAAGGTCTTTATTCCTACAAAGGCCAGTGCAACTTCTGTTATAGAACCTCCGTACTGCTTGAAGATATTGTTCGGGATGAGCCATATATAAAGGAAAAATAAGACTAATATTCCAAAAATAATATAGCCGTAGGGCTTTTTATATTTTGAATTGGAGAGAAATAAAAAGTAAAGTGCAAGCAATGCACTGGCCAGTATGAAGACAAAGAAATCATTCAAAAGGCCAACTAACAAGACTTTTATTATTTCAAAAAAACCAAAACTAGCGGTTGTAATAGGGTGAAAAAAGAATACTGTCCTTATTATTAACGAGATAATAAGATAGAAAACTCCTAAATATAGGAACGGTTTTATTTTTTTTAAAAACATGGAGATACTGTCTATAGTAGTTTACACAAAGATAGTTTTTGTGTCTAACTTTTAACAGAAAAAAATGAAAATATAGCGTTTATGGGTAAGATTTAGGAATTAAAAAAATAAATTTTCAGCCTGTTTATTTTCAGTTGTTCTGTGTGCTTTTGCAACAATTCAATAAAAAAAGGACTATTAAAAATAGCCCTCTATATTGGTATGTTGTATCAAATTAGGAGTGCCCGAATCCGATATTTCCTTTTTTATCTGATAATTTCTTTTTGAAATCAATCATTCTTAAAGCGGTTACTGCTGCTTCAACGCCTTTGTTTCCTAAGTCACCACCACTTCTGGCAATAGATTGTTCTTTGGTATCATCAGTCAATACGCAGAATATTGTAGGGGTATCCGTCATGATGTTACAGTCTTTGATTCCCTGTGCTACTGCAGAACAAACATAGTCGAAGTGAGGGGTTTCTCCACGGATTACACATCCAATGGATATCACGGCATCATATTTTCTTTCTTTGCAAAGCTGCATGCTTGCATAGTTCAGTTCAAAAGCTCCGGGAACAGGAAAAAGTTTAATGTTTTCAGGTTTTACCCCTTCTTTTTCAAGTATTTCTAAAGCTGCATCGCGAAGATTGTATGTTACAAAGTCATTCCACTCAGAAAAAACAATGCCGATAGAAAAATCTTCGGCATTAGTTATATGAAGTGGCTTGTAATCGGAAAGATTAACTGTTGCCATTTTTTAATAATATTTAGTCATTTCAATATAAGAATCAGACATTCCGTTGTCATAGTCCTGATATTTCTCGTCAATTGCTGAGAAGTATTTTTTAGCTTCCGGATTTTTCTTCAACCCTAATGCTACGATCCCTGCTTTTCTTGTGAAGAAATAAGTAGTGTAAGGATCATCAGAAGCTGTTGCTGCCTTATCTAATAAAGCTAAAGCCTCATCGTTTTTGTTAAGGCCTGATTTCGCATCCGCCATAGCTCCGTATTTCATTGCCATTAACGTTTTGTTATCAGATGAAAACTTATCTAAAAGGTCGTAAGACTCCTGGAATTTGCCTTCTTTAAATTTCAATAATCCGGCATTGTAAGCAGAAAGCTGACCTACGCTTGTTCCTGAATAATCGTTATATGTACCTACAAAACCTGGATTAGCTGCAGATTTTCCACCTAAAGCTTCTTTATCTTTACCTTCTACAAGGTTTTTTTGAGCAGCAAGGAAACTTTTTACAGCTTCAACATTCTTAGGAGCAACTACAAATTGCTTGTACCCAAAGAATCCTAGAACGCCTAAGATTAAAACTCCAAATACAATCCCTAAAGGTTTTGAATATTTTTCAAGAAATCTCTCAGTGTTTAAAGCCTCTCTGTCAAGGTCTTTAAAGAACTCAACCGTTTCTTTACCTTCTTGCTCATTCTGAGCATTCTTTCCCAATTTTGCCATAAGTTTTTAAAAATTGAACTGCAAATTTAATTGTTTCTGAATGATTTACAAAATACTTTATCAGTATTATTATGCAAATGTTATGAAATAGTATCTGTTTATCATAAAAATGCTTCGACTCCGCTCTGCAGGCTTTTTTTAAACCAACCTTTTGTTGATGTTGTCTCGCTGAGCGGAGTCGAATAATTTATAAGTAAAGTTCTTAGTATTCTAAGATATGATAGATTTCGGCACCGAACTTTTTAAGTTTTTCATCTCCCCCCAGGCCTTTTAAACCAATAAGGAAACTGAACTGAGAGACGGTAGCTCCTTGTTTCTCTACCAGTTTGGCTGCTGCTTCGGTAGTACCTCCGGTAGCCAATAGGTCATCATGTATCAGTATTCTCTGTCCTTTTTTGATTTGTCCTTCACGGGTTTCTATTTCAGCAGTACCATATTCCAGGTCATATTTCTCTGAAATAATAGGTGGCGGAAGTTTTCCTTTTTTTCTGATCAGAATGAACGGAACTTCCAATGCCACTGCAATGGCAATCCCAAAAAGGTAACCCCGGCTTTCTATTCCGCATACAGCGTCTATTTTTCCTTTGCTGAAGGTAACCAGATCGGCTATTACATCTTCATATAGTTTTGGGTCTAGAAAAATAGGTGAAATATCCTTAAACTGTATTCCTGGTATTGGAAAGTCAGGGAAATTTTCAATTGTTTCTTCTAGTCTTTTGATCAGTTCTGCTGAAGCCATTTATGGGTTTATTTTATAGCTGGAAATTTTCCAGTCTCCGTTTACATTTTTAAGTCCGAAAGTTACTTTTAGAGATGTCGTTTTACCGTTTTTATCGGTTACATCATACGTTGCATTTACACTTGCTCCATTAGGATTGGTAGCACTTGTAGTAATGTTTTTTACGCTTACATTTTTTACAGATCCGAAACCTGAAGTAGGGTTTGAGAAAGACTCATAGCTTCCCCAGCTTGGGTTGTTGGAGGCATCGTATGCTGCTTTTAGATTTTGAGAGCTTACGCTGTTCAAAAATTTACTTACTGTATTTTTAGGATCTGCGGCAGGTTGCTTCGGAGCAGCCGGTGCTGTAGGAGTTGCAGTTCCTGGTTCTGTAGTGGTAGGTGTTGTTGAAGGATTATTCGGATCTATTACACCACTTGGCTGCTGAGTTACTGATGCAGTGTCTGTTTTAGGAACGGCAGGAACTTTCAGGGCAGCAGCATTTACATCAAGCCCTATTTTTGACATCTTGAATGTTTTTGCCGTTGTTTTTACTGAAACAGTGATATCTATTTTATTATCAACTACTTTTGAAGCCGGAATAGACGAGAATTTCAGGTTAAAACCTTTAAAGTTATTATCCTGCATCAGGTTTTTGGCTGTAGAAAGTCTCACTCCGTTGCTGAAAACCTCTAATGTTGCCTCTAGTCCTGCACCGGTAAATGATACCGGATTGCCTGCAGCATCTACAAGTCTTGGAATAATCTGTATTGAGGTAGGAGCTCCAGTTCCGTCATCTCCCGTTGGTCTTGTAACAAGGCTTAGCGCTCCTGCTTTTACATCATTAGGATCACTTTCTTTGGCTTTATCATCTCCGAAGATATTCATTTCTCCCAATGAAGGCGGGCCGGTGCTTGCCCACTCGATTCCGTTTTTCTGTGCAATTTGGTCTGCCAGTGTCAGGATCTCAGGTACCTTTTTTCCGTCAATCAGTTTCCCAAGTGCTTTTAGCTCGTTCACATCACCATCTGCTTCCACACCGAATGTTTTAAGGATATAAAGAGCTTCATTAAACTTTATCTGTTTAATGGTTGATAAGCTGGCCGTCATATCATTGATACTCGACTGCAGTGTTTTAGTATTCGTAGCATCTACATGATCTTTCTTACATGCTGTGAAAAGCAACAGACTGAAAACAAGTAGAAAAGAAAACTTTTTCATTTTTATTTGGTTTGTTGCAAATTTAATAAAACCTTTATTAATAGTGGATTTTATTTTTTATTTTGTTTTTCCTTCAAGTTGTCCTTGAAAAAAGAGCTAAAAATGGTCTGCATATTGGGGAATGAGGAGTCTTGCCAATACTGGGTTTTGTAGTTGCTGTAGTCTTTATTAAATTTTACTTCATCAGTATCGTTGGTATCACTGAAGCTGATTTCTGAAGGATAAAGATTTTGATAAGAAATAATCTGGTTGTAGTTTTCCTCACTTTTATGCTTTAGTTTAATAAAAAGGATTTCATTAAATTCCAGTAAGTCTTTGAGTGTTTTTTGAGAATCCTTTTCAAAAGCCATATTCTGAATTCCTCTCAGATCAAAAAAACGGAATCCAAACAGTGCAAATTCTTGTTGCTGCAGGTACTCGCCACTAACCTCAATTTCATCCTTGCCGCTGCCTTTAAGTTCTTTAATTTTTATGTTTTTCTTTTTGTATTCATCAAGATTTCCCACTTTTTTCATATTGGGAATTCCTAATGAACTACCATAATCCCAAAGAGCGGTCTGTTTCTTTTCTTTCTTAGGATCTATAAGTCTGTATACCCGATATTGTTCCACCCGGCTGCTTTTCAGCTTTTTTGTTTTATTATCGAAGATATAGGTTACAATTCCATCAGCATAGGCATTCAGTTTATTGTTGACGGTAACATAAGAATTAAAATTCCCTTTGATAAGAATGTATTTTGCAGGCTTATTATTTTTAATGACTACCGTTTCTATTTCTTTCACCTGATCATTGATCTTAATAACAGGCTGGTCAAAATCTGAATAGGAGAGCGTTGCCACCAGAAAATTATTATAAACCAGCTGGAATTTTTCCTGAGCAGGGGACAAGGATTGCTTATCAATTTTTCCATCAATATCAGAATAGGCGAGTATGCTGCCGTCTTTACCAAAAACAGAAACCTTTGGAAGAGGAATGTTGCTTTTTTCGGAAACGAAAGTAATGGTCTGGGCATGGGTAAAAATGGAGGCCAGGCAGAATAGCAGGTAAACCAGATACATTTTTTTCATAGTACTATATTATTGCGATTAGACATCAGGCTTATGAATATGCAAAAAATGAATACTAATACGACAGCTGTCTGGGCTGACGGCATAAAAAAAGACTGATCGTTTACCAATCAGTCTTTTATAATTTTATTTTGTTACAAGCCCTTAGAAAGGATACTCATAAATTTCAGATTCGTGTAAGTAAGGGTTTCCTGTAGGAATCAGCTTCAGTTTAGATAAAGCGGAAAGTACAGTAAACATAAACAATCCAACTACGAATAGGAGAGCTCCCAATATTAATAGGAATACTTCAGGAGTGTTCCAGTATGGTCCTACCGTTCCAGGCATTACCATGTTGAAGTAATCCAGGATGTGTCCTAAAATAACTACTACAGCCATTATTGTTACTACTTTGTAGTTTCTCTTGATGCTGCTGCTCACTAATACCAATAACGGTAATAAGAAGTTTACAATAAGCATTGGTAAGAATGTAGTACCATAGTGCTGGAATCTTCCAAAGAAGTAGTTAACCTCTTCGGGAACGTTGGCATACCAGTAAAGCATGAACTGAGCGAACCATGTATACGTCCAAAGCATACTTGTAGCGAAAAGGAATACTCCTAAATCGTGTAAGTGATTGTCATTGAACTGAGGTAAGAAACCATTTTTCTTAAGATAAACACTTAATAGAATGATTACAGCAATACCACTTGAAAGGCAGCTAACCATTGAATACCAGATATACATTGTAGAATACCAGTGAGGATCAATAGACATTAACCAGTCCCAAGCCCAAGCAGCAGAAGCAAATCCGAAGAATGCAATATATCCTACTGCCCATCTGTAAAGCATCTGATACTCAACTTTAGATTTAGTTTCATCTACTTTTTTAGACTGAGCTTTCAGTTTCCATGCGAAGAATGAAGCACCTACTACATAAATGATCGTTCTGATAGCATAGAAAGGTATGTTTAAGAATCTTTTCTTTTCGAATAAAATGACATCAAAGTGTGCAGATTCAGGATTGGTTAATTCCGGATCCATCCAGTGGAATAGGTGGCCATTGTGCGTGATATTCAATATCATCATAATAACCAGAATTGCACCTCCGTAAGGAATATAAGAAGCAATAGCTTCCATTACTCTTGTAATAATAATTGGCCAACCAGCGTGGGCAGCATGCTGAATACAGTAAAAAAACAATACAGCACAACTTACTCCAAAGAAAAAGACAGCTACAAAGTGCAGCGATGCTAATGGCTGGTTGTGAACCTGAAGCTCGGCATGCTCTAAATGAGCCGCGTGATCCTGTGGTCCAACCATTTCACTTGAGTGTGTAGGAGCATTATGACCTGAAGCATGAACAGCTTCCATCATTTGTTCTATTTTCTCAGTAGAAAGTCCTTTATTCATAAAGAAGCCAATACCAAACAGAACTAAACCTACAACAAGAAGTATTATAGAAGTTGATTTTAATTTTGGTGAAAAACTATACATTTCTTTTCTTATTTTTTAGTTTCGGTAGTCGTTTCAGTTGCTGGCGCCGCTGCTGTAGCTGCTGCCGGTGCTGCTGCTCCTTTTTTGAAAGCACTCATCACATACATTGCCACTCTCCATCTGTCTCCTGCGTTCAGTTGTCCCGCATAAGATCCCATTGCATTTCTACCGTTTGTTAATACATAATGAACAGATCCTACCGTAATTTCTCTATCAGCATAGTTGGGTACACCAGAGAAAGCACCGGTTTGTACAATTGGACCTTGCCCATCACCTCCTGTTCCATGACATGCAGCACAAGTACGGTCAAACAACATTTTTCCTCTTTCAATATCTTTAGCAGCGTTTGCCGGATTAAGAGGAGAGGTTGTCATAGTCTTGGAAGCGTCATATCCTGCATTGTATTGATCTACATTTTTAGGAAGTAAACCTTCTTCAAAGATTCCGTCTTTATTTTGAGCCACTGAACCTTCTACGGGAGCAAGACCTGTTGCAAAGCTGTTTTTTACAAACGCAGGGATTTCATTTTCATGATCTGAGTATGCATCCTGAGCTTTCATCAATGGGTCATAAGCTACCGGAAAATACATGTCCGGGAAATATACCAATGGAGCATTGTCTTTTGGTCCGCAAGAGTTAAGTAAAACTGTAGTTAAACCTAAAACTGCTGTAATTTTTAATACATTCTTTTTCATTTTAAGCATCTTTAACAGTTATTTCTTCAACTCCAGTTTCAATAAGTAACTGTTTTACAGATTCTACATCTTCAGTTACAAATTCCATCATGAATTTATCATCAGTAGTTCTTGGATCCGGGTTCTGAGCGGGAGCTCCTGGATACATTTTGTTTCTAACCAAGAAAGTTAAAGACATCATGTGAGCTGCACAGAATACCATTAATTCGAACATTGGAACTACGAATGCCGGCATATTGTGTGCCCAGTCAAAAGCTGGTTTACCACCAATATTCTGAGGCCAGTCATGGTTCATTACATACCAGGTAACCGTAGCACCGATAGTAACACCATAAAGAGCATATAGAAAGGCCGCATCAGAAATTCTTGTTTTCTTTAATCCTAAAGCTTTGTCTAGTCCGTGAACCGGAAACGGAGTATATACTTCGTTTATTTTGATTCCTTTATCGTTGAATGCTTTAACGCCGTTCATTAAATCGTCGTCGTCAGCATAAAGTCCGTATACAATTTTAGTGGTGCTCATCTCCTTCTTTTGCTTTATAAGTTTCACCTGAAATTTTCAGAATCGATTTTAATTCAGCCTGTGCAATTACAGGGAATGTTCTTGCGTATAATAAGAATAATACAGAGAAGAATCCGATTGTTCCTAAGTATACACCCACATCAATGATCGTTGGCTTAAACATAGTCCAAGATCCTGGTAAGTAATCTCTTGAAAGGTTGATAACGATGATATCGAAACGCTCAAACCACATACCGATGTTAATGATCAATGCAACAATGAATGTCCAGATAATATTGGTTCTTGCTTTTTTGAACCAGAAAGATGCAGGAACAACAAGGTTACAGATAATCAATGACCAGAAAGCCCACCAGTAAGGTCCTACTGCAGCACCTGGTGAAAGGTACGTAAAGTCTTCAAATCTTGATCCGGAATACCATCCGATGAAATATTCAGTAGCATAGGCTACCGTTACCATACCCCCTGTTAAAACGATTACGATGTTCATAATTTCGATATGATACATAGTAATGTAATCTTCAAGGTGACAAACTTTTCTGGCAATCAACAATAGGGTCTGTACCATCGCGAATCCTGAGAAGATTGCACCAGCTACGAAGTAAGGAGGGTAGATTGTAGAGTGCCATCCTTTAATAACTGAAGTTGCGAAGTCAAAAGATACCGTAGTGTGTACCGAGAATACAAGTGGAGTAGCTAACCCTGCAAGAACCAAAGAAAGTTCTTCGAATCTCTGCCAGTGTTTTGCTTTACCACCCCAACCGAAAGCTAAGAATGTATAAATCTTCTTAGTCCAAGGAGTTTTTGCTCTATCTCTGATCATTGCAAAGTCAGGGATTAATCCCATAAACCAGAATACAGTTGATACTGAGAAATAAGTTGAGATCGCAAATACGTCCCATAATAGAGGAGAGTTAAAGTTCCCCCAAAGAGAACCGAACTGGTTTGGTAAAGGGAATACCCAGTATCCAACCCAAACTCTACCCATGTGAATTACAGGGAAGATTGCTGCCTGTACCACCGCAAAGATCGTCATCGCCTCTGCAGATCTGTTTACAGACATTCTCCATCTCTGTCTAAATAATAATAATACTGCTGAGATTAGGGTCCCGGCGTGACCGATACCTACCCACCATACGAAGTTGGTAATATCCCAACCCCAGTTAATAGTTCTGTTAAGCCCCCATGCTCCAATACCTGTCCCGATAGTATAAGCGATACAGCCGAATCCATAGATGAATAGAACTAGTGCGGCATATAGTGAAATCCACCATAATTTACCTGCTCTTTCTTCGATAGGTCGTGCAATATCTTCTGTGATATCGTGATAAGTTTTGTGACCAATAATCAGAGGTTCCCTTATCGGAGCTTCGTAATGTCCTGACATTTTTTACCTATTTATTATTTAAACTTTATTTTTCTACTCTGTTTCTTACTTTAGTATGATAGAACACATTTGGTTTGGTTCCGATCTCCTCTAGTAAATAATATCTTCTGTTGCTAGAATATAAATCTCTAACTTCAGATTCTTTGTCATTCATGTCTCCGAACGTCATTGCTCCAGTAGAACAAGCAGCAGCACAAGCACAAGAGTTTTTAAACTCAGCATCTGTTACTTTTCTGTTGTCTCTCTTAGCTGCTAAAATAGTAGCCTGAGTTTCTTGGATACACATTGAACATTTCTCCATTACCCCTCTAGTTCTTACAACTACGTCTGGGTTAAGTACCATTCTTCCTAAATCGTTGTTCATGTTGAAGTCGAACTTGTCATTTAGGTTATACGTAAACCAGTTGAAACGTCTTACTTTGTACGGGCAGTTGTTTGCACAATATCTGGTACCGATACATCTGTTGTAAGCCATATGGTTTTGACCTTGCTTACCGTGTGAAGTAGCCGCTACCGGACATACAGTTTCACATGGAGCGTGGTTACAGTGCTGACACATTACAGGCTGGAAGATTACATCCGGATTGTCTGCAGGGTGGTTTAATGCACCTCCTTCTTTATTGAAAGCAGTACCGTATAATTCTGGTACAGCCATTCCTTCTTTTAATCCTTCATATACCTCTACTTTCTGTCTTGAAGAATAGTAACGGTCAATTCTTAACCAATACATATCTCTGGACATTCTTACCTCTTCTTTACCTACTACAGGAACGTTGTTTTCAGCCTGACATGCAATAACGCAAGCTCCACAACCTGTACAAGAGTTTAAGTCGATAGATAAGTTGAAGTGAGGACCATCTGTATCATCAAAAGCATCCCAAAGGTCAATTTTTCTTGCTGGAAGTGCTCCACTGATGGTGTGGTATTCCAAAGGCTTATTCCATCCTTTGTGCTCATCATCAAAAGGTACGCTGATGAATTCCGCTAAAGGAACTTCCTTAGCAATTTCATAACGTCCCATTAAGGTGTTTTGAAGCTGGATACCTGCAAATTCGTGATCTTCTCCTGTCTTTTCAATTTTAACTCCTGAAAGAGCCAGATTAGAACCATCAAATAATGGATAAGCATTTACCCCTGTATCTGCAGTAGCTCCTGAGTTCTTTTTACCATAACCAAGCGCTAGACCTACAGATCCTTCTGCCTGACCAGGCTGAATGAATACAGGAACATCTTTTATTGTTACTCCGTTTACAGTAAGGTTTACGATAGAACCATCCAACTGCATTCTTGCATTAAGATCGTTATCAATCGCAAATTTCTCTGCATCTTTAGGAGAAATTGTCAAGTAGTTGTCCCAAGACATTCTGGTAAGAGGATCCGGTAATTCCTGCAACCAAGGGTTGTTTGCCTGAGTACCATCTCCCATTGAAGTCTTAGTGTATAATACCAATTCTAATTCGGAAGCTTTAAAGTTTCCTAATTCAGCAACCGCCTGTGCAGCGTTTCCACCTGTATAAGATAATGTTGTTGCGTTGTTAGAAGTAACAATACCGTTATATAAAGCCTTATTGAAAGAAGTAGCACCTAAGATAGAAGCTGAGCTGGCTTTTAAATAGTCATAGTAGTTGTTAGCAGCATTGTTTTTTCCATTCTTCCAAACCAATAAAGATTCTTCAATTTGTCTTGACTTGTAGATTTTCTGGATCGTAGGCTGCATTAATGAATATACTCCTGTCTGAGGTTCAATATCACCCCAGGATTCCAGCCAGTTAGCTACAGGAATTACAGCTTTCGCTGCTTTGTACATTTCATTTTTCTTATCAGCAACAGCTACTACACAGGCAACTTTTGATAAAGATTTTTTGAAATCTTCTCCTTTTGGATGAGAGTAAATAGGGTCTACATTGTTTGCGATTAATACGCCAACCTGACCTGCATTTACCCATCCTAAGAATTCCTGGTATCTTGCTTTATCAAATTCTTTCAGGAAGTTTGCTTTACCAGTGAAAGCTACTGAACCTAATTTTTGGTTGATTAAGTGTGCTAAAACCTGTGCTGCTTTAGAACTGTCAGCTAAAACAACAGCTTTGCTGCCTTTTGCTTTAAGTTCGTTCGCAATTTCAGTAGCCGTCTTATCAGAAGTACCACCACCTACGATTGCATTGTAAACCTCAACTAAAGTTTTGTTTACGGCACTTGGCTTTAATCTGTATCTTGAGTCAGCATTAGCACCTGTCAATGACATGTTAGATTCCACCTGGATGTGTCTCAACATGTTTGGACCCGGCTTTCTTGCTGCTGCGTAAGAAGTTTCTAAGCTTGAAGCATTATAGTCTCCTAAGAAGTCAGCCTGGAAAGAAACTACCAATTCAGAACCTTTAAGGTCATATACTGGTAATGCTCTCTGTCCGAATACTTCCTGAGCTGCATCCAGAGACGCAGAGTAAGGGAAAGCATCATAGGTTACTAATTCTGCTGTAGGATATTTTGCTTTGAATTCAGCAAATAGCTTTTTGAAAGTTGGTGAAGCAAAAGAGTGTGACAAAAGCACAATCTTTTTACCTGCAGCTTTCGCATCTTCCAATCCTTTAAGAACAAAGCTGTCTACTTTATCGAAAGTTTCGTCCTTACCATCCAGTTTAGGCTGCTTTACTTTATCATTATCATAAAGAGAAAGTACACTTGCCTGAGCTCTTGCGTTAGTTTTACCTAAATCACCAGCTGCTGGGTTTGGATCAATTTTGATAGGTCTACCTTCACGAGTCTTTACTAAAACACTGGCAAAGTCGAAACCATCAAAATAAGTGGAAGCGTAATAATTGGGTACTCCCGGAATAATATCATGTGGCTTTACCACATAAGGAATTGTTTTGATTACCGGAGCTTCACAGGCAGCTAATGTAACTGCTGCTGTAGAGAATCCTAAAAGCTTTAGGAAGTCTCTTCTTGAAGTACTTGATCCGTTGTTCTCAGCATCTCCAAGGAAATCTTCTACCGGAATTTCTTCCTGAAACTCTTTCTGAGCCAGCTTATTATTTAAAGCTGGGTCTTTAAGTTCATGAATACTTCTGAATTGTATTTTGTTTGAAGCCATTTATACTTCTAATTTTTTAGTTATTAATAATGACATTTACCACACTCAAGACCTCCAATTGCATCTACAGTGATTTTACCTCCATCCTTAGGATATTGTTTTTTCAACTTGTCATGTAGATTCTTGAAGTACTCTTTATTATAACCGTTGTTCATATCAACTTCAGTCGTTCTGTGGCACTCGATACACCATCCCATAGTAAAGTCGTTAGCCATTTGAACAACATTCATTGTATCAATTTTTCCGTGACAAGCTTTACATACAACATCAATTTTGTTGTCAGGATTCTTTTTGTTGAAAGAATTGATGATTGCCTGCTCACCAGCTACTACGTGCTGAGAGTGGTTGAAGTACACGAAGTCTGGCATGTTGTGGATTCTTGTCCATTCAACCGGCTGAGTTTTTCCTGTGTACTGTTGTTTTGCAGGATCCCAACCTGTTGCAGCATAGATCTTCTGGATTTCTCCGTCATAGAATGCCTTGTCTTTTCCTGGCTCCATGTAGTGATCTGCGTTGTATTCAGAAATTGTTCTGTGACAGTTCATACAAACGTTCATAGAAGGAATCTCAGATACTTTTCCATATTTGGCACTGGAGTGACATAACTGACAGTCAATTTTCTGTTCTCCAGCGTGAATTTTGTGAGAGAAGTAGATAGGTTGTTCTGGTTTGTACCCTTTGTACACCCCGATCCACATTAGCCAGTTCCATACTCCGTAAGCTGCAAGAATAGCCAGAATAGTTAAAGCTATCTTCCCAACGTAGTGGAACTTCTCATACATTTCCTTGAACGAACGAACCCTTGTTTCATTAAGACCCGCTAATTCTTCAGACTGACCTAGTGTTACCAGCTGTCTTAGTTTTACCAAGATCCAAACTAATAAACCTGCAATCGCTAAAAGAGAAATGATGACAATGTTTGTAGTAGTTTTGTCTGCAGGTGCTGCCGCGGCTGCGCCAGTTGCAGAAGTTGCTTCCGGTTTTTTCTCTTCCGGAGCCGGAGGATTAGTAGTGAAAGCTAAAATGTCATCAATATCCTTCTCTGTAAGATTAGGAAACTGTAACATCTCAGTCTTATTATACTTTTCAAAAATCTCATTGGCGTATTTATCCCCAGAAGCTCTAAGAGCTTTGTTGTCTTTGATCCACTTGTGAAGCCAATCTTTGTCTACACCACCCTCTGTCTTTACACGTTCTACAACCCCTTTTAATGGAGGTCCAATAACCTGTTTGTCCAGCGCATGGCATGCAGTACAATTCGCTTTGAAAAGTTTCTCTCCGTTTTTAGGATCGCCGTCTTGCCCGTAAAATGAAGCACTGGTTGATAGCAATAAGCCTATTGCGATCAACGTTTTTTTATAATGCTTTCTCCAACTAATCATTTAAATTATCTTATGTTAGTAAAATATTGAACATATCAATCCCGCAAAAATAATATTTTTAACACTAATTTAACGGCATATAAAAAGGGGAAAATGTCATTTAAGGTTAATTTGTATTGATTCTAAATAACCTGTTTGGTATAGTTTTTTAATTTGTATAAATTTGCGGAAACAAGTTTAAATGAGAAATCTGATCAAAATATTTTCAATATTATCATTATTAGGATTTTATAATATTGAAGCACAGCAAGTTGTTAAAAAGGATACGCTTTCGGGAACGGAGCTTGTCATGACTATGGATTCTAAAATTAATACTGCCTTGGAAGGAATTGAAGGCAAATGTTCCAAAGTTGCGAGTAATATTCCAACTAAAGATTCTAATAATACCGATAATGGTATTTCTACTGGAGGAATCACGAGGCCACCTAAAATTTATGTTCCAAATAGAGAACTTACAAATGCTGAGATTTGTAAAAAAAATCCTAGAATTTTAGGATTTAAAATTCAGATTACAACGGTTAAAAGCAATGAGGAAGCTAATGAGGTGAAGGCTTATTTCAGAAAGAGATTCCCCAATCTTAAGGTGGAAACCGATGCTTCTTTAAGACCAAATTATAAGATTTTAGCCGGAAGTTACTTTACAAAACAAAGTGCTGCGGGTGATCTTTCAAGAATCAGAGAATATTTCAAATCTGCTGTTGCTGTACAGTACAGAATTTTCTGTGCGGAAGCAAAATAAAAGAGATTTGATTTCACAAATACTAAAAAGGCTGAGAAAATTTTCTCAGCCTTTTCTATTGGTAATAAGTTTCCAGGAACCAGAAAAACTCGGACATTCTATACCAGTTGTTGGTCAGCAGGTAAACAAACAGCAGAGCAACGGTTAATGTTAAAAATGCGGATATTTTTGGGGATGATCTGTAAGCATAGAAAAGCCACCCTATGAGCAGTGGGTAGACAAAAACAAAGTGCCCTCCATAGATATAGGAGGTGTGGAGACCGAATCTCATGACACAGTGGATGGTCATATCAACAAAAAATGAGATCATAATAATCTGGACCCATTTATTTTTAAAATTCTTAAAATAACTCCAGGTTATCAATGCTAATAATACACCTACGAAAATATATGAAAACACTGATGAATACGGCTCCATATAAAGGGCCTTAAAGGAAAATCCTTTCATATTATGTTTGTCAGATATGATAAAACCCGGGAATAAAATGTTACCGCCAAAAAAGAATGAAAGAACCATATCCCACGTGGGTATGGATTCTACATTAGAGAATTTTTCATACTGCTGATTGGTTTTTGAAAATATGTTCTGGTATTTAAAATCTATCCGGTTCAGGTAGAGTAATGCATAGCAGATGATTGCAATACTTCCCCTTACAATTGCGTTGCCTATTTTTTTCCAATCCCGGAAAAGACCTTTTTCAAAAAATACCGGAATGAAAACCTTGACAAGATTGGTTATAGTAAGGCCTCCAATAGTAATGGCCGCCAATGATAGTGCTGCTGTAGGTGTTTTTTCCTGCTTTTTTAATTTGATGGCTGCATAGTGGTTGTATAAGCTAAGTAAGAATAGAGTATAAGTGAAGTTTTCAGGAGTGAATGACAGGATGATATTCGTTGAAAAAATACCAAAAAACAGAATGAGGAGTAGGTTGAACTGTAAAGGAAGCCTGATAATGTTTTTTAAGTACTTAAAAACCTGAACAATATTCAATGTTATGATGATATTGCTGAGCCATGCCAGTGTAAGCCTGAAGTTGGCATCCATTTTACCACCGGACATAAAAAGTGAGAATTCTCTGATCCAATTGAAAAAATAATAGGATAGAGGATGTCTTTCGAAACTTCCTCCCGTCATAAGGATTGATTTATTATCAAAACTAAAGTAAGCATCCCATGGAATTCTGCTGTCAAATATGATTCTGTAGTTAATGGCTATGTAAGAACCAAGGATTCCATAGCAGGTGATGAAAAATAAAAAAACGGCCACTTCTGTATAAGTGGAAGGAAATACCAGCTTTAAAAAATGAATGAATTTTGTTTTGATCAAAGACACGGGTCATATTTTTTGCAAAAGTAAAATAAAAAAACCACCAAAAACTGGTGGTTCTATAAAGTTTGTATAAACGTATTATTGCTTAATGATTTTTTCTGTAGTAGAAGTACCGTCTGCAAATTCTATCTTCATCAGATACGTTCCTTTTGGCAGGTCTGAAATATCTGTTTTTGAAGAATCTGTTTGATGGGTTGCTTTACCAGACATATCAAAAATTGAAGTAGTTTTTATTTTCTTATCAGTTTTGATATTGATTTCTCCTTGTGTAGGGTTAGGATAAAGAGAAATAGCAGATTTTGTTTTTGAAGTTTCACTGGTAGCAAGTACTCCCGTAGCTGTAACTTTTACGTCATCCAGCATAAACATGTATTTATCTGCCGACATGTATTGGAATCATATTTTTATAGTTTGTCCTGCATAGGCATCTAAATTCAAAGTAACCTGCTGCCATGCTGCATAAGGAGCAATTTTGGGAGAAATTCCTGAAATTATAGTAAAATTGGCACTGGACGTTGGGGTACCAGTTCCTGTGTATACTCCTACTTTATAGCTTTCTACAAAAGCAGGTGACATAGCTTTTACCCAAAATGTTAGAGTATTTGCACTGCTTCCTAAAGTTAATGCAGGAGAAATCAACCAGTCATTGTTGGCATTTACTCCCCCAGCAGGTGATCCTGCCCATGCTGCTGCATATTTAAGTCCGGTGTGAGGAGTGAAGTCTCTTACTTCTTCATCTGCTGCAGTTGCAGTTAAGTTGTTAGTAGCATTACTAGCTGACGGGTTGAAAATTTGAAAAGCCATTGGGCTTCCTGCGTTAGTCCAATCAGGTGCCCATGTTGGAGAAGTTTCACCACCAATTACCGGACCTCCGCCATAGTACGTGTTTAAACCGTCCAGATCGAGTGTGGACCAGTTTCCGAATCCTGTAATGGCAAAATTCGTGTAAGATTCAAAGCCTTCATCTAGTAAGACTGTTTGAGAGTGTGCTATTGTTCCGAACAATAAACTTAAACAAAGTATAGCTTTTTTCATGTTAAAATATTTTTCATAAAATTAAGAAAAATATTTTAATAGTGTAATGAATATTCAATGAATAAAGAAAAATATTAACCTTTTGCTAAGAACTGCAGGAAAGTGTAGAACATCCGGTAATGTCATTATAGCTGTTTGGGCGTTTGGCTGAAAACTCAGGATGCCTTTCTTCATAGGGGTTTTCTAGTGCTTCGGTTAGTTTTTTCAGCATGTCTGTTCTCCCAATGCTGATCTCTTCAATACATTCATAGAGCAGGTAGTTTCTGAGTGTGAATTTAGGATTTGTTTTTTTCATTAAAGCTAAAGAATCCTCTCTTGAAATGGTGTTTAGATTTAAACGGGAGTTGTATGTAGTAAGAAAATCTTCCAGCTTTTTCAGTTTTTCTTCATTAACCGGAGTATAGGAAACCTTGTTGAAGAAGTCTTTTACATCTGTAGTATAAGGGAGTTTTTCAAGATAATTGAAAAATAAAGTGTAATCCAGCTGCAATTCCTGCATCAGGCCCTGCCAGTTGGTAAAAAAATCTTCATCCTCTTTACGCAGCTCATCAAAACCGAATTTTCTACAAAGCATTGCATCATGGCTCTCCCAGAAATAGGTCCCAAAATGATTTAAGGTATCTTCTAAAAATTTTTCGTCTTTAATTATGGGATGAAGAGCATTGGCAAGCTGCCAGAGATTCCATTGGGCAATCTGGCCCTGTTTTCCAAAAGCATATCTTCTTCCCGGAAGGTCAGTGGTATTTGGTGTAAAATTCAAATCATATTCATCCATCATTGAATAAGGCCCGTAATCTATGGTTAATCCCAAAATTGACATATTGTCTGTATTCATTACTCCATGCACAAAGCCTACTCTGAACCACTCAACTATTAAATTTGCAGTTTTTGTACAGACGTTTTCAAAAAAATCTTTATATCTCTGAATGCCTGATGAAGAGATTTCGGGAAAGTAATTCTCAATGGTAAAATCTACAAGTTCCTGTAAGGTTTTATATTCCCTTTGTGCAGACATGAGTTCAAAATGACCAAAACGGAGAAAGCTTTCCGCTGTTCTTATGACCACAGCTCCTTTTTCCAGTTGTGGATTTCCGTTATACATCATATCACGAACCACATCTTCTCCTGTAAAAGCCAGGCTTAAGGCTCTTGTAGTGGGAACACCCAGATGATACATAGCTTCACTCATCAGATATTCCCGGACTGAAGATCTTAATACGGCTCTTCCGTCTGCATGCCGTGAGTAAGGTGTTGCACCTGCTCCCTTCCATTGCAATTCTGTCTTTTGGCCTGAATTATTTTCAATTTCCCCTGCCAGAATTGCTCTTCCGTCTCCAAGCTGTCCTGCCCAGTTTCCAAACTGATGTCCGGCATAGGCTGTGGCATAGGTTTGAATATTTTCTGGAAGCTTGTTTCCAACCAGAAAATCAAGATCTTTTTCTTCAAATGCCCCTAATCCTATTTCTTCGGAAAGTGTTTGATTAAAAGCTATTAGCTTAGGTTCGCCAAATCCTGCCGGGCTAATGGTAGCAAATAAAACCTTGGGCGTATTTCTCTGCATAAGGTTGCCGGAAAAATCTCCTGGAAATTTCTTAATGAAAGGTTGTCTGATGCGTTCGATATTCATACATCAAAGGTATTAATTATAAAAGAAAAGACCTTTCAAATTCTTGAAAGGTCTTGTGTATTTCTAAAAGAGAAATTATTTATTAAAATCTACCTCATCGTTTGAGTGAAGATTCTCATTGATGTTTTCCTCTTTCTTTTCTGTGGTTTTCTTTGGACTAGGGTCTGCTGCTCTTGGATTTTTAATTTCGTCAATTGTTTGAAGACTTCCATCATCTCCATAACCTCCGCTTAAGCCCCTAAGGTTTGAGCAACCGTCTTTCCAGTCTGAAGGCTTAATAAACTTATCATCCGGAGATACTCCCAGGGTTTTATCTGCCCATACCTTTTTCATGTAGATAGCCCAAATTGGCAATGCCATTCTTGCTCCCTGACCTTCACCGGTACCAAAGAAGTGAGTGGCTCTGTCTTCCCATCCAACCCATGCTCCGGTTGCCAGTTTAGGAGTGATTCCCATAAACCAACCATCAGAGTTGTTCTGTGTGGTACCTGTTTTGGCGGCAATTTCCACTCCTTTTGAAATTCCTCTTCTTCCCAGCTCTCCTGAAGCTGTTCCGTACTGTGCCACACCTTTCATCAATTCGATCATGGTGTAAGCGTATAGTGGGTTCATTACCTCTTTTGGTTCTACATTTACTTCTTTGATTACTCTTCCGTTGGCATCTTCAATTCTCCAGATCATTTCCGGTTTATTGTGGTTACCATAATTCGCAAAAGTACTGTAGGCACCTAGCATTTCATAGATGGTAATATCTGATGAACCCAGGGCAATAGTATTGTTTCTCGGGATATCTTCCGTTACACCAAGATCTCTTGCTGTCTGGATTACAGCATCTACGCCTGTCATCTCAATAAGTCTTGCGGCAATAGGGTTTTGAGAGTGTGCCAAACCATCTTTTAAAGTAAGCATTCCTCCTCTTCCCGGCACATGCCATCCATTGTGATCGTAAGTTCCGTTAGAAACTGTTGAGCAAGGTGTCATTCCAAGTTTCATAATAGCCGTAGCATATACGAAAGGTTTGAAGGTAGATCCTACCTGTCTCTTACCCTGCTTGATATGATCATATTGGAAGTGCTGCCAATCAATACCTCCTACCCAGGCTTTGATTTCTCCGGTTCCCGGAACCATGGACATTAGTCCTGCCTGTGCAATCTGCTTGTGGTATCTGATAGAATCCCAAGGTGACATTTCCACCTCTTCTTCTCCGCTCCATGTAAATCGTGATGTTTTGATAGGCTTTTTAAACTCCATCATGATAGAATCTTCAGGCATACCATCAGCTTTTAACAGCTTATATCTACCGGTTCTTTTCATGGCCTGAAGCATTACCTGACTGATCTGTTTGTCCGTAAGATAGTAGAATGGCCTGTTTTTTCTTCCTCTCTGTTCTGCATCAAATCTCTTCTGAAGATCTGTTAAGTGTTCTTTGATTGATTCTTCGGCATACTTCTGCATTTTAGAATCAAGGGTAACATATATTTTTAAACCGTCTTTATAAAGGTTAAGCTTTTTACCGGTTTCTTTTTCATATCCTGCCAGGTATTTGTCAATTTCCTTTCTCAGGTAAAACTTATAATACGCGGAATATCCGTCAGTGATACTTTTAATAGGGTGGAAATCTACTTCTACAGGCGTATTGATTGCTTTTTCATACGTTGCCGCATCAATATATCCGGTTTTTTGCATCTGATCCAATACAACATTCCTTCTTTCCTTTGCTTTTTCAGGATATCTGTAAGGGTTGTTTTTTCTTGGGTTTTCGAGCATAGCTACAAAAGTGGCAGCTTCAGGCAATGTAAGTTCCGAAGTTTTTTTATTAAAATAAACTCTGGAAGCCATCTCAACACCGTTTGCATTGAAAAGGAAATCAAATTTGTTGAAATATAAGGTAATGATTTCTTCCTTGGTGTATCTTTTTTCAAGACTTACTGCCACTACCCATTCTTTAAGCTTTTGGAAAGCTCTCTCTATTTTGTTTTGAGAAGCTGTTCCGGTAAAAAGAAGCTTTGCCAGCTGTTGGGTAATAGTAGAACCACCTCCACGGCCTCCTCCGTAAGCAACGGCTCTGGCAATAGAGTATAGGTCAATTCCTGAATGTTCTTTAAAACGTTCATCTTCTTTAGCCTGTAATGCATAAATAAGATATGGAGGAAGATCCTTGTAAACAATAGGCTGTGTTTTTTCTTTTTCAAACTTACCCAGCGTAACGCCATCTGAAGAGATAATTTCAGAAGCGACAAAGATATCCGGATTTTCAAGTTCTTTTACATCCGGCATTTCTCCAAGGAAACCCTGAGAAACAGCGAAGAAAAGGCCTGAAATTCCTAATACTACTGCAATGAGCCCAATCCAGATAAATGAAACCCATTTTTTCCAAGAGGTATTTTTCTTTTGTTTGGGAGGCAGAGGGAAAGTTTTCCCTTTGTTTCCTGTATTTTTTCTGTTTTCTTCCATTTATGATTACGGTTTAGCCGTTTCTAATTTTATCCCAATATCTTCAATTCCCGGAAGGTTGTCATTCCTCATAGCCTGAGTCAGCCCGATTTCATATTTACCTTTTCCTGGAAATCTATAATTCAATTTATACTGAAACAACGTTTCCTTTGTATCACCAAAGCCTGTACCAAGCCATTCTCCATTGGGTTTTGCCAAAACATAATTCAACGTGTCGGTTTCCTTCTTTTTATTCTGGAGATTGGTAAAATTGACAATGAATCTTATATTGCTGTAAGGATAATCGTTATTATTCCTTACAACAAATATAATATTTTTAGGATTCTGCGGATCTGAAATTTCAAGATTAAATTTTTGCTCACTTTTCTTATTCCATTTGTTATCAACGGAATTCATAATGACATCTTCTCCTGAAGAAGAAGTACAGCTAAAGAAAAGGATAAGGGAAAATAATCCTAAAATGTTACGCATCATTATCTTTTTTTGGAGGAAATTTCTTTTTAAATTTCTTCTTATTTGGGTTCGTTTGTGGCTTTTTCTCAGCATCAGCACTGTTTTCTGTCTTTTCCACAGGACGTTTTTGCTGTGGATTAGGTTTTTGTTGTCTGGGCTGCTGATTTCCTGATTGAGTATTTGGGTTTTCCGGTTTTTCAGACCTTTCGGGTCTGTCTTGTCTTTCCGGTCTGGTTCTCTTCTGTCCCTGTCCTTGCCCTCCCTGTTGAGGGTTGTTTGGCTTATTCTGGTTATTTCTGTTTCTGTTTCCCCGGTTTTTCTTTTCGAAACGGTCTACATTGTTTTCCTGAATAAGGTCAATACTTTGAAGGGGTAAGTCAGGTTGTTTTAAATCTTCCAGTGGAAGGGTTCTTTCGCCTCTTTTATTTTTTGAAATCAATTTTTTTACAAGATCAATATCAAAATCATACCAGGCAATAGAGCTGTCTACATAAGCAAACCACATTTTCTTTTTGAAAACGTCTATTTTAATACAGAATGCTCTCCCTTTTTCTGTTTCCAAAACGGTGGAAGAAGACGGGAAATTGCTTAATGCATCCAGATAACTGTCCAGTTCATAGTTAAGACAGCATTTAAGCTTTCCACATTGTCCTGCCAGCTTTTGAGGGTTGATACTCAGCTGCTGATATCTTGCTACATTGGTATTTACAGATCTGAAGTCGGTCAGCCAGGTTGAACAGCAAAGCTCACGTCCGCATGATCCTATTCCTCCTACTTTTGCAGCTTCCTGTCTGAAACCGATCTGTTTCATGTCGATCTTTGTTCTGAAGGAGCCTGCATATTCTTTTATCAGCTGTCTGAAATCCACTCGGGTATCAGCAGTATAATAAAACGTAATCTTTGAAGAATCACCCTGGTATTCTACATCAGTGACTTTCATTTCAAGTCCTAATCTGTGGGCAATTTTTCTTGCTTCAAGTTTTACTGCGTCCTCTTTTTTTCTTGCTTCCTGCCATACCTCAAGGTCTTTTTGGTTGGCTTGTCTGTATATTTTTAGTGCTGATTCTTCAGATGCTTTTTTCTTTTTCATCTGGATTTTCACTAATTCTCCGGTAAGGCTTACAACACCTACATCGTGTCCCGGGCTAGATTCTACTGTAACTACGCTACCAATATGTAAAGGGATATTGTTTACATTTTTATAAAAAGATTTCCTGTCATTTTTAAACCTAACTTCTACAAAGTCACACCTGTTAGATGCTGGATTGTTGATGTTAGAAAGCCAGTCAAAAACACTTAATTTATAACTATTCCCGCAGGTATTTACATTTTCACAACCACTTGCAGTCTTCTTGGGACCGCAAGAATGTGCAGAATCGCCGGATGTTTTGCATCCACAACTCATATTACTATTATTTATAATCTTGCAAATTTATGTATTTTTATCTTTATGCAATTCTAAAATATTTAAATATTCAATAACCTTATTGTTTAAGGTTAAACAAAATAATTGAATATGTTTATATAGGCTCTTAAGTATTTATAAACAATGGTTTTATGGGTAGTTTTATCTAAAGTGTTATTTTAAACATAGTTTTCTTTAAGTATATTGTTTAAAATATTGGGAAATATTAACAGACGTATTCAAAATAACTTTATATTTGGATTATATAATAATAGTCTATGAAAAAAATATTAGTATCAACTGCTTTATTGGCGGGGGTTTTATCTTACGCAGGGGGCTTCAGAGTTTCTTTGCAGGGGGTAAAACAATTGGCAATGGCGCATACTAGTGCTCATGCCGAAGACGCGAGTGTGACATTCTTTAACCCCGCGGGTATGTCATTTATCCCTTCCAAACTGAGTGTAGTGGCAGGAGGGTTTGGTGCAAGTAATAAAGTTACTTTTCAAAACTTAAATACTTTACAGAGTACAGAAACAGATAATCCTCTGGGAACACCTATCTACGCAGCGATTACTTATAAACCAATAGAAAATCTATCCGTAGGGTTAAGCTTTTCCACACCTTTTGGAAGCACTGTTCAATGGCCGGAAGATTGGGAAGGCAAAGAGTTGGTGCAGAAAATGGAGCTGAAGAGTTACTATTTTCAGCCTATGGTTTCTGTGAAACTGGCTCCTTGGTTGTCTTTTGGTGCCAGCTATATTTATGCAAGAGGAAAAGTAGATTGGGATAAAGCGGTAACGCAATTCGGAGGACAGGTTAACATCAATGATGAAAAAGCCAGTGGCCACGGATATGGATTCGGTTTCTATTTCAGACCTGATCCTAAGTTGGATGTAAGTATAGCTTACCGTTCAGCAATAGATATGAAAGCTAAAAACGGAACAGCTACGTTCAAGTTCCCTACACAGTCTCCTTACTCTCTGTTAAAATTAAATGCAGCAGGACAGGACGGCTTTTCAGCAACGCTTCCATTGGTTGAAGAATATACAATTGGTTTAACCTATAAAGTGACTCCAAAATGGCAGATTTCTGCAGATTTTAATTACCATGGATGGGAAAGATATAGCAAATTGGTGTTGGATTTTGACAATGCACCACTTGCCCCGAACAATCCTTCAGATCCGACGGTTTTAGTAAATCCTAAGAATTTCAGAAATTCCAAGACATTCAGATTGGGAACTCAATATGCATTCACCAATATGATCTATGGACGCTTGGGAGCTTATTATGATGAGTCTCCTTACTCCAATGAAAACTTTATTCCTGAAACCCCTTCATTTAATACCTATGTGGTGACCGGTGGGGTAGGATTCAAGTTGAAAGAATTTGGAATTGATATTGCCGGAGGATATGCAATGCCTCAAGCCAGAGATGTAAACAATTCTGCTATTGGGCTTTACGGACAAGCGAAAGCAAAAGCATTCTACTTCGGTCTAGGTTTATCTTATAATCCTTTTTAATTGAAAGACTATGAAAAAAATTATAATATCAACAATTGCTGTCTCTGCACTTCTTTTCACTGTAACGAGCTGTAATACAGATTTCGATACGGATGTGAAAGATATTCCGGTAACGAAAGGAGACGCAGATTTTTCAAAATATATTTCTTTAGGTAACTCTCTTACTTCCGGATATCGTGATGGGGCGCTATATAGCAGCGGCCAGAATGAATCCTATCCGAGCATGATTGCCGGACAGATGAGACTTGCGGGTGGAGGAGATTTCAAACAGCCTCTGATGCCTAATGACGTAGGAGGGTTTAACAATCTTCCTGGTTTCCCTGGAAAATTAAACCTTCAGATAGTTAATGGATCCCCGTCTCCGGTACCAAGTGCTCCGGCAGCGGCATTGGATCTTTTGCCTAGCGGCAGTTCTTATAATAATATGGGGGTGCCGGGAGCGAAGTCATTCCATCTGGTTGCACCCGGATATGGTAACCAGGCAGGTCTTGCTGCTGGAAAGGCTAATCCTTATTTTGTAAGATTTGCCTCTTCTGCCACAACAAGCGTTTTGGCTGATGCGATGGCTCAGAAAGCAACATTCTTTTCTCTTTGGATAGGAAATAATGATGTATTATCATATGCTACCAATGGAGGAACAAATTCGCAGACAATAGGTGGAGTTACAACATATACTACTGCTACAGTTCAGACAGGAAATACTGATCCGACGTTATACAAGTCAAATGATATTTCTGATCCGGCGGTAGTGGCGGGTTCTATTAAAGGAGTTTTGGACGGCCTTAAAAGTGTAGGAACAACTAAAGGGGTTATTGCAAACATTCCTTATGTTACCTCTGTGCCTTTCTTTACGACAGTTCCTTACAATCCTTTGACACCTGAAAAACTGGGTGCTAATTTAGCAACACTTAATGCGAGTTTATATGGTCCTTTAAAGCAGGCGCTTACCGCTTTTGGTGCTGGAGACAGAATTAATCTTCTTTCTTCTACTTCTCCCAATCCTGTTTTAATTAAGGATGTATCCCTTACGGATTTATCGGCTCAGCTTACAGCAGCGTTAACTCCTTCTTTAGGAGTGGGGCTGGCTGGTGCTTTCGGACAAATCTTTGGACAGGCAAGACAGGCTACGTCAAGTGATTATATCCTGCTTACTACAAGTTCTGTGATTAGTACTACTGCACCTGGTGTGCCGGCTCCGGTAAATGTATATGGAATTTCTTATCCTCTACAAAACCAACATGTATTAACAAAAACAGAGGCTGCTTATGTAAAAACTGCAACAGATGCATACAATGCCTCTATAAGATCACTTGCTGATTCATATGGATTGGCTTTTGTAGATGCAAATGCTAAAATGATTGATTTGAACGGACAATCCGGAATTTCATTTGACGGCGTAAAATACTCTGCAAAATTTGTTACGGGAGGAGCTTTCTCTCTTGATGGTGTTCACCTTACAGGACGGGGATATGGTGTTATAGCCAACGAGTTTATTAAATCTATAAATGCAAAATACAGATCTACATTACCACAGGTAGATCCAAACAAATATGATGGTGTTAAATTCCCATAATAATTGATAAAATAAAAACTTAAAGACCACAAGAGTAATTCTTGTGGTTTTTTTTTAAATTTGCAAAATCTTTTAAAAAGTAAAAATGGCCGATCAGTTAAGTTATCTATTTTGTACAAGAACCAGCAGGGACTTGGCAGAGAAAATTGCCCAGCATTATGGGAAAGAATTAGGGAAAATCAACTTTCAGGAGTTTAGCGACGGGGAATTTGAACCTGTTTTAGACGAATCTGTAAGAGGAGGAAGAGTTTTCTTAATAGGATCTACGTTTCCACCCGCAGACAATCTTTTGGAGCTTCTCCTAATGATTGATGCAGCGAAAAGAGCTTCTGCAAAGAGTATTACCGTTGTAATTCCTTATTTCGGACTTGCGAGACAGGACAGAAAAGACAAACCAAGAGCGCCGATCGGTGCTAAGCTAGTTGCTAACCTTCTTACTGCAGCAGGGGCAACAAGAGTAATGACAATGGATCTTCACGCAGATCAGATTCAGGGATTCTTTGAAATTCCTGTAGATCACCTTTATGCTTCCTCTATTTTCGTGGATTATATCAGATCTTTAAATCTTGATAATCTTACCATTGCTTCACCGGATATGGGAGGTGCAAAGAGAGCTAAAAACTATGCAGGCCACTTGGGGGCAGAAGTAGTAATTGCTTATAAGGAAAGAAAGAAAGCAAACGTTATCGAAGAAATGTTCCTAATCGGAGATGTTACAGGTAAAAACGTAATCCTTATTGATGATATGATTGATACTGCGGGTACGCTTTGTAAAGCTGCAGACATCCTAATTGAAAAAGGTGCAAAGACAGTAAGAGCGATGGCTACGCACGGAGTGCTTTCGGGTAAGGCTTACGAGAATATTGAGAACTCTAAAATCTTGGAAGTTATTGTAACTGACTCAATTCCTGTTAAAAATAATTTGTCAACTAAAATAAAAGTGCTATCTTGCGCCCCATTATTTGCGGATGTTATGACAATGGTTCATGAGCATAGATCAATTAGTAGTAAATTTGTTATTTAATTGATTTTTAGCGACTTGCAAATTAAAACTAAAATAATTTTTTAAATTTTTATAAATGAAATCTATTACAATTCAAGGTACAAAAAGAGAAAGCGTGGGCAAAAAGTCTACAAAAGCTTTACGTGATGCTGAATTAGTTCCTTGTGTTGTTTATGGAGGTGGTGAGCCTTTGAACTTCTCTGCTGAAGAGAGAGCTTTCAAAGGATTAGTATACACTCCTGAAGCACACACGGTATCTATTGAAGTTGATGGTCAAACAATTCCAGCAGTTCTTCAGGATATTCAGTTTCACCCAATTACAGACAAGATTCTTCACGCAGACTTCTATCAATTATCTGACGATAAGCCAGTTGTTATGGAGGTTCCTGTAAGAATTACTGGACGTTCAAAAGGTGTTGTTGCTGGTGGTGCTTTACGTCAGTCTTTCAGAAAATTGAAAGTAAAAGCTATTCCTGCTAACTTGCCGGACGAAATAGTTGTAGATGTTACTCCATTAAGAATTGGTAACAAACTTTACATCGGAGGTATCAAAACTGAAGGATATACTTTCATGCACCCGGACAATGCAGTTGTAGTAGCTGTTAAGATGTCTAGAAATGCAATGAAAGGAGGTGCAGCAGCAGAGGACGATGATGAAGAAGAAGTGGCTGAAGAAGTGGCTACTCAATCTCCTGATGTTCCAACAACAGAAGAAAAATCTGCAGAATAAGAATTGCTTATTATGCAAAGGTATAAGAACCTGTCATTTTATTGGCAGGTTTTTTTTATGGGAGTAAGGTAGCTGTTAAAGAAAGACAATAGGCAATGGATTTATTTGTTACTTCTCATTTCAATCTTATCCATCGAATAATTCTATTAACTGACAACAATCAGCAGGCAGCCGGATGTATCCTTTCGGAAAAAAAGCCGTAAATTTGAAGTGTTCTAAATAAGGACGTTTTAATTTAAAATGTAAATAAATGTTTGACATTCAGGAAATAAGAAGCCAGTTTTCTATATTGGACAGGGAAGTGAACGGTAAGCCATTGGTTTATTTGGATAATGCAGCTACATCTCAAAAACCAAATTCGGTGTTGGAAGTTTGTCATGCATATTATACAGAACTTAATGCTAATGTTCACAGAGGAATTCATACATTAAGCCAGCTCGCTACAGAAGAAATGGAGCTTTCGAGAAGAAAGATTCAGAAATTCATCAATGCTGAACATGACTTTGAAGTTATTTTTACAAAAGGAACTACAGAAGGGTTAAACCTCATTGCTTATATTTTAACTCAAAAATTAAAAAAAGATGATGAGATTATTATTTCCTATCTGGAACATCACTCGAATATCGTTCCATGGCAAATGCTTTGCGAAAGAACCGGAGCAAAACTGCGTGTAATTCCTATTGATGAAAACGGTATTCTGCAGATGGATCAATTTGATCAGTTCCTAAGTGAAAAAACCAAAGTGGTATCTGTAAACCAGGTTTCCAATGCGTTGGGAATTGTAAATCCTATTGAAGAAATTATATCAAAAGCAAGAAAAAATACAGACGCCTATATTGTTATTGACGGGGCCCAGTCTGCTCCTCACTTCAATATAGATGTTCAGAAAATGGATTGCGATTTCTTTGTGTTTTCCGGCCACAAAATGTATGCTCCGATGGGAACAGGTGTTTTATATGGGAAACGTGAAATATTAGAGGCTTTGCCGCCATTTCATGGAGGAGGAGAGATGATTGCTACCTGCTCTTTTGATGGAACTACCTATGCAGGGCTTCCATTTAAATATGAAGCAGGAACACCAAATGTAGGAGGGAATATTGCATTGGGAGCTGCCGTGGATTTTATGAACAGAGTAGGACATGAAAATATTCAAAACCATGAAAATGCGTTGTTGCAATATGCTCAAAAACAGCTTTTAGAAATAGAAGGAATTAAAATATATGGTGAAAAAGCAAAAAGAACAGGTGTTGTTTCTTTTAACCTGGAAGGAGTAGGGATTTCTTCCGATGTAGGAATGATTCTCGATAAAATGGGAATTGCCGTAAGAACAGGGCACCACTGTACGCAGCCTATTATGAACTTCTTTAATATTGCAGGGACTGTAAGAGCCAGTTTTGCTGTGTATAATACTTTTGAAGAAATTGATGCTTTGGTAGAAGGTGTTAAAAAAGCGCAGCGAATGTTAAGCTAGTATATATTACTTTTCAATATATCAATAAAAAAGCAGCTGGACAGCTGCTTTTTCTAGTCAGGTTCACAGGTACATCGACCGTTGATAATAACCTGATGATAGCCATCAGCACATGGAAGACAGATTTCCCCTCCTGCCATTATATGCTTTAGGGTTGTTTTATTAAGTTTTTTCATAATAATGGGATTAAAGTGTTAGTTACCCGAATATAAGATAAATAGTTGATAAAATATTATGCCGGCGAGATTCTTTAGCATATATTAATTTAAAAGCCCTGACGGCAAACGTCAGGGCTTTTATGTATCATAAAATTGCATTTGAGTTACTACAGACCCGGTTTCCAGTCAACAACGGCTCTGATGAATGCTTCTGCATTTTCTACAGGAACGTTAGGTAAAATTCCGTGTCCAAGGTTAGCAATATATCTGTCTTTTCCAAAACGGTTGATCATCTCGGTTACCATTTTTTTGATAGTTTCAGGAGTTGAATGAAGCCTGGCAGGATCAAAATTTCCCTGTAGGGTCATCGTATGATTGGTCAATGTTCTTGCAAATTCCGGCTTAATAGTCCAGTCAACACCAAGAGCTGAAGCTTTAGACATTGTCATATCTTCCAGTGCAAACCAACATCCTTTTCCAAATACTACCACGTGGGTAAGAGGGCTTAATGCTTCAACGATCTGGTTGATGTATTGCCATGAGAATTCCTGGTAATCAGTAGGAGAAAGCATTCCTCCCCATGAATCAAATATCTGTACTGCAGAAACTCCTTTTTCTACTTTTCTCTTCAGATAAGCAATAGTAGTGTCTGTGATTTTCTGAAGTAATAAGTGAGCTGCTTCAGGCTGCTGGAAGCAGAAAGATTTTGCAATATCAAATGCCTTACTTCCTTTTCCTTCCACACAATAACAAAGAATAGTCCATGGAGAACCTGCGAAACCAATTAAAGGGATTTCATTATCTAATTTTTGAAGAGTAAGCTCAATAGCATCAAAAACATAACCTAATGTATCATTCACATCCGGAGTTTCAATATTCTGAACCTGTTCCATTGTTCTGATCGGAGTATCCAACCATGGGCCAACAGATTCTTTCATTTTGAAATCAATTCCCATCGCCTGAGGAACTACCAGGATATCTGAAAACAGAATCGCAGCATCCAAAGGAAACCTGCGGATAGGCTGTAGTGTAATTTCAGCAGCAAGTTCAGGGGTCTGACATCTTGTAAAGAAATCATATTGGTCTCTCAGAGCAATGAATTCCGGCAGATATCTTCCAGCCTGCCTCATCATCCAGACAGGAGGTCTTTCAACGGTTTCTCCGCGAAGTGCTTTTAAATATAGGTCGTTTTTTATCATAGTTTATTTGAAATGATATTGCCATCATATTGCTTGCTGACAATAAGTATTTTTGCAGGGAGTATAGTATAAGAGTTTTCTGTACTTTCCTCTTTTACAGCATAAGAGAGAATAATATTTTCTTTCTCTTTAACAAGATTTTTAACTAAAAAATCAGTAGATTTATTAGTCTGGGTTCCAATTAATGCAATTATATAGTTTTTTGAGAAGTCAATATTGGTAGGCATTCCGTTGGGTCCCATGGTGGTGGCAGCTCCAAAAATTTCGTCAAATTCTTTTTGAGAAGCTATTTTTTTGACAGCTATCTCGTTGCTTTGGTATGTATTTTTTACAAAATAGTTTTTGGCTTCTGAATAGGGGACTTTTAAGGTTGATGTTTCTTTTTGTGAAGTACAAGAAAACATAACCATTAATCCTAATAATAAAAATGCTAAATTTTTCATATTTGTTTGTTTATATAAATTTCCTGTACCATATTCAAAACTGATACCAGACTGTTGCCTTCAGAAGTATAAATTTTTTCTTTAGTATATTTTCTCAGCTCTCTGGAAGTGGTTTCTCCGATCGAAAAAAGCGTCATATCCTCCAGAGAATTTTGCTTTGCAAAACTACGAACTCCACTCGGACTAAAAAATACTGCAGCATGATATTTTTCAGTTATTAAAGGATTGGTTTCCTCGGTGTTATATACGACGATTTTTTTGTACTTAATGTTTTGCAGCGGAAGCTCATTATCCAGAACATTAATAGCAAGATTGCCACAGAAATGAATAAATTGCTCATGTTGGCATTTCCCGATGATAAATCCGGAGAGTACTTCTGCATTTTTCAGCACTTTAAAAGTTCCAAAACCGTGTTTTCTAAGTTCTCTCTTTGTTTTTTCACCTACACAGTAGATCTTATTGTAATTTTTTGCCGTAAAATCCTCGTTAGGCTTGAATCCGTTTTCAAAAAATGAAGATACTCCATTAACGCTGGTAAAGATCAATGAATAATTTTTCAGATCAAATGGGCTGATCCTGATCGATTGTGTCTTAATCACTTCAATGCAGTCAACCGAAATATGCTCTCCTAATTCTTTGGATATAATCGCTTGGTCTATATTTTTGGTAAATAAGATTTTCATGACTTTACATTTGAAAATGAAAAAAGAGAGAATAAAAATATAAATTTAAAATCTATACTTTGATGTGATCTTATATCTGGCTTTTGATTTCTGCCATTAATTCTTTTCCACCGTTTTCGAGAACTACTTTAGCATACTTTTCTCCAAAATTTTCTGTAGTGTTGTATTCGAAATTTTCATCAACTGCAATACAGTTTTTACCATCCAGAGAACAGAGTGCAGCTTTGAAACGGATCTGATCACCGATGATTTCTGCAAAAGCGCCGATAGGTGCAGTACAGCCGCCCTCCAAAGTGCTTAGGAAATTTCTTTCGATTTCTACGCAGATTTGAGTGGGTGCATGATTGATCTGTTTTAATATCTCATTGATCTCCGGTTTGTCAGAATGTCCGGCTACGGCAATAACGCCTTGTGATGGTGCCGGAATCATTAATGGAAGCATTTCATAATCAATTTCCATTTTCATTCTTTTGATGCCTGCTAAAGATAGAAGGGTAGCATCAAAATTTCCATCTTCAAGCTTTTGAAGACGGGTCTGGATATTTCCACGGATATCCGAAAACTCAGTATCAGGATAATATTTTAGCCAAAATGCCCTTCTTCTTAAGCTGCTTGTGGCCAGTTTAAGCTCATGGAATTCTTTATTTCTTGAAGATTCCTTTCTGATCAGAATATCCTGGGGATAATCTCTTTCCAGATAGCTCACCATCTCAATGTTTTGAGGTAATTGGGTGGGAACATCTTTTAAAGAATGTACGGCAATATCAATTTCGTCATTCAACAGGGCAACATCCAGGTCTCTTGTGAAAACCCCTGTAATTCCTAAAGAATATAATGGCTGATTAAGATTCTTATCACCGGAAGAGACGATAGGAACAATGTCTGTTAAATAATTGCGGTTCTGAAGGTGCCTTGCAACCTCTCTAGCCTGCCAAAGTGCAAGTGCGGAATTTCTGGTTCCAATTCTAATGCTTTTCATTGAATTCGTTGTTTGGTTGTTCAACTAATATTTCGTGCATTAATTTACTAATTTCTTCGGCTTTTAAAGGGTTGTCGATGATATATTTTGCAAAACGGTTGGTGATTTTCTGGATCATTTTGTCAGAAAGTTCCATGTCCGTGATGTTTATGTATTTATTCTTTTTATAAAAATTATGCATTTCATTGCGCTCCATATTCTTTAAAACAGCTTTGAAATGATGAATATTGGGTGCCAGCTTTCTCTTTTTTTCCCATTCAATAAAGTCTTTCATCAGCTCCTTGATAATCTTTTCAGCTTTTGGAATCTCTTTTTCCCGTTGCTGAATAGTTTCCTGGATTTGTTTTGAAAGCTCGTCAACGTCAATTAATGTCACATTTTTATTCTCAGTGACATTTTTTTCAACGTTATGCGGAATAGACAGGTCAATAACCAATGTTTCCCTTCCGTTCGGGAAATGAGATTGGTTGATAATAGGATGTTTTGCTCCCGTGGCCACAATGAGAATATCCGTCTCCTTTAATTCCTTGTCAACATCAGAATAATCAACATGTGGAATATTATATTTCTCAGAAATCTTTTCAGCTTTTTCCTGAGTTCTGTTGGCTATCTTGATTTTAGGCTGGTAAACATGTTTTACTAAATTTTCAACAGTGTTCTGCCCAATTTCCCCCACCCCTAAAAGAAGAATGTTCTTTTCATTAATTCTCTTTTGGCTGTTCAGGATATAGTGAACCGCAGCATAAGATACAGAAGCAGCTCCGTTGGAGATCCCCGTTTCATTTTTTATTCTTTTCGAAATCTGAATAGCAGCATTAATTGCCCTTTCCAGATAAGGATTGGAATTCTGTCTTTCTTTTTTAAAACGGGTATAAGCTTTTTTGATCTGACCTATAATTTCAAAATCCCCGATAATCTGGCTTTCAAGTCCGGCGGCAACTCTGAAAAGGTGTATCAGAGCTTCTTCTTTTGTCAGAATATTGGCAAACTGAAGAAAATCTGTAAGATGTACTCCAATTGTTTTACAATATTCTTCAGCCACTAAAAGATAATTGGAGGAAGTAGTGTAAATCTCAGTCCTGTTACATGTAGAAACCACAAAAGCATCACCAAGATCTTCCTGATGGACCCGGGAAACAAAGTTTTTGATGTTTTCATCAAAGAATGCAAATTTTCCTCTCGTTTCTACATCGGCCTTTTCGTAGCTTATAGAAAGCACGGCAAAATTCGATGTTTGATGGATGTTGGAATACTGTAACATAAGCAGTCGCAAATTTACGCTTTTTTTAATTAACCAACCCCTGATAGTGTATATGATAATTATCGTAAAAAACTATAGAAACCATCCGGAATTTATTGTGCTGAGCAAATTTAGCTGTTTTTAAATCTGCTTTTTACTCATTTTTAACCCATAATTTCCCCTGTTAATTTTGGTTTAACTCAAAGTCTGTAAACATCTAAAGTAAAAGTTAATAAAGAATTATAAATTTTAATAAAATTTTAACCAAATTATGTTGGTGTGAAATTTCTTTAGTAGTGTTAAATTTATATCTTTGTAAACTTAAAATCAGAAGAAATATATGAGTTTATTTGATATGTTTACGCAAGAAATTGCGATAGACCTGGGAACAGCTAATACCCTTATCATCCATAATAATAAGATTGTTATAGATCAGCCGTCAATTGTAGCAATTGAACGTTCTACGGGTAAACCCATTGCTGTTGGTGAACAGGCTAAACATATGCAAGGTAAAACTCATGAGGATATCAAAACAATCCGTCCTTTGAAAGATGGGGTTATTGCTGATTTCCACGCTTCTGAGCATATGATCAAGGAATTTATCAAAAAAATTCCTGGAATTAAAGGTAAATTCATACAGCCTGCATTAAGAATTGTAATCTGTATTCCTTCCGGCATTACTGAAGTTGAAAAGAGAGCGGTAAGAGATTCTGCTCAAAAAGTAAACGCAAAAGAAGTAAGGCTGATCTATGAACCAATGGCAGCCGCAATTGGGGTGGGGATCGACGTACAAAAACCTGAGGGGAACATGATCATTGATATAGGTGGAGGTACTACAGAAATTGCAGTAGTAGCGTTAGGAGGTATCGTATGTGATAAATCTGTGAAAATTGCTGGTGATGTATTTACAAATGATATTGCGTATTACTTAAGAACTCACCATAACCTTTATATTGGCGAAAGAACTGCTGAGAGGATTAAAATTGAAGTAGGGTCTGCAGTAGAGGATCTTGATGTAGATATTGAAGATATTCCGGTACAGGGTAGAGACCTTATTACAGGAAAGCCTAAAGAAATTATGGTTGGATATAAGGAAATTGCACGTGCACTAGACAAATCTATTATCAGAATTGAAGATGCTGTAATGGAAACGCTTTCTCTTACTCCGCCGGAATTGGCTGCTGATATCTACAAAACAGGTATTTATCTTGCTGGAGGAGGAGCGTTACTAAGAGGCCTTGCGGACAGAATTCACAAAAAAACAGGTCTTCCTGTATTTGTGGCTGAAGATCCGTTAAGAGCTGTTGTTCGAGGAACCGGTATTGCCCTTAAGAATATGGATAAGTTCAATTTCTTAATTAAATAATTTTAACTTTTTACGACTATATATCTGAATGGGATTTTTGCTGAGATTATTTTCGAAGAACACCCTTTTCGTCTTCTTTATATTCCTGCAAATTATTGCTTTGGCTTTGATATTCTCCAGAAACGCCATGCAGAGATCCTGGATAGCGGGGCAGACGGCTGCACTGAATTCCTGGGTTTCCGGATATATTGATGAGGGAGTTACCTATCTGAAGCTTAAACAGATCAACGAAGATCTTGTTATTCAGAATAAAGCCCTTATGACCGAACTTTATGGAAAAGAAGGCGGGAAAAATCCTGTTTTCAAAAAAGTTCATGATACCATAGGAGGTGGTCAGATCTATACTTTTGTTGATGGTGAAATTGTTTTTAACAGCATCAACCGTAGAAATAACTATTTTACAATCAACCGCGGCCGCAGAGACGGTGTTTTCCCACAAATGGGGGTGATGGCACCAAGAGGTATTGCGGGAATCGTTATCAATTCTACCGATAACTATGCATTGGTTCAGTCTGTATTAAGTGTAAACAGGATCAGAATTAATGCGGCACTTAAAAATTCCGGATACTTTGGGACGTTAACATGGAACGGAGATAATTCACGAGTGATGCATCTTGCCGATATTCCTAAATATGTAGCGTTGAAAGTGGGAGACAGTGTGATCACAGATGGAAAATCTGCCATCTTCCCGAAAGGGGTTATGATTGGAACTGTTGCCGGTTATTCGGTAGATAATAAGACAGGCTTCTGGGATATCTCGGTGGAGCTTAGTGAAAAAATGGGCGCGTTAAATAAGGTGTTTGTAGTAAAGAATCTTAAAAAGGCTGAAGTGCAGAAGATTCAGGATACTATGCAGGCTGTAATAAAAAAAGAAAATGATTAGCAGGACTTTATTTACAGACATATTGATTATGATCTTCCTGGTTGCATTACAGATATTTGTACTGAACAGGATTACGTTGTTCGGAAAGTATACACCGGTGCTGTATCCTGTGTTTGTTATGTTCTATCCTTTTTTCAGAAATAAATTTCAGTTCCTGGCATTAAGCTTTTTAATTGGGCTGGCCATAGATGGATTTCACTATTCCTGGGGAATCAATGCATTTGCTACCACCCTCATTGCTTATTACAGAACATTGATATTCAGGACTTCCACAGATACTTCCACAGACTTTTTCTCTTTTCAGTCCTTACAATGGGCGCAGTTTTTGCTGTTTTTATTTTCAAGTATATTCCTGCATCAGCTTTTCGTACAGTATATAGAGTTCTTTAAGTTGAGCCGGTTTTTTGAAATATTGTTTAATGTGTTGGTGACTAGTGTAATTTCATTTATATTTATAGTTATTTACGCATTAATATTTAAAATCAAACAAAAAGTTTGAACACACGTTATTTAAAAATCTTTTCCGTCCTTGTTGTTATCGCTCTTATTTTTGTGGCGAGGCTGGCTTATTTGCAGTTATTTACAGATCGTTACGCTCTGAATGCGGCCAATACATCCATTAAAATTGAATATGTTATTCCACAGCGTGGGGTGATTTTTGACAGAAATGGGAAAATCATGGTAGGAAATCAGCCTGCTTATGAGATTTCTTTTACCCAGGGACTAATGAAACCCGATTTTGATACATTAGGCTTTTGCAGCCTGATGAAGATCAGTAAACAAGACTTCATCAATAAAGTCAATATCATTAAAAAAGAAAAATATTATTCCAAGCTGACCCCAATGACATTCATAAAAGACCTCAGCAGAGAAGATATTGCAAGAGTGCAGGAGATTATTTTTAAGTATCCCGCATTTACTATTGTACAGCGACCTCAGCGTCAGTATGAAGTTTCTACTTCCGGAAATCTTTTGGGATATACCAGTGAAGTAAACGAAAGAGATATTAAAAAAGATTCTATTTATTACCTGCCGGGAGACTTTATCGGAAAAACAGGAGTTGAAAAATCTTACGAAAAAGAACTTAGAGGAGTAAAAGGGATGAAATATATCCAAAAAGACATCAGGCTCCGAAATATTGGTTCTTATAAAAACGGGTCTCTGGATAAAGATGTTATTACCGGGAAAGATATTACATTAACTATTGATTATGATCTTCAGAGAACTGCTGAAGAAATGCTCGTTAACAAACATGGAGCCATTGTAGCCATTGACCCTAATAATGGTGAAGTATTAGTGGCTGCAACGGGACCGGATATCGATCCTAATCTTTTCACCGGGCCCAATAAATCAAAAAATTTATACGCTTTATCAAAAGATACACTTTACGAAAATAAACCTACATTCGATCGTTCTTTACAGGCGGGCTATCCTCCGGGATCTACTTTCAAATTATTAACCGCTTTGGCTGCAATGCAGATGGGAGTAATGGATGAAAAAACAGTTTTCCCTTGTGGTGGCGGTTTCTTCTATAAAGGTAAAAGAATTAAGGGCCATGGCGGAGCCGATCCGCTGATTCCTTCTATCCAGGTTTCCAGTAACTGTTTTTTTACCTATGCATTTATTGCCATCATCAAAAAATATCCAGGAAATCCTTCAAAAGGTGTTGATGAATGGAAAAAAATCATGAGCAGCTTTGGAGTGGGAGAGTTTTTAAATAATGATTTTGCGGTGGGTGCAAAAGGGAGAATTCCTTCCGGAGATTTTTATGAGAAGAGATTTAAAGCCATCATGAAAGCGAGCGGTTCCAAGAGAACCGATTTTAAAAACTGGGATGAGATGTCCACTGGAGCCATTTATAACGGGATGGGGCAGGGAGATGTATTGGTAACGCCAATTCAGTTGGCCAATTATGTTGCTGCTATTGCTAATAAAGGCTGGTATTATACTCCGCATATTGTAAAAGCAATTGATGGCAAAGCCAATCCTGATAAAAGATTCAAGGTTAAACATAAAACCCTTGTAGATCCCAAGCATTTTGAACCTGTCTTAAAAGGGATGGAAGCGGTGGTCTTAAGAGGAACGGCAAGAAGCTTGAAATCAAATGATTTCACCCAGCTGGCCAAAACAGGTACAGCACAGGTTCCGCAAGGAAAAGATAACTCTATCTTTGTACTTATTGCTCCTGCTGATAAACCTAAAATTGTAGTAGTGGCAGTAATGGAACATGCTGGGTTCGGAGCAACCTGGGCCGGGCCGGCTTGTACCGTAATTGCTGAAAAATATATTACCGGTGATCTGAAGAGAGATAATCTCTATAAAAAAATGATCGGCGCAAGCTTTATGCCTGAGTATAAAAGGCAGTGGGTAGCAGACCTTAAACGTAAAGGCTGGTATGTAGATCCTAAACCGGACTCTATTAAGCGTAAAAAAATGCAGGACAGTCTGGAGCTTGTGAAGCAACAGAAAGCGAAACTAAAAAAGAAAATAGAAGAAGAAACTAAAAAAACCAAATCTGCAAAGCCATGAAATGGACAGAAGGAATAGATAAACTTGGACTTGGGCTGTATTTCCTGCTTTGCATTTTTGCCATTGCCAATATTTACAGTGTAGACCAAAAACTGGGTGAAAAACAGTTGGTTTTTTTCTGCATCTCTTTATTTGTGGGGCTGATGATATTCTTTAGCAGAAGTAAATTCTTTGAGAATATGGCCGGTATTATTTATATTGGCGGGGTTCTCCTGCTGATAGGGCTTTTTCCTTTTGGAAAAGAAATTCTCGGGCAGAAGAACTGGTATAAATTCGGAAGCTTTACCATGCAGCCTGTGGAATTTGCCAAGATTGGTACCGCGCTGATGCTTGCCAATTATGTTTCAGGACCTGATTTTAATCTGAAAAATAAAAAATCCTTGTGGACTACCCTGGCTATTATAGGAATTCCTGCGGCGGTAGTACTTGCTATTCCGGATGTAGGATCTATGCTGGTGTTCATTGCGTTTTTTATTGCTTTATACAGAGAAGGTTTAAGCGGGCTTTTATTTGGGATAGGATTTATGTTTGCAGGAGTTTTCCTGGTTTCATTAGCCATACCTCCGGTGTATGTGGCCGCTGCAATTGTATTGATTGCCGGGGTGCTAATCGCGATGAATTATCACAGAATGTCCTGGGATGTGATCTCCATTTCCGGAATAGCCGGATCTATCCTTTTGTTGTGTGGATTAGCTTTCGGTTCTCCTTACATTTTAGAGAAACTTCCAAAACACCAGAGAGAAAGAATTGAGGTTCTTTATAAAGGTGAAAAAGCATTTAGAGATACTTCAGGGTATAATTTATTATACTCCAAAACAGCTATCGGATCAGGAGGACTTTTAGGAAAAGGATATCGTGAAGGATCTGTTACTCAGGGTAAGTTTGTCCCAGAACAGGAAACCGATTATATCTTCTGTACCGTAGGTGAAGAATGGGGATTTGTAGGAAGTGCAGTGTTGATTTTGTGTTATATGGTATATATAGGACGGATCTACTATCTTGCAGAGCAGCAGAAATCCACTTTTAACCGTGTGTTTGGGTATTGCTTTGCTTCCATTCTTCTGATGCACTTTTCAATCAATTTAGGAATGGTTATGGGGCTTTTTCCAACAGTAGGGATTCCTCTTCCGTACTTTAGTTATGGAGGGAGTTCTTTGCTTGCCTTTTCTATGATGACTTTTATTTTCTTTAAACTTAATTATTCAGATAAGAACAGTTTGGTGTAGACGGAGGATTAAAAAATGTTCTGTTTACTTTCTTTTTATATCCATGAAAAAAATCGTGGCCGGAAAGTTGATTCCCGAAAAATTATTACAACATATGAAAGAGGCTTATATTGTAGATCAGAATTTTGAAAATACAGACTTTACACAGTTTCCTTTAGAAAAAGGGGAATATGAGAACTGTGCATTCAGGAACTGCAATTTTGAATATGCAGGGCTGTCAGCATTTAGTTTTACAGACTGTGAATTTATAGGATGCAACCTGAGTATGGCAAAGCTTATTAAAACTGCTTTCCGTGAAGTTATTTTTAAAGAGTGCAAGATGTTCGGGCTTCAGTTTAATGACTGTAATGAATTTGGACTATCCTTCACCTTTGACGGCTGCTCGCTGAACAATTCCGTATTTTATCAGACATCGGTTAAGAAAACCGTCTTTAAAAACTCCAGGCTGATTGAAGTTGATTTTGCAGAATGCGACCTGTCCAATGCGGTCTTCAGTCATTGCGATTTGTCGGGTGCTGTTTTCGATAATACAAACCTTGAAAAAGCAGATTTAAGAACATCGGTCAACTATTCTATAGATCCTGCTTTAAATAAGCTTAAAAAGGCCAGATTTTCACTGTCTGAAGTTTACGGACTCCTGTATAAACTGGATATAGAAATAGACAGAACCAACTAACACCTGGCGAATGGATGCCAGGAAACAGAAATAGTTCCGTATTTTTTGCGCTTAAACTACAGAATTTGGCTTTATTAACTTTTTTAAGCCTGTTACCTATTTTAATTACATGACTGCTAAAACTGATCAGATATTCCCTCCTTCAGCTTCTGGGCTTGTCTTTGTTTGCTTTATCCCGAATTCAGGTTAAATAATTAAGCTTAGTAGAATGGTTAATGGTTTGTTATTCAGCAGATTAATTTGTTTTTCAATTGTTGCATTGCTTGATTTTGTATCTTTATCATTACTGAGATGGCAAATTCTTTATACTATTGTAGACGAACATAAAAAACGCAAATAATAAATACAAATGAAGAAAACTTTAATTATACTACTGTTGATGGCGAAAGCTTATGGGCAACAAAAAAGTTTTGTACCTATTGCCAAAACAGATGACGAAAGTACTATAATAGCAAAAGCAGCCAATGTTGTGCCTTCTCCCAGGCAAATGCGATGGCAGGCTCTGGAACTTACGGCATTTTTCCATTTTGGAATCAACACCTTTACCAATCAAGAGTGGGGAGACGGAAAGGAAGATATATCCAAATTCAATCCCCAATTGCTGGATGCAGAACAATGGGTTAAAGCCATAAAAGAAGCAGGTTTTAAACAAGCTATAATCACAGCTAAGCACCATGACGGTTTTTGCTTATGGCCGAGTAAATTTACTGAGCATAGTATAAAAAATACACCTTATAAAAATGGCAAAGGGGATATTGTAAGAGAGGTTGCAAATGCCTGTAAGAAATATAAAATCGGATTTGGAGTGTATCTGTCTCCGTGGGATCGCAATAATCCCTCTTACGGATCAGAAGCATATAATACTTATTTTGTAAACCAGTTAACAGAATTGTTAACCCAATACGGTAAGGTAGACGAGGTGTGGTTTGATGGAGCCAATGGAGAAGGTCCAAATGGTAAAAAACAAATCTATGATTTTGATGCCTGGTATGCTTTAATTAGAAAGCTTCAGCCTCAGGCGGTTATTGCTGTTCAGGGACCGGACGTACGGTGGGTTGGGACTGAAAGCGGTGTTGGCCGTGAAACAGAATGGAGTGTATTGCCAACCTCTGAAAAGGATCAGGAAAAAATTGCTTCTTTATCACAGAAAGAAGTAAATGTCATTCCAGCATTATCAGGTTCTTATGAAGACCAGGATCGGGGTAGCAGGGCTAAGTTGATTAATGCAACAGGCTTGGTCTGGTACCCTGCAGAAACAGATGTAAGTATCCGTCCGGGATGGTTTTACCATATTAATGAAGATGCTAAAGTAAAAACGCCCAAACAGTTGATGGAAATTTATTTTACTTCAGTGGGGAGAAATGGTGTTTTACTTTTAAATATTCCACCAAATACCAATGGAATGATAGCAAGCAATGATGTCAAAAGTCTGGCTGCTTTTGGTAAGGAAATGAAAAATATATTTTCAAATAATATAGCAAAAGCGGCTACTGTGAAGGCTACTTCTGGTAAGGAGCTAAAGGCCATGTTTGATGGCAGATTGAGTACCTATTTTACGACTCCTGAACGAGAGACAACTACAACCATTGAATTAAACTGGCCTAAAGATGTCCGCTTTAATGTATTGTCGTTACAGGAAAATATTGCAGTTGGACAACGCATAGAAAAATTTGAATTAGCATACTTCGACGGCAAGCAATGGATTAATTTCACCTCTGGTACTACTGTTGGTTATAAGCGATTATTAAAATTTGATACGATTACCGCAAAGAAAGTGAGATTCAAAATTTTATCTTCAAGATTGAACCCAACACTTGCAGAGTTTGGATTGTACCTTTGGGATGAAAGTAAATAAAACTGAGTTCTTCCTGGAAATATCCATTTTTGAATGCTAAATAGATTACCACCGGCTTTTGAAGGTTGAATGTATTTCCGCAATAATATTCCTTTCCCATGAAGGGATGAATTTCAGAAAGAGCTAAAATAAAAAAGCCATCAGATTCTGATGGCTTCATTATTTAAATCAATTATTTATAAAATTAAAAATTTGCTGGTGTAGCTGGAGTAATTGCCGCTAAGTTATTATAAGCTTCTCCTTCTTCGTTGATTACTCTTTTTGCGAATCTGAATTTAGGTCCCCAGTAAGAATCATTAAGTGAAGAGATCATCACTCCTTTTGATGTTGCTGCATGGATAAATTTAATTTCACCCTCTTCAGAAACACTTTCTACAATACCTACGTGAGAGATTCTTCTTCCATGAGAAAAGAAAATAAGATCTCCTTTCTGTAAGTTACCTTTTTCAATTCTTTCTCCTTCCTGAGCCTGAGAAGCTGCTACTCTAGGTAAACTAAGACCTGCTGCTGCTCCGAAAACGGAAAGAACGAAAGCTGAACAATCAATACCGTTTCTTGTTGTTCCTCCATATCTGTAAGGAGTTCCCAAGTACGTTTCTGCCTCTTCCAGGATACCGTCAATTGTTTTGTTGTACTTCACAACTTTTGCAATCTCAGAATTCTTAATAGCTTTTTTAGCATTAGCTATGGTTGCAGCCTTTTCAGAAAGAAAAGAATCGATAAGTTTTTGCTTATCCTGCTCCATTTTTTTGCTGTCTATAGAGGCTAGTTTGGCATCTGTTTTGTATTCTTTAGTGTAAGTAGCTGGTTTTGAAACCACATAATTGGTAGCACACGATTGCATTGATACTGTAGTAACTAAAGCAACTAAATAAAACAAAACTCTTTTCTTCATATATATTTGATTATCCGTGTTAAAAAGGAATATTTATTTTCAAAAGCATTACAAAAGTAGAGATTCCGAATAAAAGACCCCTGATATGATAATTGTCAGGATCTTATTTTAACACTATTTAACATATTAATTACATATGTTAAAGAAAAATAAACCGCAACTGCCTATTTTTGGCGAGTGTGCGGTTTTTTTTATTATGATTCTTTAACAAACGCTATCGATTTTCTTCTATAAATCAGGTTTTGTAATTTAAAACTCTAATTTTCCTGTTGTTAATAAAAACCAAAAAATTCCCCGGAAAACCGAGGAATTTAAACTAATATGGAACTTTACAGATGTTATTTTGTAAACAACATTTCTCTGTATTTTGTCATTGGCCAAAGCTCATCGTCTACCATCATTTCAAGATCATCAGAAGCTTCTCTGATAACATCAAATAAAGGAATTACTTTAGTACAGTAAGATTCTGCCTGCTTTTGGCTATTGGGTACAGCTTTCGCTGCTTCTCTTGCTTTAATAAGATCTTCTACGCCAAGTTTAATTTTGGAAACATTTTCAGAGATATTCGTGATCAGGCTCATTTGCTCTTTCGCCAGTGTTTTGAATTCTTTATCTCCAAAGATGTCTTTCAGCCCTTTCACGTTTTCAATTAATCGGTTCTGATATTTTAAGGCAGAAGGAATGATGTGGTTTCTTGCGATATCACTTAAAACTCTTGCTTCAATATCAATTACCGTAGAATATTTTTCTAATTTGATTTCGTTTCTTGCTTCAACCTCTCTGTGAGTAAATACTCCGATTTCTTCGTAAAGGCTAACAAATTTTTTATCCATTTCCTGTTTAAGAGCTTCAGGAGTTGTTTTTAAGTTATTTAAACCTCTCTTTTTAGCTTCTTTAGCCCAATCATCAGAATATCCGTCACCTTCAAACATAATGCTCTTGCACTGCTTGATGTATTCTCTCAATACATTGAAGATTGCTTCATCTTTTTTAAGGCCTGTCTCAATAAGAGCATCCACTTCTTTTTTGAAATCGATTAATTGCTTTGCAGCGATTGTGTTCATTACCGTCATAGACTCTGCACAGTTAGCAGAAGATCCTACTGCTCTGATCTCAAATTTATTTCCTGTAAATGCAAACGGAGAAGTTCTGTTTCTGTCCGTATTATCTAACAGGATTTCTGGAATTTTTCCAACTACATTTAATTTAAGATCTGTTTTTTCGTCCGGAGAAAGTTTTCCTTCCGTTACTTTTTCAAGTTCTTCCAGTACTCTGAACAGCTGGCTTCCGATGAATACGGAAATAATTGCCGGCGGAGCTTCGTTGGCACCTAATCTGTGGTCGTTGCTTGCAGAAGCAATGCTTGCTCTTAAAAGGTCAGCGTATTCATACACTGCTTTGATTGTATTCACGAAGAATGTTAGGAACTGTAAATTTTTCTTAGGGTTTTTTCCCGGGCTTAGAAGGTTTTCGCCTGTATCCGTTGCTAAAGACCAGTTGTTGTGCTTACCGCTTCCGTTTACTCCGGCAAATGGCTTTTCGTGGAATAAAATATGGAAATGGTGCTTGTGAGCAATTCTCGCCATGATGTCCATCAATAAAGAGTTGTGGTCTACGGCAACGTTTACTTCTTCAAACATGGGAGCCAGCTCAAATTGGTTAGGAGCAACCTCGTTGTGTCTTGTCGTTACAGGAATACCCAGTTTCATACATTCAATTTCCAACTCTTTCATGAAATTCATTACTCTTGTTGGGATAGAACCGAAATAGTGGTCATCCAGTTGTTGTCCTTTCGCCGGAGAATGTCCCAGCAATGTTTTACCTGTCAATACAAGGTCCGGACGTGACTGATATAAAGCTGAATCTACAAGGAAGTACTCCTGTTCCCAACCCAGGGTAGGGGTTACCTTTGTAACATTCTTGTCAAAATACTGCATGACGTTGGTTGCTGCTTCATCCACAGCATTCAAAGCTCTCAAAAGAGGAGCTTTATAATCTAACGTTTCTCCTGTATAAGAAATGAAGATGGATGGAATACATAATGTAGTTCCCATGATGAAAGCAGGAGAAGTAGGGTCCCAGGCTGTATAGCCTCTTGCCTCAAAAGTATTTCTGATACCTCCGTTAGGGAATGAAGATGCATCCGGCTCCTGTTGGATCAATAGATTTCCGCTGAATCTTTCGATAGCTCTCCCTCCTTCGATAGGCGTGAAGAAAGAGTCGTGCTTTTCAGCAGTGGTTCCTGTTAAAGGCTGAAACCAGTGTGTATAATGGGTTACCCCTTTGCTCATAGCCCAGTCTTTCATTGCTACAGCTACCTGGTCAGCAATATGTCTCTGGATTTTAGTTCCTTTTTTTACAGCATCCATAATAGAGTTGAATGCTTCTTTTGTTAAATATTCTCTCATGGTCTCTTCCGAGAAAACATTGGTACAGAATAATTCTGACAGTTTTGCAGGAACCTCAACAGAATTATCTTTTCTGAAGTCCTTAAATGGTAGGGTTTCTAATGCTTTGAATCTTAAGGTTGACATATTAGGGTGATTTTTACAGGGCAAATTTACAAAAAAAATGAAATGAAATCATTTTAACCCTAAAAAAATTAGGGGTGTTTTGAGAAATTATATAATTTAAACAATGGTTTAACGTTTTTGTAAGGGGGTGAAAAGATATCCAATGCTTAAAAATTTAATGTCTAAAACGCTTTTTAAGGCTCAAATACTGTAAAAATACGCTGTATGAGGAATGTCTTATAAGATACAGTATTATATGGATTAAACGACTTGTTAAAAGATAGTTAAAATAAAATGGACAAAGATTTTGTATATTTGTGTGAAATTTATTTTATGACAAATTCTAGAGCAAGAGAAACAACAGAGGCTATTGAAAGATTATATATTTCTATGAGACACTTATTTTATAGAGGATTTTTCAAGCCAGGAGGAGTTTCAGGAGAAAGCATTAGAAGCTTGTTGAAAACAATCAATCCAGAGATTTATGGTACCATGAATATTCCAAATAAATTGGAGCTTGATGGTTTGATGTATGTTTTAGACAGGCTTCCTGAAGGGATTGAGGAATGTGCTTTTATTCATCTTACATCTGATGAAGGGTTTGATAAAGGAAGTTTCGAACCTATTGTTCCTAAGAAAAGAAGAAGAAACTGTTATAGAATAGACGAACACCAGATGAATATTGAGGTTCTTTTGGGCCGTTCCGAAATTTATGACATTCTTACCCACCTTACCTTCTTATTTATAGAAGCTGATAAAATCCGTAATCTGGCTTTCATCCAGGATGAAAACTGGAAACCGACCCGCGCCTTTAAAATTATTGAAGAGGTAGTGAAAGGGGAAAAGAAATTCAGCAGAAGAGAAAAAGAGGTGGCTATTATTCATCTGTCATCTTTAATAGGAAGAACTTTTGATGAGACGTTGAGAGCTTACAACACCTTTGGGGATGATCATAATCCTGACCGTTTGTTCAAAATCATTTACAACTTAGGAAAAGTAAGTCTTGAAGATGCAAAACAGACCAGAGAGAGAGAAATTCATTTCAGTGCTATATTAAAGGAAAGAGTGGGACATCACTACTTTGGAGAGAAATGGGCTAATAAAGTGAAGGAGGTTTTATTTGAAAATAATCTTCATATGCGTCCGTTACATATTATTTCTGCCAATATGCATTCGGTGAAAAATATGCTGTACGGTAATGAAGCTCTTAAGAAGAAACATCATCATGATGTGGACTATAAAATGTATGAAGAGATTTCAAACAAAAAAGAACTTCGTGATAAAGTATCAAAATATGCTTTAGATGAAGGGATGATTCATATTGCTGATAAAAGCGGAAGTAATATCGATGTTCAGATCATTGACCTTAGCAAAACAAATCTAAAGAATACTCCTTTCGGTGATATCAAGTTTGGCGGTGATGATGTAGTAATGGTATTTGATTATGCTTTCGGAGAGCAGGCTTTTGAGGTGATGGACGAGCTACTGAGACCTTTCGAACATAAAGGAGAAGTTTATATGATGCATGTGAGATCTGTTTCCATTATGGGTAAAGCCGGAATTCTTACAGGAGAAAAAGGAGATATTATGATCCCTACCTCTCATATCTTTGAAGGAACAGCAGATAATTATCCTTTTGGAAATGCATTAAAGCTTGACGATTTCCACGATGAAGAGCTAAAAGCATTTGAAGGACCTATGATTACTGTTTTAGGAACATCACTTCAAAACAGGGATATCCTTTCTTATTTTATGAATACTTCATGGAAGGCAATTGGTCTTGAAATGGAAGGAGCACATTACCAGAAGGCCATTCAGGTAGCATCGAAGATCAGGAATCATATTGCACCGGATCTGTTTGTATGTTATGCTTATTACGCTTCGGATAATCCTTTGGAAACAGGAAGTACATTGTCATCGGGAGGGTTGGGGCTTACAGGAGTGAAACCTACTTATCTGATTACCTTAAGAATCCTTGAAAAGATTTTAAAAAGTGGGAAAAAAGAAGTTGTAGCTAAGAAATAGCTTTGATTTCCTATTGTAATATAAGCCTCAGATGTCAAGATATCTGAGGCTTTTGTTTTCTCCAACACAAATTTCTATGGGTAGAATCCATTGCAAAATCAGTAAGCGCTTAAAAACAATTCTTTAATTACTTACCTTTAAATAAATATAAAATAACCGATCTATGGGCTCTGCAGTACAATTATCAAAAAGATTCAGAGAGGTTTTGCTTGATGGCCTCTGGATTGCCAATACCAATTTTAAAGACCAGCTTTCCGGGGTAAGCTGGGAGCAGGCTGTTGCCAAAGTTGGACCACTGAATACCATCGCAATGCTTACTTTTCACATACATTATTATATAGCAGGCGTTATAAATGTCTTTGAAGGGAGAGGTCTTGAGATAAAAGACCAATATAGTTTTGACCTTCCCACTATTGAATCTCAGGCTCAATGGGAAGAGTTGGTAAATCAATTATGGGCTGATGCTGAAAAGTTTGCGGCATTGGTTATGCAAATTCCCGATGATCAGCTTGATGAAATTTTTGTAGATGAAAAATATGGAACCTACAGAAGAAATATAGAGGGAATGATTGAGCATAGCTACTACCATTTAGGACAGATCACCTTAATAAAAAAGCTGTTGATGAGCCAGTAGACTTATGTTTGTTAAAAAGAGGTAACAAAGTGAATTAAAATCAATCCAAAACCACATTAAACAGAATAAAACCTCGGTACAGCTCCTATTTGAGGTCTTATTTAAATTACATACCTTTAGAAAAAAAATAAAATTTTAAATGAGAAAATCGGCTGCAATCATTTTTGCGTTTATCATTTCACAATTTCATGCTCAGCAAGGAGCTTATTATCAGCAGGCTGCAAAGTACAAGATGGACATTGATGTTAATGTTGAAAAATTTACTTATCAGGGAAAACAGACTTTGGAATACACAAACAATTCACCGGACGAGTTGAATGTGGTTTATTTTCATCTCTACTGGAATGCTTTTAAGCCCAACTCCATGATGGACCAAAGAATAACTTCTCAAGGAAAAAATGGTGACTCTAGGTTGCAGAAAGATGGGATCTCAAGATTGGCATCTATTCCGAAAGATCAGGAGGGAGCCCAAAATATTCACTGGATCAGACAAAATGGAAAGGATTTGAAATTTGAAATCCAGGAAACCATCATGAAGGTGTATCTGGCTGAGCCTATAAAACCTAATTCCTCTACAACGTTTACCATGGATTGGGATGCTGTGATTCCGCAGCAGATCAGAAGAAGTGGAAGAAACAACAGGGAAGGAGTAGACATGACTATGACTCAATGGTATCCAAAAATTGCCGAGTATGATTATGACGGCTGGGCAACTTTTGATTATATGGGAAGAGAATTTCATGCACCATTCTCAGATTTTGATGTTACCATTAAAATCAATAAAGAGTATGTTATAGGAGCAGGGGGAACCCTTGAAAATCCTGCCGACGTAAAAGGATATGATGCCAACGCAAAAATTAAAGCGGAAAAAGATAAAAAAGTAACCTGGAAATGGACGGCTAAAAATATTCTTGACTTTGCATGGAGTGCAGACAGGGATTACGTGGTCAATGGTTTTGATGTTCCGGAAGGTCCAAAAGTATATTTGGTTTATCAGAAAAACGATAAAACAAAGGTGTGGGAACAGGCACCGCTTTATGTGACCAAGTATTTCGAGATCATGAATGCCCATTTCGGAAAATATGTATACCCTACCTATGCCTTTATCCAGGGTGGTGACGGTGGAATGGAATACGGAATGTGTACCATGATTCTTGGAGAAGCTAAAGATATTAAAGGCTTAATGGGCTTAATGGCTCATGAAGGGTCTCACTCCTGGTATCAGCAGATGCTTGCCACCAATGAATCTGTACGCCCATGGATGGATGAAGGCTTTACAAGCTACGCAGAAGGCTACACCATGCATCAGCTATTTCCGGAAGATCTTCCGAACCCTTTTGTAAAAACATTGGATGCTTACAGAAGTTTTATTAAAAAAGGAATTGAAGAACCGGCTGTCTGGTTGGGAGATCACCATGATAACGGAACTTCTTATACCTATTCATCTTATGTGAAAGGTGAATTGTATCTGGTTCAGCTGGGGTACATTATGGGTGAGCAGAAGCTGGCCGAAACATTAAGACAGTATTATGCCCAATGGAGTATGAAGCATCCTTCAGACAGAGATTTCCTTCATATCGCCCAAAAAGTTTCGGGGATGGACCTGAAATGGTTCCACAATTACTGGATTAATACAACAAAAACCATTGATTACGGGATTAAGGATGTGAAATATGATGCAAAATCTACAACAATTACCCTGGTAAATAACGGACAGGTTCCTATGCCTGTTGATTTCAGTGTAATGACGATGGAGAAGAAAATTGTAACCTACCAGATCCCATTAAACATGACACATACATGGAAAGAAAGTGATATCTATGGTAATTTTAAAACGATGCCTTACTGGCCTTGGACTCAGAAAGAATATACCTTTACTATTCCTTATCCAAAGTCTCAGTTATCAGTCTTAGGAATAGACTTCAGTCAAAGAATTGCTGATGTGAATATGGCGGATAATTTTGTACAGGTGAAATAAGAAAAGATAAACATATAGAATAAAAGGAGTATTTGAGGATACTCCTTTTATTTTTTTATAAATTTGGAACCAGAATTTAAAATTTTAGCCTGTTAAAAAAAATCAATGAATTCAATTGTAATAAACGTAGGAAACAGCAATATCAGATTCGGCCTTTTTAATGGAGATAACTGTGATGTTTCATGGGTCATCAATACTAAACCCTACAGAACCGCAGACGAGCTATATGTACAAATGCTGATGCTTTATCAGACCTATAAAATTGATCCTAAAGAAATAAATAAGGTAATCATTGGATCTGTAGTTCCCCAACTTACCAAAGTGATGAGCTCAGGAATAAAAAAGATCCATGGGGTTACCCCTGTTATTGTGGACCGAAATACTCCATCAGAGGTTCAGGCCAAATCTAAGCAGATGGGAACAGATATTTATGCCAACCTGGTTGCTGCCCATAATCTATATCCAAACAGGAAAAAGATTGTCATTGACTTTGGAACCGCTCTTACAGCCAGCTGTGTGGCAGAAACAGGCGAAACTTTAGGAGTGATTATCGCTCCGGGAATTGTGACTTCTTTAAATTCACTGATCAACCAGACGGCACAGCTTCCTGATATTGAGCTTAAAAAACCGAAATCAGTGCTGGGATTGGATACGGTAACCTGTATGCAAAGCGGCATGGTATATGGTTTTCTGGGAATGGTAGAAGGTTTCGTTGACCGTATTAATGATGAGGTAAATGACGATTGTTTTGTAGTGGCCACAGGAGGGGTATCTCATGTTTATAAGCCTTTGACAGATAAAATCCATGTAATGGACAGGCTTCATACCCTGAAAGGACTTTATTTCCTTGGTAAAGATTTGTAAGGGTGAAATTAAATGATTAACCCTATTTTAGCCTAAACCCTTTATATAATGAATGAATTTCCAATAATAGAAACAGAAAGACTTATTCTCTCCCAGCTTGAAGAGAAGGATATCCCTTTCATTACAGAATATCTTCAGCACAGAATCTTTTCAGATCTCACTTCTAATATTCCCTATCCATATACAGAAAACGATGCTCAGCTCTGGCTGAAAATGTCAAAGGAGGCCTTTGAGGATAACACGGGATATACCTTTGGAATCCGTAATAAAGAGGGGCATATTATCGGAGCGATAGGTCTTCATGACCGGGATGATGATAAAGCTGAATTGGGATATTGGATAGGAATGTCTTACTGGAACAAAGGCTATGTAACAGAGGCGGCTAAAGCTATTGTACATTTTGGTTTTAAAGAACTGAAGTTCAATAAAATTTTTGCTACCCATCTTTATCAAAATCCTGCCTCCGGAAAAATTATGGAGAAGATTGGTATGGAAAAAGAAGCCGTTTTGAAACAGGATGTTAAGAAAGGCGGAGAATATTTCGATCTCGTAATGTATTCTATTTTTAATGATATGAAATAAGATACACTAACGTATTGATTTTACCCCGGAAATATAAAGAGGAACAAGTATATATTGTTCCTTTATCTTTTACTTTTAAAAAATTCTTTGACGATCATAGAACATTCATTTTCCATAACTCCTGTTACGATTTCCGTTTTTGGATGCAGGGAAAGATGTTTGTTGATAAAACCTCTCTGCTCATCTCTTGCTCCAATTACTACTTTTGAAATTTGCGACCACGAAAGTGCTCCGGAACACATGACACAAGGTTCTAATGTGACATAGAGTGTACAGTTTTTAAGATACTTACCGCCAAGGAAATTAGCAGCAGAAGTTATAGCCTGCATTTCTGCATGGGCAGTAACATCATTTAGGGTTTCAGTAAGGTTGTGGGCTCTTGCAATAACTCGGTTATTAGAAACAACTACACATCCTATAGGCACCTCATCTTTTTCCAAAGCGGCTTCTGCTTCCTGCAGGGCCATTTTCATGTAATATTCGTCAGTAAACATTGATTATTCCATCGTTAATGTTAAAGGAAGTCTGAACTGGAATCTTGCAGGATCCCCTTTAGCCATAGCCGGAACAAATTTTTCAGAAAGAGAGTATAAGGCAATTTCAGCCTGTCTGTTAAACGTGAAATTATCACCCTGTGCATGAACATTACTGATGCTTCCGTCTTTTTCAACAATAAAAGCCACACTTGTTTTAACCATCTTTACTTCAGAATACACACCGTCTGTATACATAAGATTAGCTACTTCCTTCCTTAATGTATTGAGTCCTCCGGGATAATTGGGTGCTGTTTCCAAATCCACAGACTTGTCAACGGGATCTATGGAAATATCTTTCGGTACTTTTATAGATTCCAGGTCTTCCAGATTTCTTACCCGTAATAAAGCTCCTACTAATGCTGTATTTTCAATGCTGTCCATTTTTTTCATAAAAAAAAGAAAATCTCCTTTTATAGCAGCTTTTTTAAAGGTATTGGACTCTGCATCAAATTTTTTCCTGAATTCTTTATTCAGCATAGTTCTATGCTGGTTGTAATAGCCTTTCACAGCCCTGAATTCCTCTTTCTGCTGGGAAAGAAGAAACGAAGAAATAAAGCAGCTGATACCAATAAATAAAGCTCTCAATACAGGTATATTTATGTAAATATAATTAAAAAATATGAGATAGAATTATTCCCGGTTAGCTTTCAAGATAACGGTTCAGAGACTCCTGAAGATGGGTGCGTATGTCATCAACTAAACATTTAGGTTTTAAAACAGTCACCTCCTTTCCATAGGAAAGAATTTCCTGCATAAAGTCATACGTAGGATGAAGGAAGAACTCAAAATAGATCTCTTCCGGCGTTTCTTTGGTTTCCTTCTGCGACTGATGAAGAGGGAAGCTTCTGATATATTCCCCTTGATGGCGGCTGCATTTCAACACAATGTTTTGCGGTTTCTGTTCCGTAAGATTCATCACCCCGAATGCATTTTTGAAATGCTCTCTGAAATTGTAACTGTATTTTTCACGGAATTTATTTTTGCCCACATCCAGATAATTAATCCTGTCCAGTCCAAATGATTTTAAGGCTTTATCTTTTGTATCAATAGCAATAAGATACCACCTGTCTTTAGACTCCTTCAAAGCGAGTGGGTGTACCTTTCGGGAGGTCATCAGCTTATTTTTATAATTGTAATGTTCGAAACTAACCACTCTTTTATTACGGATAGCAAAGAACAGATCATAAAAATGCTCCACACCGGTTGGTTTTCTGCTTTCAAAAAAGATAAAATTTGAAAAATCCGGGTGAAGATTCAGGGCATTGCTTACCTGGAAAGACTCCAGTAATTTTTGGTTGTATTCATCCACCTCCATGATGGGGCGACTTTCAATATAATACCGGTTATCTCCCTTTTTTTTGTTGTGAATAGAAAGATTAAAAAGATCTGAAATCTCACGGATATCCCTTTGCAGGGTACGGATAGAATAACTCTTGATTCCGGCATCCTGAAATTCAAAAGAGTTTAAAAGGTATTCCTCCAGCTGTGAATAAGTAGCTGGGGAACTTTCCAATCTTTTAATGATTAAGGCATATCTCGTTAAATAAAAATCTTTTTTCATGGTAAAATTTTGTACCACAAATATATGGGCTTAATGCGACAAAACGTGTCGTGTTATATTTTTTTGTGAAATTTCCGAAAGAAAAAACGGCCTTAGAATGATAAATATTCTGCTATAGAAGGTTAGCGTTTACTGAGCATCACTATTATTTTTAATACTGTGAGGAAGGTTGCCAACCTTTGTATAGGTATCAGATAAAAGAGAAACCAGCTATTTCCTATTATGGATCAGGTAAGCTGCTGGTTTCATAAATGTAAGGTTATTGATATAAAAATAATTGCTTACACTAAGCTGTATTATTAAATGATTCGGTGTTGTTTTTATAACACAGTTCTGGCTGCCCACTCGTTTGTGATGGTGAATTCAAAGGCTTTTTGAAAATTGGCGAGATTGCAGTAGATGCATAAAGGATGGTGGGCAGCTTCAGAATGTATAATGCTTATGTTATATTTATAGTGTATCTTCTTCAAGAACATCATTTTCAAAATCTTGTCTGAAGAAGTTTTCAATGTCGTTGAGATAGTTTTCATAATCCATCTCTGCATTTTCGATGTCACTCCATTCTATAGTATAGAGATCTTCATCGAAGATAATATCTGTGTGGTGATTGGGTGTCTCCATGTTTTGTGTTTTAAGGTGTGGGTTAATTTTTGAACATATTTCAGGCTGTTCAGCATAGATCAATGTTGAATTCAAGGGCTTTTTAAAGTTTTTTATTAATTGTTTTTGTGTTCTTGTTTATATTTCAAAAGTAATCGAAGGAGGCGTCAAAACTTGACGCATAAAAAAAATAACTCAAAAAAAATTTTGAGCTATTTTAGTTTTAAGAAAAATCTTTGATATCTATTTCATCAGCAATAAGCATAATGATGTCCATTTCAGAAAGCATGGATTTGAGCTTGATTCCACCTAATTTTAAATCATCATCCGAAATAATATGCAACCAGACTCTCTGTATAAAGTCCTCGAATGTAATTTCTGAGGTATAAAGGCTGTTTGTCGTTTGTGCAGCTAAAGCCAATATTTGTTTGGTGATATCTCTGCATTCATTCATTTTTGTTTCATGAGGTAGCAGTACATTAAGCACGCAGTTTTGTGCATCATGAAGAAGATTTGCAGTAACCTTGAGTTGATTTTTTTTAGCATTAAAACTTCTCTCATCGCTGATTTTACCTGCCAGGATCTTACTTCTGAATCCTGCTATTTCCGAAACTTCACTGATCGTGTTTGTAGAAAGAATATTTTCTACAGACTTAAGCCAGGAAAGCATTTTCTCAACAAAAAAAGGGTCTTTTTTCTCCAAAGAAGAAACAATACCCGGAAATTCCAGCAACTGATTCTTTAACTGGGAAACCAATATAAACTGTGACTTTTTCATTCTATTATTCAGGGATAAGCGTTTCTATAATATTTCCATTGATATCTTCATATCTTGACCACTCCATTCCTGCTTCGCTCACACTCATTTTAGCATAAATCAGGCATTTTGCATCCAGCTGCATCAATTTGCTTGCCTCTACAATAATCTCGCGGTCATCTGTTTTCTCAATAACCCTTCGGACTTCGGAAACAATTCTGCTGAAAAGACTTTGCTGCAGCAACTGAGGATCTGTGTTATTCCATGTAAAATTGGGAAGGGAACGACAGTATTCTACTGTATATTTTGAGATAGGTTCAAAATACTGTATCTGTGAATCGGTGAGGGTAGGCTTGTTTTCAGCTTTGATCTTCGTTATGTAATCATTGTAACTAAGCTCCTGATTGGCTAGAAAGTTCCTTAAATTCTGATCATTTTTTGTGTCAGCAGGATTATAATCTGTTGAGGCTACTTTTGTAATCTCGTCATAAGAAAAGTCTCTGAAAAGCAGGACAGGGGAACTTCCGGCTGCTGCAAAAGGAATGGTAAGGTCTACTGTTCCCACTTTCATTCTTGGAATGGAAAAATGTTTCAACAGGTCATCTTTAGCATATTCTTTTGCTATCTGTACAGTCTGTAAATCGGTCATTTTTCTGGCTGCAGCAATTTCAGAGACAATACCTCCTAAATATTCATTCAATTTTGGCATGATAAGTTTTTTTTAATTGATAAAAATTTTTAAAAGGATGGCTGCCGGAGCAGCCATCCTGAAAATTATTAAGAAGTAGCCACGGGTGTTGCGGAAGCAACAATAGCATCTTCTAACATATCCATAATTTTTGAAAGCCCTGCGGGTAATTCATCATTTACAGCTTTTACGTGTACTCCCAACGTATATGTTTTTTCTGTCGTTGAGGTACTTGAGTTGGTTTTCTTATAAGAAGCTGAAGCATTGAATTTAACCTTCCAGAACTTAGCACTGATAGAAGCGCTTCCCTGGAATTCACTGGCAATACTCTGAGTTTCTACTGAATTAAGTTTGGCATTGAAATCAATCGTCATTTCATCAATTCTTAAAGCCGGAATCGTCAGCATAGAAAGCAATGGAACGCTTAATTTAACTTCTGATTTTACTACACTATCACTGTTCTCAACAGTGCTGGGAACTGACTTTGTATACGTGAAATCCACATACTTAAGCTTTTTAGCGCCTCCTTCTGCGGCTTCTTCCTCAAAACCGACCTCTTTAATGAAGTTTACCTGTGACATAGATGCATCATGCTGAGCTTTGATAGCAGCCTGCATAGGCCCTCCGATGTAAACGCTGAAATCTAAACTGTTTAATTCTTGTACTAAATTTGCCATAATTCTAAAATTGTTAAGGTTATTAATTGGTTAATAATATATAGTAGTGCTAGCAGACTAATATTCAATATTGAGCAATAGCTATCCTGTTCAGCATTTATAAGCTGAAAATTATTATTAAAAATAATTGGGATATTGTAAGTTTGGAACAAGCTTATTTAGCTTTGGTTTCCCTGGTTATTTTGTTTATTTAAAGATAGTTGGCCGCAGCGTCAAAACTTGTCGTGTTATAATTTATTTTCACTTTTATTTAATTTTTTATGAATATTATAAACTGGCCTGGCCAACTGCTTTAATTCAGTGAGAATTTTATAATATAAGCTTTTAAGCTTATTTGGAGGCATTATAAGTTTTTAAGCTTATATTTTGTTTCTGATGAGCTTTTGAACAATCTGGTTTAAAACTTCCCTGTTGTCATCAATATAACTCAGGCCGGCCTGGATCAGGTTTTCAATATTGGAGCGCCTTACATTATCCATTGCCGGTGAAGCATTTTTCAGAGACGGGTTCAGACGGTAATAGTTTTTCTGATTTCTTAAACCTAATGTCTGAAACATTTGGGACAGCTGATAATCTACCGTTTCTGCATTGGCAGACATCAGAATATCAATGATGGGATTTACCCATCCTATTTTTCCTGCTTTTTCTAATCTTTTAAACGGATAAGGGCGGGATTCCACTCCCGTACCTATAGAAATGAGGATCATATCATTGACGCCGGGATGATTGGCTTTCTGATGGTTTCTTAAAACTTCTGCAAAAGGGATCTTTCTGGCTTCTGCATAAGCACAAAGAGCAGGATTGTTCGCAAACATTCCTCCATCAATCAGGCTGAAGATCTGTCCGTACATCGATTTGATCTGTACAGGGCTGAAATAGGTAGGAGCTGCAGCAGTAGCTCTGCAAATGTCTTTTACATAAAAATTATCAGTACTGAGATTGGCTTCCCAGGAATTGAAAAGCTTGGCTCTTCTGTTTTCTATATCATAACTTGTAATTAAACACGGTTTTATTAATTCTTTTAATTCTAAATTTCCAAAAAAATCATTCAGATTTTTTTCAAGTGCTTCCTGGGAAATCCTTTCGTTCAGCAATCCAAATGGATTAACCAGTTTTTCCCAAAAAGATACCTGAAAGATGTCTCCACCCTTTTCAGCATATAATTCTAAGCCTTTCTGGATAGAATATTTTGCCTTTCGGGTTTCGTCGGGGCATAAGATAATAGAAGCAATCAGACCTCCTGTGCTGCTGCCTGCTACCAGATCAAAATAATCCCCGAGCCTTGCAGTCGGTTTATCATAATACTGGAGCTGTTCTTCTATGTAACGTAGAATAATACAGGTGATAATTCCCCTTATTCCACCCCCGTCCAAAGAAAGAATGGTTGTCTTTTTCATGTGATGTTTTAATTGTTTTTTAAAGGGACATATGCAATTTTAAATCTATAGAATCCTTTATTTACTGGGAAAATTGAGATTCTGTATTTAGGTTTTCATTGCTTTTTTAGTTGTTTTCTTGTCAGGTAAAGGTAGGCGGGGGAAGCGACAGAACATGTCGTATTATAATTATTTTAAATAAAAGACAATTAAAATAGGATATAATTCTGTTGATCTCTGGGCATTTTTAAAAGGGTTTTCCAAGTGATTTTAATAAGGTCTTTCCCTGAAGGGATATTCTTTTTCTCAAAGTGGGGAAGGTCTTTGAATGTTTTCCAGTTTCCACCCCAATCCCAGCCGTGTCCGGCAAATATTTTTACACATTCGTACCAGTCGGCAACCTGATCATTATCCCAGTCTTTTGCAGTATCCCAGCTTACGGTTTTTCCATCAGTAATCATACAGATATCTACAGCAAGACCATAATTATGAATACTTTGCCCGGCTTTGGCATTAGTTACTTTTTTTCCTGAAGTAAGCCTTCCAATGGCATAAAGCCTTTCCTGTTCTTCAAAAGACCTCAGACCCTGGGTGATCCTTATTTTTGCTCTTCCGGTAAGTGCTTTGTCACATTCTTTAATGATCTGCTTTACTTCATCCCTGATCAGTGGGTGAAGTGTCTGGATTCTTTCTGATGTTACTTTGTCCATATTTTTTACTATTATAGAGCAAAGGTATAGGGCGGAAGCGACGAAACTTGACGTGTTTTAATTGATTTTTTACTATTTTAAATCTCCTTCTTTATGAGAAAAGATACTGTTGGGATATTCTTCTACAACTTCTAATTAAGTTTTGATAAGGTTGAAAAAATGGCTCCGAAAATGCAGATTGATTGTATATTTGTAAGAGAATCTGTCTTCAGATAATAATGAAGATAACAGATGGAAAATTAAAAAAAACACAATATCAATGCACACCGTTTTACCCTTTTTATTGGCGATGATAGCCGCTATTGTATTATTAAATATGTGGGCTGTTAAATTAAAAATTGCTTATCCTATTTTACTGGTTGTATTTGGACTTCTTGTCAGTTTTATACCCGGTTTACCTGCTGTAAAGATCAATCCGGATCTTATTTTTTTTATATTCTTACCACCACTGTTATTTGAAGCCGCCTGGTCAATTTCCTTTAAAGAAATGAAGAGATGGTGGCGGATTATTGGAAGCTTTGCTTTCCTTGTGGTATTTTTTACCGCATTTTCAGTGGCCATTGCTGCCAATTATTTTATTCCGGGATTTACTATTGCTCTGGGATTCTTACTGGGAGGTATAGTGTCTCCGCCAGATGCCGTAAGTACAGGTGCCATTATGAAATTTGTGAAGATTCCCAATACAACGTCAGCTATTCTGGAAGGAGAAAGTTTACTTAATGATGCTTCTTCACTTATTATTTTCCGTTTTGCATTAATCGCTGTAGGAACCGGACAATTTGTATGGCAGGATGCTTCTTTAGATTTCTTATGGATGATGATTGGAGGATCAGGAATTGGATTATTACTGGGCTGGATTTTTGTACAAGCCCACAAACGTCTTCCTACGGAGGCTTCTTCAGATATTGCACTCACTTTAATTGAACCTTACTTAATGTATTGGGTAGCCGAACAGTTTCATAGCTCCGGAGTATTGGCTGTGGTATGTGGTGGATTATATATGTCAGGTAAAAGATTGATATTCTTAAACAGTACCAGCCGTATAAGAGGATATAGCGTCTGGGAAAGTTTTGTATTTATTCTGAATGGGATTGTATTTTTAATTATCGGATTGGAGCTTCCGGAAATTGTAGGTGGGCTGCGTTCCGAAGGAATAGCCTTAAAGACTGCTATTAATTATGGAGTATTAGTAACCATCACTCTTATCGCTGCCAGAATAATAAGCTCCTATGCGGCAATGATTGCCACGATTATTTTTCGCCCTTCTGTAACTCCCAGGGCATCTTCCACGGGAAGGCGCCTGATGATGCCTCTTTTACTTGGATGGACGGGAATGAGGGGAGTAGTATCCCTGGCAGCAGCACTTGCTATTCCTATAAGTCTTGAAAATGGGACTCCTTTTCCAAACAGAAACCTTATATTATTTATCACTTTTGTAGTGATATTGCTTACCCTTCTGGTACAAGGACTTACATTGCCTTATTTTATAAAATATGGAAAGGTATTTGAGGATTTTATAGATGAAGAAAAAGAAGAGCTAGCCCGGAAGGAAGTCAAACAAAAATTAAGAGAACACGTTTATCATTTTCTTAAAAATAAGCATGAAAGTGAACTTCACAGTCATGCAGGAATAGAACGGCTGTTGAGACATTGGGAAGAAAAAAATAAAGCCAATGATGCAGACTGGATGAATGAAAAATTCAAAGCTGTTTTTATTGAAATGCTTGAAAGTCAAAGGCAGTTTCTCACAGAGCTTAATAAGGATATTTCGATTGATGAAGAAATCATTCGTCATCAGCTTTTTCAGCTTGATCTGGAAGAAGAACGTCTGAAAATGATCTAAGGCTAAATATGCAACGGATACTGTTTTTGAAGACCAAATTAAAGCGCTGATGCGACAAAACCTGTCGTATTATAAAAAAATAATTATTTAAAATACAGTATGTTAAAAGTGATGTTAATGTTTAACTGAAACTGATTTTATACTTTAAAAGTTTATAATTTTGCAGTATATATTCACACATCATCATGTATGCCCTCGTAGATTGCAATAACTTTTTTGTTTCCTGTGAAAGGACTTTAGACCCTTCCCTTGAAAACAAACCCGTTGTGGTTCTTTCCAATAACGATGGATGTGTGGTATCCCGGAGCAAAGAAGCAAAAGAGCTGGGAATTCCTATGGCAGCTCCTGCTTTTAAATATAAAGAACTCTTCCAGAAGTATGATGTGAAAATTTTTTCGGCAAAATTTGAATTGTACAACTACAAAAGCCAGCAGGTGATCAATATTGCTAAATCTTACGTTATTGAATACGAAGTATACAGCATTGATGAGCTTTTCCTTGATTTGACAGGCTTTAAGTATATTGATATCCATGAATATTGCGATAACATCAGAAAAGAAATTGAAGAAAAAGAAAATATTCCTGTAAGTATAGGAATTGCCCCCACCAAAACGTTGTGTAAAGTGGCCAACAGAATCGTTAAAGACTTTCCTGCTCAGTTTAAAGGGGTATATATTCTGGATACGCCTGAAAAAATTGAGAAAGCCCTGAAATGGCTCAATATAGGTGATGTATGGGGAATAGGAAGGAAGCTGGCTGTAAAAATGAATGACAATGGGGTTTACAAAGCTTGGGATCTTCTTCAGAAACCTGAAATGTGGATCCGCAAGATTATGGGGATTCATGGGGTAAGAATGCTTAACGAGCTGAAAGGAATCCGCCAGCTGGAACTGGATGCACCATCGCCGAAAAAATCTATAGCCGTTACCCGAAGCTTTATGGAAATGCTGACACAAAAAGAGGAGGTACGGGAAAGAGTAGAAACTTTTGGAATGTACTGTTCAGAAAGACTGCGGAAACAAAGCACATGCTGTAAAATGATCACCGTTTTTGTGCAGACCAATCGTTTCAGAAAAGATCTTCCCGAATATAGAAATGCAGTGACCCGGATCCTTTCCAATCCTACCAATTCCTCCATTATAATAGGAAGAGTGGTGAACGAGCTTTTTGAATCAATTTATAAAGATGGTTTTCATTATAAAAGAGCCGGCGTTATGGTCAATGATTTTGTTCCCGAAGATCAAAGACAGATTGGTCTTTTTGAAGAAGATACCCAAAACCAACACCTTCCTGTAATGAAAGCCATGGATGCTATGAACAGGAAGTTTGGAAAAGATAAAGTGCGTCTTGGAAGTATGAGCGGCGAAAATACCTTTGGCCGGGCACAGCTGTCCCCTGAATATGAAGCTTTCTTAAAGAAAAATACACTTCCTGAAGCTAATTTTAGGTTTCATTAGTCTTTATTCCTGTCTTATGTTTAAATGTCTTGAAAATTCTGTTTCTTTCCCGAAGTCTCTACTTCCTCTCATATTTCCAATTCCGCCCTTTCCCTTCTGCAATCCATTCCAGGGCCTGTTCCATCCTTTTATTCCGGGTGGCTTCAGTTTTAGCTTCAGTGATCCAGGTGATGTATTCTTTTCTGAAGGACGGTGAAGCTTTCTCAAAGACGTCCAATGCTTTTCCATTAGCGTGTAAAGCATCATGAAAATATTCAGGAGCCTCCATTTCTGTTTTAGAAGGAGCTGCTTTCTTCATGGTAACTCCCATGTCCGTAAGCTCCATAGCCTCTTTAATGGCTTTTTTAAGTTGAAGTTTTGAAGGAAGATCTTCCATTTTGGTGATCTTGCCCAAGCTGAACATCGAACTCTTTTCAGCTGTAGTTTCTATTTCCTTTAAAGTTTTCATTTCCTGGTGTAGCCAGAACCCAAGACTGCAATAGTGCTTAAAAGAAGTAATAGAGCAGAGAATCTTTCCTTTATACATGAAGGTGGGAAACTTCCATTTGATAGCTTCTTCTGCATCAGGGCAGGCTTCATGAATTATTTCACGAAGATAAATTAAGACAGGTTGAGCAAAATCCGGAGATTTATCGATATATTCATCAACTTTGATGCTGTATTTTTCCATGTTTTTATTGAAATAATTGTACGGTTTCATTCACCAGGAACCCTACCTGGTCCGGCCTTCCTCTGTCATTTTTAGGACTGTTGAAGTAGCTTCCCGTTCTTACAATGACCATATTATGTTCAGGGACCATAATGATATACTGCCCCTGAAGTCCCAGAAAATAATAATGTTTGATTGGGTTGTCGTGATTGATCCAAAGGCCCATTCCGTAAATGTTTTCAGACTTTTCTGTAGGAGTTCTCATGTGTTCAATAAAATCTGTATTAAGAATCTGCTGATCCCCAACTTTGCCATCATTCAGAAATAGCTGTCCCAGTTTGGCAAAGTCTCTCGCATTGGAGTGGATGCAGCAGTATGCTTTTTCTATTCCGTGGTTGTCTGTGCTCCATTTGGCATTTTGTTCCATGCCCAACGGAATCCAGAATTTTTCAGAGAGGTAACTTGCCAGAGGTTTTCCTAATGCTTTTCTTACCGCAAAACCCAGAAGCTGTGTAGATCCGCTTTGGTATTCAAACCTTGTTCCCGGCTCTTCTTTAAAATTTCTTGTGAGCACGGCTTTTACAAGATTTTTCCCGTAATAGGCTTTGGCGTTGGGAAGGAAAGGATTATTGTAGTTCTCATCCCAGTCGAGTCCTGCTTCCATTTGAGCCAGATTTTTAAGTGTGACTGTATTTCCGAATGTTTTCTCTTTGAGTTCAGGATAAAATTCTGAAATTTTTTCATCAATACTTCCTATAATACCTTCTTCCAGAGCTTTCCCCAGAAGCATTACCGTAACGGCTTTTGCCATAGAGAAAGAGTTGGTCTGTGAAAGCTGATTATAGCCGGCCCAATACTGCTCGTGCAGAATTTTACCATTTCGGATCACCACAAAAGCAGCCGTTTTAGACGTTTTTAAATTATCAATTAAATGCTTCGGTAATTCCTTTTGGTTGTAACCGGAATCTTCTTCCCAGAGCTCGGGTGCTTCAGTATCAATAGGGTTGCTGGGGAAAAGATCTCCGTCATCAATATAGGCGCTTGATTTTCCTTTAAGGTAGGTTTTGGAAATACCACTAAACAAATAATCATATCCCAAAAAATAAGCTGCCACAGCACCTGCTGCCGCTCCACCTATCATATACTTTAATATTCTCATATTCACGTGAATCGGTCTCTAACAAATTTAAAATAATTTAGTTAGAAAAATGAAAATGAATGGTCAAATAAGCTATTTTTGTTTTATTGATGAAAAAATATGATCAGAAAACTTATTGTATCGATGGGCTTCCTATTTTCGATAATGGGAATGGCACAAGCTTATAAAGCGATAGACACAGCAGATTATTTACAGAGAAAAGAATTTTTGAAGGGTTTTGCCGGGAATAACGAATCTACCATTAAAAGATTAAAATCACAGTATTCCGGGAAAACAGGTTCAGCGTTATCTAAGATTTATAATGAATTTGAAACAGACTTTGAAAAGCAGGTGAAGAATAAAGACTTCATCTTTAAATCTGAATTTGAAACCAGTATACAGTCCCTGATTCAGCGCCTTAAAAAGAATAATCCCCAGATTCCCCAAGATCTGAAAATTTTAATAGCAAGAGATAATACCCCTAATGCTTACTGTCTTCCAGATGGAACTTTTGTTATTAATATGGGACTTTACAGCTGGTTTAAAAATGAAGAACAGATTGCAGCAGTGATCTCACATGAATTGGGGCACAAAATACAGGAGCATTCCCTGAAATCTTTTTTAAAGCTTATTGAGCAGGATAAACTTGATAAAATTACAGTTCAGGATATAAAGGCCACCACTTCCAGCCGCAGCCAAAGTCAGAACCAGAAAGCTTTTGATATTTTGAAAAACAAAGTCTACAAAAAAGGAGTAGAAAGAAGGCAGCAGGAAATGCAGGCAGATTCTTTGGGATATATCATTTTTAAAAACAGTAATTTTAAGAAGTCCGAATTTGTGAATGCACTTCAAAGATTGCAGGATTTTGATACCATTTCACCAAGGGAACTTAAGATGGAAACATATAAAAAACTTTTTAATCTTCCAAAGCAGACTTTCAATGATAAGTGGATGAAAAAAGAAGACTTTTCGCTATACAATTATAATTTTTATAAAGAAAAACTGGATAAAGATTCTCTGGCCTCCCATCCTGAAATGTCGAGAAGAATAACTATGCTGAAAAAAACGTTTACAGAACTTACAGCTTTAGATCCATCGGGAGACCCTGCCGATTCTTTTATTGCGTTAAAGAAAACAGCGAGGGCGGAAGTCTTGCCCAATTATTTTCATGCAGAAGACTACGGTGTAGGGATTTATGTAGCCATGCAGTTTTTACAGGATAGTGAAGAAGAAAAATATTATAAAAGCTGGCTGGGGAAATGTTTTTCTAAAATATATGAAGCCAGAAAAAATTATAATCTCAACAGATATTTAGATAGAGTAGATCCCAAAAACCAAAGTGAAAGCTATCAGCAGTTCCTGAGCTTTATGTGGAATCTGAGTCTGGATGAAATAAAAAATATTGCAGATTATTATCAAACAAAAGAATCCTGATGTCACCAGGATTCTTTTTATCTAGTAGTTCAGTTTTTCCAAACGGATTTTATTGAATTTCTCTTTTTCATTAAACTCACGAAGTAAAATATAACCTTCTTTTCCTACGTACGGGATTACCGTGTAATTATCTTTTTCTGAAATAGGAATGGTCTCCTGCTTAAACTTTCCGTCGATAATGGTGTTGATGAAAAGGTTCCATCTTTTCTGTCTCGTTACTTCGTCTTTTTGATAGTCGCGGTAGAAAAATACTACATCTTTCCCTCCATTGAGGTATTGTGAGAATAGATAATCATTGTTACTCCATTTTGTTTTTTCTTTTTCAAAAACTTTAAGATCTTTGATTTTAAAATCCTTATCAGTGTAAACATACACTAGATCTGTAGTTTTTGGAGCGTTATATTGCCCTGCAGGTTTATATTTTTCTGTAAGGATACCCACACTGCCATCACTCATAAAATATAAATCTTTAGTTTGAAGATAATATCCACTTTCTACAAACCCATGTCCATCAATTTTAGGGAGATAAGGCACAAAATCCGGTTTATAATCAAGTGTTTTTACACTAACGGTGAAGTCGGATTTATTAATCATTAATCTTGCAAATCCTGTATCATAGTCGTCGATCCCATAATTTCTGCCTGTTAATACTATTTTGTCATCAAAAGTTTTATCATTATCAATGGGACTGTAATTGGCGACAAAAGTATTAATATATTCAATAGTCTTGTCAGAAACTCCTGTGATAGGCTTATTGACAACCTCCTTTCCTGTTTTCATATCCAGCACAAGAAGGCTGAACGTTTTCTTCCTGTCATCTACTTTTTTCATGATGCAGTACATATAGTTGTCATCTTTTTCCAAAGGAGACAACGTAGAGAAAACCTTTTTGTCGCCATTGGTATTGTACTGATACTTCCATACTTCTTTTTTGTTTTCATTAAATTTCATCAGGCTATTGTTGTTCACATACTTTCCGTAATCTTTGTATTCAATAACAAAGTAGCCGCCTTCTTTTATTTCTCCCACCGCCGAAATGTAATTGTAGCCTTTTTCTTTTTTCTCTTCCCTATTTTCTTTACGCTGCTCTTTCCAGCTTTTAGGTTCGTTAATCTCTTTGAAACTTCTGTCTTCGAGATAATCATAATAAATTTTTCGGGTAATGGTATTGGTTTTCGGATCAATTATCATGGAAACAGGTGTAAATACTTCTCTGCTTTTTATCAGAGAATAATCGATCATGGAAGGTTTTAAGATAATCTGTCCTTTGAAGTCAACATAGCCCATATAGGAAGCCGCGGTAATGTCTCCTTCGAATTCCTTATTGGCAACGGGGTTGAGGTTTTTGTCTAATACTACGTATTCAAATTTTTTGGTCTTGTCTCCGGATTTCCCATAAGAATATAGTGAAATATAGCCATAAAGATTATCTTTATCGTCAAACAGGGCATTCATACCCACATGGTCTCCTGTGGCCAAGGCTGTCAAATCCTGAGTTTGGGATAATACTAATGTTTGGATGAGCCCAAACATTAAGAAAGTTATTTTTTTCATATTTGAATTTTTTGAGATCTAAAATAATAAATTAAGAGATAAGGTTGAAAATAAAAAAAGCCCTGAAATTATTCAAGGCTAAGTATGGTAATAAATAAGATCATTACTTGTTATACTCATAAAGATAAGTATGCTTATTGGTTCCCAAAGCAGAACTGGTATATGTCATAACCGATTTGGTAGGATAATCGGAACTGTTAAGCGTATGAACCCCGGTGGTTCCACGTGTTCCACTTACGGTTCCTGAATAACTTCCGTTGTAGCTTAACAGGTTATTGTAAGCCATTTCACCATCATCAAGCGAAAACATCTCCATTTTTACGAAACCTTTTACATTTTTCATAGGATGGTTATTGGAGTCATACATAAATGTGGCATTGTATGTAGTTCCATTGCTCGTATAGCTGGAAGAAGCTATATTCCCGTTAGAATTAAGATAAACATCTTTCTGAACGTATTGTATATTGGAATAAGTTCCTGTTGACGGATTATATGTAGCGGAGCTATACTTATTATACCTTACATGGTTATCGCTCAGGTACTGGTAGTTTTCTGTGTATACCAACGTTCCAGCCTGTTCTTTATCAGTCACTTTTTCAGAAGCAAGCCTTCCGTTAGAATAGGTAAATTCTCTCATGAATTTCATGACTCCATTCCTGAACAGTTCTGTTTTTACAATATTATCCCCGTCATAAGTGTATACTTCCTTTTCGTTGTCTGTAACGTCAAAAGCCTCAGTTATTTTATTTCCGTCGTACTTATATTCCACAACATAAGATTGCCCGTCTTGTGTAACTTCGGTAAATTTTTTTAAAAGATAAGGGGTATTGTCATTAGTATTGTTGTTGTCTTCCGGATTATCGTTGGATGAGCTACAACTTACGATCACTGCCATAGCCAGTGATGAAATAATTAATTTCTTCATAGTTATTATTTTTTTAGCTTTAAAAGTTCTCCAAAAATAATAATTTCCGTAATATATTTATCTATTGTGTGTAAAAATAAAAAAGCCCTGAAAAATCAGGGCTCTTACATTATATTTTAGAAAGTAAATTTCTGAAGTTGGTTTTCTCATCAATGATCCTTCTCAGTTCAGAAACAGGAACTCTTTCCTGCTTCATCGTGTCTCTGTCTCTTATCGTTACAGTGTGATCCGTTAGAGAGTCATGATCAATGGTAATACAGTAAGGCGTACCAATCGCATCCTGTCTTCTGTATCGTTTTCCGATCGCATCTTTCTCTTCGTAGAATAAGTTGAAATCATACTTCAGGTCGTTGAAGATATTTTCTGCATACTCCGCCAAACCATCTTTCTTCATCAATGGAAGAATAGCTGCTTTAATTGGTGCTAAGGCTGGTGGTAAAGATAAGACCGTTCTCTCAGATCCATCTTCCAATACTTCATCTCTTAAGCAATGAGAGAAGATAGAAAGAAATAACCTGTCTAAACCTACCGAAGTTTCCACCACATAAGGAACATAGTTTTCGTTTCTTTCAGGATCAAAGAACTGAAGTTTTCTTCCTGAGAATTCTTCGTGAGCCTTTAAGTCGAAATCCGTTCTTGAGTGAATCCCTTCCAGTTCCTTAAATCCAAACGGGAAGTTGAACTCAATATCAGCCGCTGCATTCGCATAGTGAGCCAGTTTTTCATGATCATGGAATCTGTAATTGTCATTCCCTAATCCTAGAGCCAGGTGCCAGTTCAGACGTTTTTGCTTCCATTGTTCGTAGAACTCTAATTCAGTTCCGGGAGCAACGAAGAATTGCATTTCCATCTGTTCAAATTCACGCATTCTGAAGATAAACTGTCTGGCAACAATCTCATTTCTGAATGCCTTACCAATCTGTGCAATACCGAAGGGAAGTCTATGACGTGAAGTTTTCTGAACATTCAGGAAGTTCACAAAAATACCCTGAGCTGTTTCCGGTCTCAGGTAAAGGTCCATAGCACTGTCTGCGGAAGCACCAAGCTTGGTTCCGAACATTAAGTTGAACTGTCTTACTTCCGTCCAGTTTTTAGAACCTGTATCAGGATCAGCAATTTCAAGCTCTTCAATTAAAGATTTTACATCAGCAAGGTCTTCGTTTTCCAAAGACTTTGCCAGCCTTGAAAGAATAGCCTCTCTTTTTGCTCTGTATTCCAAAACTTTTGGATTGGTAGCTTCAAACTGAGCTTTATCGAAAGAATCACCAAATCTTTTCGCCGCCTTTTCGATTTCTTTATTCTCTTTATCTTCAATTTTAGCGCAGTAGTCTTCTACCAAAACATCTGCTCTGAAACGCTTCTTAGAATCTTTATTATCAATCAATGGATCATTGAAAGCGTCTACGTGGCCCGATGCCTTCCATGTAGTAGGGTGCATAAGGATTGCTGAATCAATACCCACAATATTTTCGTTAAGCTGTACCATAGCTTTCCACCAGTATTGTTTGATATTGTTTTTTAGTTCAGCCCCGTTCTGTCCATAATCATAAACAGCGGATAAACCATCATAGATCTCACTCGATGGAAAAATAAAACCATATTCTTTAGCGTGAGAAATCACTTTCTTGAAAACATCTTCTTGCTTTGCCATAATTTTTTTAACGTCTGATGTGCAAAAATATGAATTTGAATTCCAATTCCATGAAATTCAACAAAAAAAGCAGTAAATAAAAGTTCAAAAATTTACATTTTAATTCCTAGGAGCCGGGAACCTGCTTTCACTACTCGCTATTTTGTAGGAATTGGCGCGGCGGCAGAGCCGCCGCGCCAATTCCTACAAAATGAGCTCAAACATACCGCTTCAATCAGGGCTAGATCGGTCGAAAATTTCTATTTTTGTCCCATGTTAGAAATTCTTTATCGTGACGAACATATTATTGCCATCAACAAACCCAGCGGATTACTGGTTCATAAATCCTTCTATGCGGGAGAAGCTGATACTTACGCTATTCAGGAGCTGAAGAAACAGATTGGACAAAAAGTGTTTCCTGTACATCGTTTAGACCGGAAAACTTCAGGTGTTCTGCTGTTTACTTTAGATAAAGAGACCCTTAGAATCATGAGCGAGCAGTTTGCCTCACGCGAGGTGGAGAAGAAATATCTGGCAATTCTTCGTGGCTGGACAAAAGAAGAAGAAACAATTGATTATGATTTAGTTAATGAAAATGAAGTCAAGCAAAATGCAGTTACCTACTACCGTCGTTTGCAGACTTCGGAAATAGATTTACCCTTTTTAAAACATCAGACTTCGAGATATTCTTTGGTAGAAGCCATTCCTGAAACAGGAAGATTTCACCAGTTAAGAAAACATTTTAAGCATATTCTGCATCCTATTTTAGGTTGCCGTAAACATGGATGCAATAAACAGAATAAGTTGTGGCTTCAAACATTTGAGATTAGCAAAATGACGCTGCATGCCCATCAATTGATTTTTAATCATCCTATTTCTAATGACAGGATTACGGTAAATGCTACTATAGATGATGAGTTTGAAAGGGTAGGGAAGATTCTGAACTTTGATTTGAGCCCCTATTCTTAATTTAACCAGATATTTTAAACATTTTATAAAGGAATCTTCAGGATAGAGCCTTGCCAAGGTTTTAAACCTTGGCAAGGCTCCGTTACCACATCACCACAAAGTTTGCCATCCTGTAAGGATTTTAAGATTGTATTAGAAAATAGTATGGAAAGATTAGGTCTGGATTCCTGCGGAATGACAAACTTTGTGGTTATTTCATCATGTTGGAATAAAAGTCCGCAACCTTAGCCCCGATTGTAATGAAAATCCTTTTTTTGCAAAAAAAGATTGCACTGAAAAGCGGGAAATAGCTTCAGCTAAAAATTTTTATACAACTGTATCTTGCAAATGTTCCTGCTTTATAGATACTGTTTATCAGCTATTTTGATAAAAGGACATATGTTAATCCACGATTAATTTTAAAATGAGTAATTTTGTAAAACTTTTTTTCAATGTACAAATCGCTCATTCGTCCGATTCTTTTCAAATTTGATCCTGAAGAAGTACATCACTTTACTTTTTCAATGCTCAGGAATTTTGGATTTCTCACCAAATTATTTCTCCCAAAACCTATTGAAGACAAACGTCTGGAAAGAGAAGTTTTCGGATTAAAATTTAAAAATCCTGTAGGACTGGCTGCCGGTTTTGATAAAAATGCTGTTTTATTCAATGAATTGGGAGACTTAGGTTTCGGTTTTGTGGAAATAGGAACTGTGACACCAAGAGCTCAAGCAGGAAATCCTAAGAAAAGATTATTCCGTCTTATTGAAGATGGCGGAATCATCAACAGAATGGGCTTCAACAATGAAGGACTTCAGGCAGCAATCGAAAAATTAAAATCCAACAAAGGAAAAATAATTATCGGTGGAAACATCGGAAAAAATACCGATACAAAAGCAGAGAACTATACACAGGATTATCTGGATTGTTTTGAAGGTCTCCATCCTCATGTAGACTATTTTGTACTGAATGTAAGCTGCCCGAATGTGGGAAGTCATGCCAAACTTGAAGATGTAGAATATCTGCGTGAGCTGATTACGGAAGTAAAGAAAATCAACCAGTCAAAATCTGTACAGAAGCCGATATTACTGAAAATTGCTCCGGACCTTAATCACACTCAGCTGGATGAAATTGTTGAGCTGATTGCTGAAACAAAAATAAATGGAGTAATTGTTTCCAATACCTCAGTAAACAGAGAAGGTCTGAAAACCTCTCCTGAAGTTTTGGAACAAATAGGAAATGGCGGTTTAAGTGGAAAGCCTATTCGTGAGAGAAGCACAAAGATGATCAGATACCTCTCAGAAAAAAGCAACAGAGCTTTCCCTATCATTGGGGTGGGAGGAATACATTCTGCAAAAGATGCCATTGAAAAGCTGGATGCCGGAGCGAGCTTGATACAATTGTATACAGGGTTTATTTATGAAGGCCCACAACTGATCAATGATATCAATCAGGAGCTGCTAAAAAGAGCAAGCCGACTGCCAAGATAAATATAAAAGAGAGTTTGAACAGCTCTCTTTTTTGTTTTTATATTCCGTTACTTTGATTTGGAAACCGAAGCGTTTTTTATACCCACGGTCAGAATATAAGGAGCAGCAGCATATGATTTTTTAACATTAAACTGGAGTATATTGGGATCTTTGGTCTTTATCTTTTGTGTTTCTGATATTCCTTCCAGACAACTTTCAGTAAGGAATTCTTCATAGTTTTTATAATTCCAGTTCTTGGTAAAATACAAAACCCTGTATCCTTTTTCACCATCACTGGCTCCGCATATTCCGCAAAAATTAAAATTGGACAGGTTTTCAAAATAAAGCAACACCCTGTTTCCTGTACTATAAGAGGCTGTTGATAACAGTGTATTTCCTCCCAGCCGGTTCATAAAATCAAAAGTATTGAGTTTCTTATTGTCCGGAAGAAGTAAATAGTTGTTATACCGGTAGATTGTCGGATTGCCGGTGTATAATTTAGCGGGTTGGGATTGCTTTCCCATATAAAAAGTTCCGGATACCTCCTGTTTAGTATCATTTTTTTCAAATAGCAATGCTTCTTTGGGCTTTAAAGTGCGGGCAATGCTGTCTGTTTTTTCTACTTTACGCGGAGAAGTGATCACTTTCCTTAATTCTTTTGCATACAGTGTATGCTTATTTCCAAAATTATAGAGATAAAGAGTTCCCAAATCATAAATTCCTGTAAGTGGAATTTTCTTTTGATATTTGTCATAATAATACCATCCTTCTACAAAATGCTGATACTGATTACAGTCAACAATTCCTGTGTAATTAAGCTGCATGGTAAAAGGAACTCCCCAAATTGCTCCTTTGAAAACCTGGGAAGAATCTGTTACAGCTTTCAATTCAACTTTTTGGCTCATACAAAAGATGAAAAAGGGCAGGAATACTGCGGTGTATATTTTTTTCATGGCTGGAAGATGGTGGTTTTTATTTTTTAAATGAAAAAGTTGGCTACAGTATAGATAATTAAGCCTACCAGGCCACCCACTAAAGTTCCGTTTACCCGGATAAACTGCAAGTCTTTTCCTACTTCCAGTTCCATTTTTTCACTCAGCTCTTTTCCTTGCCAGTTTCCTACGGTTGTACTGATGAGGTTCCCGAATTGGTGGGTGTTTTTCAGAATATATTTATAAGCGGTGACACGCACCCAATGATCTATTTTATTCTGAAGGTTTTCATCAGTCTTTAAATTTTGTGAAAATTCATCCAGGTTTTTATACAGATAATTTTTCAGTGCTGACTGCTCTTCCTGAAGTTCTTTCATGAGTGTTTTCTTGATAGAAATCCAGATATCACTGGAATATTCATCCAGCTTATCATTTTTCAGAAGTCCGTTTTTGATGGTTTTAAACTCATCATCCCATTTCGGATCTTCTTTAAGATCAACAGAAAATTCATATATTTTTTGTGTGATTAATGCCCTTACTTCATGTTGGGAATTTTCTTCAATTTCCCTGAAAAAATCAGAAAGCCCATCTGTAATCTTGTCTGCTATTTTATTATCCACAAAAGAGGGAACAAATGAGTAGCTTCCCTGTTTTACCCGCTCTTTGATCATTTCATCATTTTCAATAATATAATCTTTAATCTGCTTAGAAAGATTGGTGATAATTCTCTGATGGTCGTTCTTTTCCAAGATATAATGAATTCCGTTTCCTACGACTTTGTTGAGCTTGATATCATCTGTCATGTCAGATACCTTCTTACTGATGAATTGACTTACCGTAGAATCATCAAGCTTATTAAGGATATCCAGTACGATATCTGAAATATTTCTGATCAGGATATTTTGGTTTTTTTCCTTACCCAGCCATTCGCCCACGAAGTTTGAGACCTTAATTTTTTGAATGTAGGGACGTATATTTTGAGGCGAAAGAAAATTACTGACCACAAAACTTCCCAGATTATCACCGAGCCTTTGTTTGCTGTTTTCAATCAGGTTGGTATGCGGAATCGGCAGCCCGAGTGGATGACGGAATAAAGCCGTTACAGCAAACCAATCTGCCAGTGCACCCACCATTGCCGCTTCAGCAAAAGCCCGGACATAGCCTATCCAATGAGAATGGTTAGATTTCTGTAAAATTGTGGTAATAATGAAAATAACGGCCATCAGAACAAATAATCCCGTGGCAAATGCCTTGTATTTCCTTAGCTGTTTTCTTTTTGCTTCGTCATTCATATTCTCAAATTTACTAAATTTGGCTATTAAACCATTTACTATTTAAACCACAATAGACACAAAATTTTTGTTTTTAAGACTTTTGAACACTTTAGTGGGTTGAGAATAATACCCTATTGACTTAAGTGTTTACATTTCCTATCACTTTTGTGGTTAAGATATGAGCAATTAAAATTGACGGTGAAATTTTTAGTTTCAATCATCATATTAACTTTTCTGCTGGGATGTAAGCAGAAACATCAACCTATTAAAATTACTTCTATGGAAAATAAAGAAGCAAAAAACAATCCATATTATTCAAGAACTGATACCACCAAACTGAGCATTTCCAATGAGGAATGGCGAAAAATTCTGGCTCCGGACCTGTATGCAATATCCAGAGAAGCCGCAACAGAAAGAGCTTTTACCGGAAAATATAATGAATTTGATGAAATAGGAGATTATTATTGCGCCGTTTGTGGAAACCACCTGTTTCGCTCTACATCAAAATTTGCAAGCAGCTGCGGATGGCCAAGTTTTTTTGAAGCAGACAAAGAAGGGGTGTATTACAAAAAAGATCAGACCTACGGAATGGAAAGGGTAGAGGTGCTTTGTAAACGATGTGATTCCCATCTGGGACATGTTTTTGATGACGGCCCAAAGCCTACAGGACTGAGATATTGTATGAATTCTATCAGTCTGGAATTCGTTTCGGATTCACAACCATAAAAGTATTTTTATCCACTTGCTATGGGAGAAGAGAGTCTGGAAAACAGAAAACAAGTTTGGATCGTTCTATCAGAGCTATATCTTGATACTGAACTTCAGGAATCTGATTTCAGATATATAGCAAAAACTCTCCTTGAAAGCCCTTTTACTTTTGAGGAAGTAAAAAGAATTGACCAATATGAAGTTTTTCCTGTCCTCTTTTCAAATCTGCTAAGTCCGGCAGGAGAATGGGCAGGATTTAATGAATTATTATTGGTTAAAAATATTATGAAATGGATTGAAACAAGAAGTAAGCTGGATATTTTCGCTGTTAAATGTATTTACCTTTTCTATGATAAGATAAATAGGAGTTATTGGAGAAGAATAGAAGAGATTTATAATCAGGCAGATGGAGGAAGCCCCGTTAAAGTTTCTTAAATTGCGTTAAACTTTTTGGATTTATAAGTGTCTGACAGTTATGTTTTTATAATTTTGCCCCACTAATTTGGAATTAATATATTATTGAATGAAAGGATTTTATGGCCTGATCGGCCTTGTATACATGGTAACGACTTCATTCTATCTTTCTCCAAGACTGGCGGTAAAGAATGAAAACGGTATTACGACAAAAACTGAAAAAGTAACTGACATGAAATCTGAGAAGAAGGCAGCAGCATCTTCATCAGAGGTATTATACCAATCAATTGCATTTGACCCGGAACATGAATTAAACTATGAAGTGTTCGCAAAAGCATTGACGGGATTTGAAAATTTAAAGAAAGCGGGATTGCTTACTGAGGAGTCGCATTTATTAACAATCTGCGATTTTTCTATGTCCTCCAATACAAAAAGACTTTGGGTAATTGATCTTAATGACAAGAAAGTGCTGTTCAACTCACTGGTTGCTCACGGAAAAAATACAGGTGAAGAATTTGCGACGAATTTTTCTAACAGGGAAAGTTCGTTGCAGAGCAGCCTGGGATTTTATATCACGGATGCAACATATCAAGGGGACAACGGATATTCTCTTAAATTGTTAGGAATGGATAAAGGCTTTAATGATGCAGCATACAGAAGAGCAATTGTACTGCACGGTGCCAATTATGTAAGTGATGACTTTGCTGCAATGCATAAGAGAATTGGAAGAAGCTGGGGTTGCCCTGCTGTTCCTAAAGAACTTACACAGTCTATCATCAACAGTATAAAAGGGAGAAATCTTCTGTTCATTTACTATCCTGATCAGAATTACCTTTCCTCCTCAGAATGGTTAAAAGCATAAGAGAAAAGCAGTCAATTTTGACTGCTTTTTTTATCAATTTCCGTGAAATCTTCAGGGTATGAAAATTATGTAGGGACTTCCTGTTTTATGTAAGAAATGGTTGTTTTTATTTTTAAATAATTAAATTTATCAAAGCCAACTATGTAAGTATTGACGAATATGAATGCAGAGCACGAAAATAACCTCGATATAAACCTGACTTCGGAAATTTTCACAGAATTTATTCCCGCTGTAAGGCTTTTGAATAATGCCGATGGCTCATGTACATTCGAAAAAGGGAAAATGCCCAGCCTGAAACTTATACCCACTACAGGATTTTGGTTCAGTACGAGAACCGAAGAATGGGAGAAAAATGCACATGTTGCTCCCCGAAAACAGTACGTCATTACAATCAAAGGAAATATAAGATTTAAAGTAAGTGATGGTTCAACATTTATGATTGAACCGGGAATTGTTCTTTTAGCAGAAGATCTTAAAGGAGACGGACACAGTTGGGAGATGGTAGAGAGTAATGAATGGGAAAGGCTCTATATCCCAATGACAGAGAGTATTGAAGATTTTTTTATTCCGGATCCAAAGTAATAATCTCTTATGTGGTAATCTACCCAATCTGCAATAAAAAAACAAAATCCCCTGCATTATTATCATGTAGGGGATTTTAAAATTATTTTTAGTTGAAGGCTAGCTGAATTTCTTAAATACAACAGTTGCATTGTGACCTCCAAATCCAAAGGCATTACTTAGTGCAAAGTTGATCTCCTTTTCTTTTGCCTCTCCGAAAACAATATTGATATCCCTCGGAATATTTTCATCAATACTATGAAGGTTGATGGTTGGAGGTATAATACCATTTTGAATAGCCTTAATAGAAAGAATAGCTTCAACAGCTCCCGCAGCACCCAATAAATGTCCGGTCATTGATTTAGTAGCGCTGATATCAAGGTTTTTACTTCCTTTAAATGCATTGTTGATTGCTTTCAATTCAACAAGATCTCCCAATGGAGTGGAAGTTGCGTGGGGGTTGATATAGTTGATATCTTCCATATTGATACCGGCCTCTTTCACTGCCAGTTGCATTGCTTTGATAGCTCCGGCTCCTTCAGGATGAGGGGCTGTCATGTGATAAGCATCTGCAGTCATCGCTGCTCCTGCCAGTTCTGCATAGATTTTGGCTCCTCTGGCTTTTGCATGCTCATATTCTTCAAGAACCAAAGCTCCTGCGCCTTCACCCATTACAAAACCGTCTCTTTCCGCATCATAGGGACGGCTGGCTGTAGCAAAGTCATCATTTCTTGTAGACATCGCTTTCATCGTAGAGAAACCACCAATAGAAGCTGGCGAAATAGCTGCTTCAGATCCTCCGCTGATGATCACTTTTGCTTTTCCGAGACGGATATAATTAAATGCATCCATTAATGCTGTATTTCCTGTAGCACAAGCAGAAATAGTGGTGTAATTAATCCCCTGAAGGCCATATTTCATGGAAATCATTCCCGATGCCATATTGGCAATGAACTTAGGGACAAAAAATGGATTGAAACGCGGTGTACCATCACCCTGAGCAAAATCCATCACCTCTTTTTCAAAGGTCCACATACCGCCTTGTCCTGTACCCCAGATTACTCCGGTATCAAAAGGGTCCATTTTTTCAAGCTCCAATCCTGAATCCTGAATAGCTTCTGAGGATGCATACAGAGCATACTGTGTAAACAGATCGCTTCTTTTGATTTCGTTATGGTTCAGGTAAGCTTTCGGATCAAAATTCTTAACCTCACAGGCAAAGTGTACCTTAAACTTTTCAGTATCGAAATGAGTGATTAATCCAGCACCGCTAACCCCGTTAATACTGTTTTGCCAAAATTCTTCGACATTATTTCCTAAAGGCGTCACGGCGCCTAATCCTGTAATGACAACTCTTTTCATATCTAGTTACTAATTTTAAATAGGCAAAATCTCTATAGACTACTATCAATGTATCTACAGTCTGTTTTGCTTCTTTATTGTATCAATTTAGTTTTAACCTGCAATATTATCAATTTTCTTTCGCTATACACGAATATTTAGACATATTATTTGTGGCATAGCAAAAGAATTTTTGCCGTTAAAAACTCTTTTATTATTATATTGTTACTTTTCTAAGATCATTGTGATGCCTTGCCCACGGGCGGCGCAGATAGAAATAAATCCTTTTCCGCTTCCCTTTTCATTAAGAAGTTTGGCCAATGTGGCAATAATTCTCCCACCGGTTGCTGCAAACGGATGCGCTGCTGCAAGGCTTCCTCCTTTCACATTCAGTTTATTCCTGTCAATCTTTCCTAAAGACTTTTCTAAGCCGAACTTTTTAGCAAGCTCATCATCTTCCCAGATTTTTATAGTGGCTAATACCTGAGCGGCAAAAGCTTCATGAATTTCATAATAATCAAAATCTTCAAGGCCTATCCCGGCTTTTTTAAGCATCCTTTCTGCTGCAAAAACAGGAGCTAAAAGTAGATTCTGTTTAGTGTCAACATATTCTATCCCTGCCAACTCTGAAAAAGTAATATAGGCTAAAATTGGAAGATGATTGGCTTTGGCCCATTCTTCACTGGCCAGCAAAATGGCGGAGGCTCCATCGGTAAAAGGAGTGGAGTTTCCGGCTGTTAGAGTGCCATTTTGCTTATCAAAAGCTGGTTTTAGCTGAGAAAGTTTTTCCAGGCTGGTATCACGGCGAAGATTATTGTCTTTATCCAAACCAAAAGCTGGAGTAATCATATCATCAAAAAATCCTTCGTCATAAGCTTTTGTCATATTTTGATGGCTTTTAAATGCCAGCTCATCCTGTTCCTCTCTGGAAATTTGATAATATTTGGCCGTAATTTCTGTGTGTTCACCCATAACAAGCCCTGTTTTGGGTTCCTGTCCTTTATAGGGAACAGGCATCCAGTCTTTCAGTTTTGGGCTTAGCAGGTGTTTCAGTTTCCCGAATGCAGATTTTTCTTTATTGGCTTTTAAGAGTGCTTTTCTTAATCTGGGTGCAGATTCAAAAGGAATATTGCTCATGGCTTCTACACCGCAGGCAATGCCGCTTTCTATCTGCCCCAAAGCAATTTTATTTCCTATATAAATGGCAGCTTCAATACCAGTATCACAAGCCTGCTGAAGATCACAGGCGGGAGTGGCGGGATCAAGAGACGTATTCATGACGGATTCTCTGATGAGGTTACTTTCTGAAATATGTTTAATCACAGCACCACCGGCAACTTCTCCAAGAAGCTTACCTTTTAATCTGTAGCGGTCTATCAAACCATTGAGGGCAGCCAGTAAAAGATCCTGATTTCCCTGTTCTGTATAGGCTGTATTCATTCTGGCAAATGGGATTCTGTTGTATCCTACAATAGCCACTCTTTTTGTTTCCATATGGTGAAATTTATGATGGAAGAATAGTTAGTTCATAGTCAATCATGTGGGTAATTTTATCCAGGGCGTCATTCAGAAAACTTTGAGTACCCATGGTTTTTGAAAGCAGGATTCCACCTTCAATAAGCATAATAAATAGTGAAGCATATTTTTCAGCATCTACTTTCTCATTGATTTCTCCGTTTTTTTGGCCCTGTAAAATGACTGTTGATATTTTTGCCATCCATAGTTTAAAAGAATTTCTGACATAAGGCTTAAGAGCCGGAAAGGAGTCATCTGCTTCTGTTGCTGCATTCATCAGGGGGCAGCCTCCATTGGAAAAGACCGTCTTCCAGTTTTTTCGGTAAAACTCTACAAAAGCATGTAATTTCTCAGCTGACGTAGGATATTCATCCCCAAAAGAATAATTAATTGTTTTACTTAATAGTCCAGCATTGTATTTGTAAACTTCAATAGCCACTTCATCTTTATTTTCAAAATTTCCATAAATACTGCCTTTGGTAAGGCCGGTGGCCTCCGTAATATCCGATAGGGATGTAGAAATATAACCCTTTGTGTTAAATAAAGTTGCTGTTTTTTCGATGATGTGCTGTTTCGTTTTTGCTGCCTTCGACATATTGGTATAATTCTGAATACAAATATACAAAAATATACCACTCGGTATATTTTGTTTGAAGATTAAATCTGAGAATTTATAAGACTCAGATTTAATATATGATAAATTTGAATTTTACTGTTCTAAAGTAGCATTCAAAGTAATCTCAAAATTGAATGCGGCGCTTACAGGACATCCTTCTTCAGCAATTTTAGCATATTTCTGGAATTCTTCTTCAGAAATTCCCGGAACTTTAGCTGTTAAAGTCAACTCAGATTTTGTAATTTTCCCAATGTTTGGATCAAGAGTGATTACAGAAGTTGTTTTAAGCTCTTCAGGATTGTAGCCGGCTTGTGAAAGTTCTGCGTCTAGCTTCATCGTAAAACATCCTGCGTGAGCTGCGGCCAGTAATTCTTCAGGGTTTGTTCCCACGCCATCAGCAAAACGGCTGTTGAAAGAATATTGAGTCTGGTTTAAAGTAGTACTTTGTGTTGTTAAATGTCCTTTACCTTCTTTGATAGTACCGTTCCAAACGGCTGTTGCGTTACGTCTCATAATGTTTGTTTTTTATTTTAATACTAATTGTTTTTGATGTTACAAAGATATGTCGGTGATCTGCCACTTTGAATAGATAAAAGGACTTAAATATTGTACTTTTTTCCCGAGCTGTAATTTTTCTTGAAATTGGAGGGTGTGCTTCCTGTTTTATTGGTAAAAAGACTGTTGAAATAGGCAGGATCTTCATATCCCAGGTCATAGGCGATTTCTTTAACGGGTTTATCAGTATAAAAAAGGAGTCTTTTGGCTTCCAATAAAATCCTGTTGATAATAAACTGGTTGGGAGAATCCAACCGTAAATTTTTAAATTTATGGGTTAAAGTTTTTGGGGCAATGTGAAGCAATTCTGCATAATCTGCTACAGTATGTTTTTCTCTGAAATGAATTTCCAGATGCCTGCTGAAGTCTCTGAAAATATCAAGTTCACTGCCCGGAATTTTTATAATATCATTATTTAAATTTTGCTTTTTCCATTGTCTGGTAGCCCGGATAATAATTTGCTTTACATAGGTTCTGATCATTTCTTCAGCTGAAGAGTCTTTCCACTCGAGTTCGCTTTGGATGTTTTGAAGCAGGTTTTTAATGATCCCGGTTTCTTCATGGTCAAGCTCTACAAAAGGTATTTCAAAGACATTATGAAAAAGAAGACCGTCGCAGGCTACTTCTTTATCATGAATCTGAATACAGTAAAAATCGCGGTTATAGTACAATAATACAGATTCTTCTTTTCCTTTTTCTATAACCAGGTGCTGATTGGTAAGAAAAAATAAAGAAGGCTTTTGTGTTCTGTAATGATTGAAATCCACCGTAAGCTCATATCCTGCAGGAATAAAAAAGACTTTAATATCTGTACTGAACTGATTCCCGTTTACATCTTTCAGATTCTTTTCTGAGAATATTTCCAGTCCAAGTCTTTTATAGTGATCTTGAAAAATAAGCTGTTGTGGCATATTATAACTTTAATTTAAAGATACAAAAAAGTGTGATTTCAAAAGGATTAATTATTTAAACAGTGCTGTATTGTGATATCGGAACTATTTTACAAATAAAAAAATCAAAAATATATTTTTACATTGATATTATTTTATCACTTTTACAAAGATTTGTACTACACCCTTATTGCTTAATTATTTTCAAAACTGCTGCATGAGTGAATTAGAAAATATTTTGAGAGAAATAACTCCACTCTCTCCGGAAGACAGTTTTCTTGTATTCGACAGGATCAAGGCTTCCTTTGATTTTCCCTATCACTATCATCCCGAAATTGAAATCAATTTTATCTATAAAGGAAAAGGATATCGAAGAATGGTAGGAGACCATACCGGGGAAATTGGTAATATCGAATTGGTACTTATAGGTCCCAATTTGCCGCATTGTTGGGCAAATCATAATTGTAAGAACAGGAAAACGCACGAGATCACCATACAGTTTAATCAGGATTTCTTTAGCCAGTCTTTAATGCAAAAAAATATCCTGAAACCCATCAGTAACCTGGTAAAGGATTCCATCAGAGGAATTCTGTTTTCTACTGAGACGGCTGAAAAACTAAAGGACTCGTTTCTTAACCTGTCAAAAATGAACAGTTTTGAATCTTTTATAGAAATGATGAAGATCCTTAATGAACTGGCAATTGCGGAAGATAAAACGTTTTTATCCTCTTACAGCATAGAGCTTGAAAGTTTCGCGGATAATGATAAAATGAAGATTGTTCATGATTTTGTTCACAAAAATTTTGAAAATAAAATAACTCTGGATGATGTCGCTTCCCTTATCAATATGAGTAATGTTACTTTTAACAGGTTTATTAAAAAGAGGACAGGGAAAACTTTTGTTAATTACCTCAATGAAATAAGAATCAGCTATGCTGCCCGCTGGCTGATGGAAAAAAATCTTACCGTTTTTGAAATCGCTTTTGAGGCAGGGTTTAATAATATTGCCAATTTTAATAAAGTCTTTAAATCTATTAAGAAAACAACTCCTACAGAGTTTAAAGAACAGTTTAAGGGAGTTAAAAAAATTGAATAGTCTATTAAACTTAATAAAATACTTTATCAGAGATCCGGATTTGATTATCGGATCTTTTTTTTAAATAAAAAGTGAAATAAATTCTCTTTAATTACATGCTTTCAGAGTATTGTATATTGTTGTAAATCACTTATTTGTGATAGGAATTTAAAATTGTATGAAAGAATAATATCGTTTTATGACAAAATAGTATTATATCGGACTGCCAACAAAATTTAGATTTGCTAATATGAATTAAATCTTAACAAAACTTTAAATTATTTAATACATAAAGAGCATTTTATTGCTTAAAAAATAAAAGAATTTTGTATTAAACACTAAGGAACTATTTAAAGGGATGTGATTGATTTTCAAATAAATCTAACTAATCTAAACCTTATGAGAAAAGCAGTTATACCGGTTCTATTAGTTTTTTCCTTTTTTGCAAGCGCACAGGAGAAAAAAGCAGCCGACACCACGAAGGCAACCGATATTCAGGAGGTCGTTGTCACTTCTTTGGGGATAAAAAGACAGGCTCGGTCTCTTACTTACTCCAGCCAGCAGATTGGTGGAGATGAGCTTACAGAAGTGAAAACTCCCAATCTTTTAAATTCTATCAATGGGAAAGTTTCTAATGTGCAGATCAATAGAACAAACGGAGTAGGAAGTTCTGTAAGGGTGATTATGAGGGGGAATAAGTCCGTTTCTAACAGCCAGCCATTGTATGTAATCGATGGGATTCCTATTATTAACGGATCAGGGAAATCTGCGGATATAAGCCAGTATTCCAATATGCCGGATCCCGGAGATGTATTGAGCTCGATCAATCCGGACGATATTGAAAGTATCAATTTCTTAAAAGGGGCTTCTGCGTCAGCATTGTATGGTTCTGCAGGAGGGAATGGAGCCATATTGATTACCACAAGAAAAGGAAAAATAGGAAGGAGTTCTATCTCTTATAGCACCAGCTTAACTGTAGAACGTGCATACAGTCTTCCAAAACTGCAGCACAGCTATTTATCTTATGATCCATCTGTATCTGGCCAGGTTCCGGGGGATAATATTGAGAGTTGGGGTGCAAAAGGAGGTTCCAAGGATTACCTTAAAGATTTCTTACAAACAGGAACGACATGGGTTAACAGCCTTTCTTTTCAGTCAGGAAATGAAAAATCAACCAACTACTTTTCTATTGGAAATACAACCAATAAAGGAGTTATTCCAATGTCATATTTTGATCAGTATAACATCTCTTTCAGAAACTCAAGCAAGTTCTTGGATGATAAATTAACATTGGATGCTAACTTCATAGGCTCTTTACAGGATTCTAAAAACAGACAAACTCCTGGGGCTTCTTTTTCACCGTTGGTAAGTTTATATTGGTTGCCGAGAGGAGTGGATTTTGATCAGTATGGCCCAGATAATTATTCCTATTTAAATAAAAGCAGGCTATTACCTGCACAAAACTGGTGGGAGGTAAAACCTGACGGAGCCTTTAAAGGGAATCCGGAAACACAGAATCCCTATTGGATTTTAAACAGAAATCAGGTAGCAGTTAAAAATAAAAATGCATACAGTGCAGTTACGTTATCTTATGAAATCAATCCATGGTTGACGGCAAGGGTAAGAGGAAACTATAGCTGGAATAGTTCGGATAGCCAGCGTGATATTTCTGCATTTTCAGCACCAAGTTTGTTGGCTGGAGGTGAAAATGGAAGAATTCTTAAGAATGTATATGAAAATTCTTCTACCTACGGCGATGTTTTGCTTATCGGTAGCCCGAAGTTAAGTGAATCTATTTCTTTGGACTTTACGATAGGAGGAAGTGTAAATTCTACCAGTAATAAAGTAACACAGGTTGATAATGCTTACTTGGCAAATCCAAATTTGTTTGCATTAAACAACCTGCAATGGAACGTAGACAGAAGTCCAGGAGATGGATACCACAATATTTATTGGAACCTAAAGAAACAGGTTCGATCAGTTTTTGCAAGTGCTTCTGTAGGATATAAAAACATGTTCTATATTGATATGACCTTTAGAAACGATTGGGATTCTACTTTGGCATTAACCGGAAGAAGTGGGTTTGACTACGAATCTATAGGTGCTAATGCTATATTATCTTCAGTTTTTAAGCTTCCGGAAATATTTAATTTCTGGAAAGTAAGGGCTTCTTATGCCAGTGTGGGGTTGGGGTTACCAGCGAATATATCTAATGCAATGGTTGCTTATTATAATGCCTATTCTTATGGAGTAGATGCAGGAACTATTGTATATCCAAAAAGTTCGTTTGTTACCGACAGAGCAGAACTGATACCAAAACCGGAACTTAATAAAACATTTGAGGCAGGAACGGAACTAAGAATGCTTAATAACAGGTTAAATTTTGATATTACCTATTATAATTCCAATGCTACCAATCAATTGTTAGAGACCACGATAGGTTCTAACTTTGGAGGAATTCCATCAGGTTCGTATTACATTAATGCCGGAAAGATACGCAATACAGGTTTTGAATCATCCGTATCATACAAAGTGTTTAATACAGAAAAATTCGGTTGGACAACTACATTAAATGCTTCAGCAAACAAAAATGAAATTGTTGAATTATTTCCATCAAGTTTACCTATTTCAGAAAAACAGCTTTTCTCACTAACAGGAGGAGGAGATTTTACAAAGCTTAGGCTGGGAGGGTCTTTTGGAGATCTTTATGGAGTTAAATTCCAAAGAGATGATCAAGGCCGTGTTTTAGTAGATGCCAATGGAGTTCCATTAGGCACTACAGGAGATCCGCAATATTTAGGTAATCCAAATCCCAAATTTATTCTAGGGTTTAATAACTCTTTTAATATTGGTAAACTGGGAATATCTTTCCTTATTGATGGTAAATTTGGAGGTAAAGTATTATCTCTTACGGAGAAAGCAAATGATTTGTATGGTGTAAGCCAGACTACTGCTGATGCAAGAGATGCCGGAGGAGTGTCTATCCCGAATGCTGTTTATGCTCCGGGAACACCTTTGGCAGGACAAGCCTATACTGGAGCAACCGATCCAAAAGCTTACTATAAAAGAACCGGAGGTGCCGGAGGTATAGGCACCGGAATTGATGAAGCCTATATGTACAATGCTACAACAGTTCGTCTGCGTCAGGCATCTATTTCATATACTTTTGATATTAATACAAAATATATGAGAAATGCTACCGTAAGTTTGGTGGGAACTAATCTGTTCTTCTTCTATAAAAAAGCACCATTTGATCCTGAACAGGTATCCGGAAATACACCGGGGGGAGTGGGAGTTGATTCATTCGGACTTCCTATTACACGATCTATCGGACTATCATTAAAGGCTAACTTCTAATTTAACGAAAATGAAATTCAATAATATTAAAACATTGGCATTCGGAGCAATAGTATTGTTTTCCGTTTCAGGATGTGGTGATCTAGATCAATATAACCAGGAAAAGCTGGGAGATCCTGAAAACTTTTATGCAGATTATAATGCGGTTGTAAATCCTCTGAAATCCATTCAAAGAGGTCTGCAATCAGATTATCAGCTGTATCCCAATCTGAGTGCAGATATGTTCAGTGGCATGTTCAGTACGGCAACTCAGTTTAATGGGGGAAAAAATAATATGTCCTACTTTATGATGGATGGGTGGAATAATAGGATTATTGCAAGACAACAGGATATTTTTAATTATTCTATCATCATTGACAATGCTGCTAAAAATTTCTACCCGGATGTAGACTTTACCGCTACATTTGCGGTTAAAAAAATATTAAAAGTATTCACTGCTGCAAGAGTATCAGATAACCATGGCCCGGTAGTATACAGTAAATATGAAACACCGAATGCCAACGGAGTAACCGATTTTGACTCCCAGCAGGATGCATACCAATATTTTATCAATGACCTTAGTGCGGCTATTATTAATTTGCAGAAAGTACAGAATATGCCTGCTGGAGAAAATGAAGGAGATAAATCTGCACTGAAAAGAGCAGACTTGGTGTTTAATGGAAATATTGGCCAATGGGCAAAATTTGCAAACTCTCTTAAGTTGAGATTAGCTATGAGAATGAGCTATGCCGATCCTGCAAAGTCAAAGCAATATGCTGAAGAAGCGCTTGCATCATCTGCAGGATTGATTACTGATAATGCTGATAATGCCTTGATCAGTGTAGGACAATCTGAATTGAGTTTTATCATCTACTCTTGGGGAGATTGTTTGATAGGAGCTCCTTTAATGGCCTATATGAACGGGTATAATGACCCAAGGCTGCCTGCATATGCAATTCCTGCAACAGACAGCCAGGTTCAGGGAAAATATATCGGAATTCGTCAGGGAATAGATTTGTTAAATGGAAAAACTACTTACGGAGGCTTTTCTCAGCCACAGGCAAAATCAGCTAATGGAGATTATTTCTCCGGAACAAATGGAAAACTTAAATTATTTACTGCTGCGGAAGGTTGGTTCCTGAAGGCTGAAGCTGCTTTGAGAGGTTATGCAGGCGCTGGAGATGCCCAAACCAATTATGAAAGCGGTGTAAAACAATCTTTTGGAGAATGGGGTAAAAGTGCAGATGTAGCAGCTTATCTTACCAACACGACGGCTACCGAAGCGCCTTATATTGACCCTAAGAATGCTGCCAACAACATCAATATCGGAGATACTCAGCTGAGCACCATTACCATTGCCTGGAACAATGCTGATTCTCCTGAAAGAAAATTAGAAAGAATTATTACCCAAAAATGGTTATCCCTTTATCCCAACGGACCTGAAGCATGGGCTGAACAAAGAAGAACGGGTTACCCTATTTTGTTCAAAATCAGACAAAATGATAGTGGCGGACTGATCAGTACAGAGGCAATGATCCGAAGAATTCCTTTCACTACAGATACAAAAACGTCTCTTTATAATTATCAACAGGCTTCACAAATGCTTAATGGACCAGATAATGGAGGAACAAAATTATGGTGGGATAAGAAATTATAATTAATCAGAATCATTTATATACAGAGGCATCTCAAAAAATCAGGTTGTACTTGAGTATTCATTTCAAGGAGAGGAGAATCTCCGATAATTTATTCTTCTATAGTTTCGTTTTAAGTCGGAATGAAATTTTGAGATGTCCTCTTTTTCTTAGAATCTTATTTTAATATGGGAAAAAACAACTCTGAACCCCGTTCAATACAACCCATCCTTTGGATATCCACATTATATTTTGCAATGGGAGTACCCTTTGTAACCATTAATGCAGTTTCCGGGATTATGTATAAAGATATGGGAGTTTCAGATGCCCAAATTACATTTTGGACAGCTCTTGTTATGTTCTCATGGACGTTGAAGCCTCTTTGGAGTCCTTTTCTGGAGATCTATAAAACCAAAAAGTTCTTTGTTGTGGTTACCCAGTTTGCGATAGGAATTTTATTTGCTTTGGTGGCATTAAGCCTTCCTTTGCCGGATTTTTTCAAATACAGTATTGCTCTTTTTGCGGTTATTGCCTTTTGTGGAGCTACTCATGATGTGGTAGCAGACGGAACCTATATCAGTTTCCTGACCAATAAAGAGCAGGCAAAATATATAGGCTGGCAGGGAGCTTTTTACAATCTGGCCAAAATTATCAGCAGTGGGGCATTAGTTTATTTTGCAGGAGTTTTAGAAAAAACAAAAGGGGTAACCCATGCATGGATGATCATTATGGTGATTTATGCTTTATTGTTTTTTGTATTAGCCATATATCACTACCTGATCCTTCCAAAAGAAACCAAAGAAGTATCAGAGGAAGATAAAAAAACAGCAGGAAATGTCCGTAAAGAATTGCTGGAAGTTATTACTTCCTTTTTTACAAAGAAGAATATCCTATGGTCTGTACTGTTCATTATTTTGTACCGTTTTGCTGAAGGATTTGCTATAAAAATTGCTCCGTTATTTTTTAAAGCACCAAGATCTTCAGGAGGATTAGGATTATCAACATCAGATATTGGACTTATTTATGGAACGTATGGTTCTGCAGCATTTATTTTAGGATCTGTACTGGCAGGCTATTTTATTTCAGCCCGCGGATTGAAAAGATCATTGATATGGCTATGCTCGGCATTCAATATTCCATTTATAGTCTATGCCTTATTAGCATACTACCAGCCTGCAGACCTCTTACCGGTAGGAATTGCGGTGGTGGTGGAGTATTTTGGATACGGCTTTGGATTTGTGGGACTTATGCTGTATATGATGCAGCAGATTGCCCCGGGGAAACATAAAACTGCCCATTATGCATTTGCAACAGGGATTATGAATCTTGGGGTGATGATTCCGGGAATGTTCAGTGGGATGATCAGCGACTGGATAGGGTATAAAATGTTTTTTATCTGGGTACTGGTGGCCACTATTCCGGCATTTCTTGTCACATTATGGGTGCCGTTCCCGTATTCGGAAAATCAAAAAGGACAATAAATCAATTAGTAAACAAATTTAAATAAAAAGTAAAAATACTTTATGACAGCTCAATCAGTAATGATCCCATGGCAGGATCGCCCGGAAGGTAGCAATGATATCATGTGGAGGTTTTCCGAAAACCCGATCATTAACAGATATGCAATACCAACGTCAAACAGTATATTCAACAGTGCAGTGATTCCTTTTGAAGATGGATTTGCAGGGGTGTTCCGTTGTGATAACAAAGCGGTACAGATGAATATTTTTGCAGGTTTCAGTAAAGATGGAATCAACTGGGAAATAAACCATGACCCTATTGAAATGAAGGCCGGAAACACAGAGATGATTGAATCTGACTACAAATATGATCCCCGCGTTACTTTTATCGAAGATCGTTACTGGATTACATGGTGTAACGGATATAACGGACCTACCATCGGAATTGGATATACTTTTGATTTTAAAGAATTTTTCCAGTGCGAAAATGCTTTTCTGCCGTTCAATAGAAATGGAGTGCTTTTCCCTGAAAAAATCAATGGAAAATATGCGATGCTGAGCCGTCCGAGTGATAACGGGCATACACCTTTTGGAGATATTTATATCAGCTACAGTCCTGATATGAAATACTGGGGAGAGCACCGTTGCGTAATGAAAGTAACGCCTTTTGAAGACAGTGCATGGCAGTGTACAAAAATCGGGGGAGGTCCGGTTCCTATCAGAACAGAAGAAGGATGGCTGCTTTTCTATCATGGGGTAATCAATACCTGCAGAGGGTTCAGATATTCAATGGGAGCGGCATTACTGGATCTTGAAGATCCTACAAAAGTATTGTACAGAACAAAGCCTTATCTGCTGGCTCCGGCAGAAGTGTATGAACTGACAGGAGATGTGCCGAATGTGGTTTTCCCATGTGCGGCACTAACTGAAGGGGATAAAGTAAGCGTATATTATGGTGCTGCAGATACAGTGGTGGCTATCGCGTTTGGATATATTTCAGAAATTATTGATTTTATGAAAAAAAATTCAATCTAAATGAGGTTCTTTAATATGTTGATCAGCTTAATTCCCTTTATTATTGGGATCTTTGTAATGGTTTTCATATTTTTAAACCAATTTTTAAAATAAAAAAATACTGATACTCTTATCATGAAAAAAGAATTGCTTATCTGTTTTTTTACAGTCCTGGTTTCTACGGTGAATGCCCAACAACAAAAGGGTGATATCTTGTCCTGGGTAGATCCTTTTATCGGAACAGGAGGCCACGGCCATACGTTTCCGGGAGCTACCACACCGTTTGGGATGATTCAGCTAAGCCCCGATCAGAATACAAAAAGTGGAGACTGGGACTGGTGTTCCGGTTACCATTACAGCAGTAAGACGATCATGGGATTCAGTCATAATCATCTTAGTGGAACAGGATGGGCAGATCTTGGAGATATTCTGGTTATGCCTACTGTGGGCCAGGTAAAGATGGTTCCGGGATCAGAAGATAAACCTGAGACAGGCTACCGCTCAAAATTCAGCCATGAAAAAGAAACGGCGGCACCGGGATATTATTCTGTAATGCTGGACAGCTATGGAATCAAAGCCGAGCTTACCGCTTCCCCAAGAGTGGGATTTCATAAGTATACATTCCCCAAGAGTGATGAATCCAATATCATTATTGATCCAACCAATAAAATTTTTGGAAATATTTACCATACCCTGGTGAGTGTAGAAGGCAATAATAAAATAAAAGGATACTGCTACAGCAATGGTTGGGGAGGTAAGCGATTTGCTTATTTCGTGATGGAGTTTTCAAAACCGTTTAAATCTTACGGGGTGTATGCGGAAGGGAAAATAAAAAATAACGAAAAAATTGCCCTTGCTAAGGACGCGAAAGCTTTTGTAAGGTTTTCTACAGAAGATAATGAAAGTATCGAAGTGAAAGTTTCTTTATCTCCGGTAAGTACAGAAAATGCACAGGAGAACTTTGATGCTGAGGCTACGAATGTGGATTTTGTAAAAGCTAAAGAAACGGCACAAAAGACATGGAGAGACCTTATCGGAAGATTTCAGGTGGCAGGAGGTACAGACAGTCAGAGAAAGATTTTCTACACAGGGGTTTATCATACATTTATAGCTCCTAACCTTTATATGGATACCAACGGAGATTATGTGGCAGCTCAGGAAAACATGAATACCAAATGGTTTACCAACTACAGCACCTATTCTTACTGGGATGGCTTCAGAGCAACCCATCCTCTGCTGACCATTATGGATCAGAAACATACCAAAGAATTTGCCAATTCCCTGATCAGCAGATATACAGACCGTAAAGACCATATGCCCATCTGGGAACTATGCGGATATGATAATTTCTGTATGCTTGGCTATCACAGTGTATCGGTCATTTGGGATGCTATTTCAAAGGGGGTACCGGGTATTGATGCTGAAAAAGCGTTTGCTGCCATGAAAGATGCTTCTTTAACAGATAAAATGAGCAGCAGTGACGGCGGAGGAGGCCTCAACGATTATATTAAGCTGGGATATTCTCCTTCAGAGAACGGAGCTTCTGTTTCTGCCACTCTTGAATATGCTTATGATGACTGGTGTATTCAGCAGCTTGCAGAAAAACTGGGTAAAAAAGAGGATGCAGAAGTCTATAAAAAACGTTCCATGAACTTCCTGAACACCTTCAATAAAGAAAATAACCATTTCTGGCCAAGACAGAAAGATGGAAAATTCTTAGCAGATTTTACACTGAACGACTGGAAAAAGCTTCAGCCGCATTGGGTTTCAGGGAATATCTGGGCATATGATTTTTTTGCCCCTCATCAGATTGATGAAATGATGAACCTGTACGGAGGGAAAAAAGGGTTTGAAGAAAAACTGGATAAAACATTTACTGAGGCTCTTAATATGCAGGGAGAGCAACATGTGGATATCTCAGGGTTCATCGGATCTTTAGGATTTGGAGACGAACCTGGGCATCATGTTCCATATCTGTATAACTATGCGGGAAGTCCTTATAAGACTCAGAAAATGATCAAATATATCCGTGATAATATGTATGCAGCTAAGCCTGATGGAATTGTGAATAATGAAGACTGCGGACAAATGTCAGCATGGTATATTTTCTCTTCATTAGGATTTTATCCGGTGACACCGGGGAAACCAGTCTATGCAATTGGTGCTCCTCAGTTTCCTAAAGCTTCATTGCAGCTGGAAAATGGGAAAACATTTACCGTGGTAGCGGACAAGATATCCGATAAAAATATCTATGTTCAGAAAATGTTCCTGAATGGGAAAGAGTACAAGAGCTGGGAATTGAACCACAGTGATATTATGAATGGCGGAGAGCTGAAATTTGTAATGGGAAGTAAGCCTGTAAAATAAGACTCATAAAAATAAACGAAATAAAAGTATCAATGGAAAGGAGAAATTTTATTAAAACAAGTGCACTGGCAGGAGCCGGATTGCTGTTTACACAGAATGTTTTTGCTAAGAATCTGGTTATGGACGATTTTCCTATTGTTCGTGTTCCAAAGGATAAAAGACATTTTACCAGTGAATCCGTAGAAAGTGCTATTGCAGCTTTTAAAAAGAAAGTAAAAAATAAAGAATTAAACTGGCTTTTTGAAAACTGTTTTCCGAATACATTAGATACGACTGTTTTTTACAGTGAAAGCAACGGAACTCCGGATACGTATGTGATTACGGGTGATATTGATGCCATGTGGCTCCGTGACAGCTCTGCCCAGGTTTTTCCTTATCTGCAGTTTTCAAAGAAGGATGAAAAACTTCACAAACTTATTTCAGGGGTTATCTATAAACAGACGAAGTTTATTCTTAAAGACCCTTATGCCAATGCATTTTATAATGATGACAAAAAAATAAGTAAGTGGAAAGAATATGATCATACAGATATGAAACCCGGTACCCATGAAAGGAAGTGGGAAATAGACTCATTGTGTTATCCTATCCGTCTGGCTTATCATTTTTGGAAAACAACAGGAGATACAAAACCTTTTGATGCTAATTGGCTGCAGGGCATTAAACTTACGCTGCAGACATTTACAGAGCAGCAGAGGAAAAAAGATCTGGGGCCTTACAAATTTGAGCGTACAACGGCTTGGGCTACAGATGGGGTTCCTATGGGAGGATATGGATATCCTACAAAACCGGTTGGGCTGATCAGCTCTATGTTCCGTCCAAGTGATGATGCCACGATTTATGGATTTTTAATTCCTTCTAATTTATTTGCGGTGGTAAGCCTACGTCAGGCAGCAGAGATGGTTTCTCAGATCAAAAATGAAAAAGGATTGGCTCAGCAACTTACAAGCCTTGCCGATGAGGTGGATGCTGCCATTAAAAAATATGGAATTTATAATCATCCTGAATATGGAAAAATATATGCTTTTGAAGTCAATGGCTTTGGAAGTTATAACCTGATGGATGATGCCAATTGCCCTAGTTTATTAGGTCTGCCTTATTTAGATGCTGTAAAGGCAGATGACCCTGTGTATATGAACACAAGAAAATTCGTCTGGTCAGAAAATAACCCATTCTTTTTCAAAGGTAAACTGGCAGAAGGTATAGGAGGACCACACATTGGACTTGATATGATCTGGCCGATGAGTATCATTATGAAAGCACTCACCACTAAAGATACGGGTGAGATTAAATGGTGCATAGACACCTTACAGAAAACGCACGGTGGGACAGGCTTTATGCATGAGTCCTTCCATAAAGACAACGACAAAAAATTCACCAGAGAATGGTTCGCATGGTCGAATACTTTATTTGGAGAATTATTATGGAAAACCTTTAATGAAAACCCGGAGCTGCTGACATAGCCCCCTTATTTTATATTGCCTTTCTATATTAGGTATGTTTCTTTAAAATGGGCATACCCGGGGAGTAGTATATAAAATCCAAACACCAAAAACATCAAAATAATTTTATACTATGAAAAAAAAATCCTTTTTTATGGCGCTGATGGCAATGATGCTTCAGTCAGGTTCTCTTCTCAATGCACAACAGCTTAATAATCCTGTCGGAATATGCTATGTGGAAGTAAATAACAACAATATGCTGAATGCAGGATCCTATACCCTGCAGAACAGTGGAAAACAGCTCTTTGATGTCGCTATTATTTTTGCAGCCAACATTAATTATGATGTGTCCAAAAGCAGAGCCTACATCTCAAACAATAACAATGTTACTAAAGTATTGAATGATGTCAATACGTATGTGAAACCTTTACAGCAAAAAGGAATTAAGGTGTTACTTGATATTCTGGGAAATCACCAGGGAGCTGGGATCTCCAATTTCCCGAACAGAGAAGCGGCGAAAGATTTTGCCTTACAAATAGCAAATACTGTTTATACTTACGGCCTGGATGGGGTAGACCTGGACGATGAATATGCTGATTATGGAAATAACGGAACGGGACAGCCCAACAGCAGCTCTTTTGTAATGCTGTTGCAGGAGCTTAAAGCGGCAATGCCTGATAAACTGATTACCTTCTATTATCTGGGCCCTGCAACTTCAAGACAGAGCTACAATGGAGATCAGGCCGGAAATTATATTGATTACAGCTGGAATGCCTATTACGGAACCTACAGCGCGCCCAGTGTACCTCCTCTTACCAAAGCTAAGCTTTCTGCTGCGGCAACATGGATCAATAATACCTCTACTTCTACGCTTTCCAGTTTGGCTACCAATTCAAAAAATGACGGCTATGGCGTATTTATGTGGTATGACCTCCCGGGAACGAACATGGCCAGCTATTTAAGTACAGGATCCAATATATTGTATAGCCAAAATACATTATTGTCTGGCCAACTTTATTCATGGACTCAGGGAGCAGCCTGTGATCCGCCGCTAGGATTAGGAACCAGCAATCTTACAGGAACTTCTGCAAAATTAAACTGGACCTCCAGCGGCTCCCAGACTTACAATATAGATTATAAGCCGGCCGGTTCAACAACCTGGACGAATGTAACAAGTAATTACGCGGGAAGCAATATTGTAGTAAATAATCTGACAGCTGATACAGAATACGACTGGAGAATACAGTCTAACTGTTCTTCAACGTCAAAAAGTACCTACATTTTTGCCCCAAGATTTAACTCAGGAAACGGATGTGCCACTCCATCCAACTTAACGGCATCCAATACCCTTGGAACGACCACCAAATTATCCTGGGATACCGTAGGAACAGCGGCCTCTTATACTTTACAATATAAAACTTCAGCAGCCACAACATGGACAACAGTTCCCAATATTGTCACCAATACGTATACCCTTCAGAATCTGACTGCCAATACCAACTATGTATGGAAAATACAGTCTGTGTGCGGAGGGACAACCACCAGTGCCTATTCAGCGGATACTCCATTCAATAGTGGAATTGTTCCTGTTACCAGCCCTGGCCCGAGATCTCTTTCTTTTAACGGAAGTAGCCAGTATCTTAATGGCGGGCAATTTAACCTCAATGGAAATGCTGTGACCTTTGAAGGCTGGGTAAAAGTAAATGCATTCAAAACTGCCTTCCCTTATATTTCGTCAGTAATCGGGATTGAAGTGGGAGATAATAATTCCGCAATACTAAGATTGGGAGATGCTAATCTTGCCAACAATAAACTGCAGTTCACCTTAAGTTTTGGTTCATCCCAGATAAAATTGAACGGAAATACAGCTCTTAATGCCAATACATGGTATCATGTGGCAGCTACTTATGATGGTGCAGCTATGAAGCTCTATGTCAATGGTAATCTTGATGCAAGTACTGTGGCTACCGGCAATTTTACAGCAAACGGTATCCTTTATATGGGCAGAAATTATGATAACTCCCGTGCACTTAACGGATCGCTGGATGAATTCAGAGTATGGAAAAAAGCATTGACCGCTCAGGAAGTCCTGGATAACAAATGTGATATTGCGGCCAACTCAACGAGCCTGGAAGCCAACTGGAAAATGGATGACGGAAGTGGAAACGGAGCGGTAGATGCTACTCCAAACGGTCATTCCGCTACTTTAATCAGTATGTCGGATGCGAACTGGAAAACAGAAGTTCCTTGTCCTTCATCTTTATCTGTAAAAACAGCAAAAGGAATTGAAAATAAACAGGAAGGTACAGCTTATCCGAATCCTGTTAAAAGAGGAGAAGATATTAAGTTTAGAATTGACGACAGGTCTGCAAACGAAATATCAGTGTATGGAGCTTCCGGAACATTGTCTAAAAAACAGAATATCAATCAAAATAATAATGTAGTTAATACTCGGGATTTGCCAGCCGGTACTTATCTTTACAAAATCACATCAGCCAATGGTAAGGTGATATCTTCCGGTAAAATACTTGTGAAGTAAAATAAAATATAATAAAGAAACTGCGTTATGTTCTTATGGCATAAGGCAGTTTTACCTGTTTTACCCGTTGAAGTTTAGAAAATAATTTAAAAAACCAAATCATGTTAAAAAAAGTACTATTAATAACACTGATGATGAGCTCTTATGTAGGGTTCTCACAGCAGAAAGACCAGCCTTCGCAGGTTAATCTTAAAGCAAGAACAGAATTTCAGAATGAAAAGTTTGGTATGTTCATCCATTTTGGATTATATAGTGAATTGGGCAGGGGAGAATGGGTGATGAATAATGATAATATCCCGGTGAATGATTATGCTAAACTGAAAGGTTTCTTTAATCCTATTGAATTTAATGCCAAAGATTATGTTTCAATGGCTAAAAATGCAGGGGTAAAATATATTACACTGGTTACGCGGCATCATGATGGATTCAGCATGTGGGATACCAAGTATTCAGATTTTAATATTATGAATACACCTTTCAAAAGAGATTTGGTAAAAGAACTGGCGGATGAATGCCATAAGCAGGGGATAAAAATAGTCTTTTATTATTCACTGCTGGATTGGACAAGAACCGATTATTCCTACTGGACGGGCCGCACCGGGAAAGGAACCGGCCGTACTGAGAAAGGTAACTGGGATGACTATATCCGGTTTATGAAAAATCAACTGACGGAATTATTAACCCAATACGGTGAGGTTTCCGGAATATGGTTTGATGGATATTGGGATCAGATGGAAGAAGAGAAGGCAGGCAGAAACGAAAAAACGTATGTAGATTGGAAAATGCCGGAGATCTATGAACTTATTCATAAGCTTCAGCCTCAGTGTCTTGTAGGGAATAACCATCATATCAGCCCTTTGGCGGGAGAAGACTTTCAGATGTTTGAAAGAGATATTCCGGGAGAAAATAAAGGAGGACTTAGCTTTCAGAAAACCTCACAGCTACCTTTGGAAACCTGTGAAACTTTAAACGGCTCCTGGGGATTCGACTTAAAAGATAACAAGAACAAAACAGGGAAAGAGCTTTTAGATTTATTGGTCAATGCAGCAGGAAGTAACGCCAATTTACTCATAAATGTAGGGCCTATGCCTAATGGTAAAATTCCGGAACCTTTTATTCGCTCATTTACAGAAATCGGAGATTGGATGAAAGTTTATGGAGAAAGTATCTATGGGACAAGAGGAGGATATATGCCTAAGCAGAAATGGGGAGCAATCACTCAGAAGGAGAATAAAATCTACGTTCATATTCTTAATAATAATGGAGGGAAAACAATTACGCTGGAGAAATTTCCCTTTAAAAAGATTAGCTCTGCTTATTTGCTGAAAGATAAAAAACCAATAAAATATAATTTAAAAAATAATATCTTAACATTTGATAGTTACCCTGTGGATAATGAAAACCCAGATGTTGTGATAGCTTTTGAAGGAAGATAAATAAAAAAATGATGCAAAATATACTAGGAATAGATATTGGAGGATCTCATATTACGCTGGCTCAGGTAAGTCCTGAAAAACGCGAAATCATTTCTTCAACATATGTGCGGGAGCACGTCGATTCTTTTGAATCTAAAGAAATTATTTTCTCTGCATGGGTTTCAGCGATTGATAAAGCAGCTCATGATTTGAATAAAGAGGATCTTTTATTGGGAATTGCAATGCCCGGGCCTTTCGATTATGAAAATGGAATATCTCTGATGCAGCAAGGGAAATTTATAGACATCTATCAGGTTAATATCAAAGAAGAACTGGCCAAAAGATTGTTTATTTCTCAGGATCGGATATATTTTGCGAATGATGCTGCAGCCTTTATGGAAGGTGAAGTTTTTGGAGGTTGCGTGCAGGATTTCAACAAGGTTTTTGGAGTAACATTGGGAACAGGACTGGGGACTACTTTTTATAACGGGGAATTTGCCACTGACGAAGATTTGTGGGATTCACCGTTTAAAAACTCTATTTGTGAAGACTATCTGGCAACACGTTGGTTTGTTAAGTATTACGCTGAATTAACGGGGGAGCAGATTTCAGGAACCAAAGAACTGCTAGATAAACCCATTGAAATACAAACCAAAATATTTGATGAATATGCAGATTCTTTTTCCGAATTTGTCATAAAATATGTGAGCCATTATGAGCCCGAAGTTTTAGTAATAGGAGGGAATATTGCGAAAGCATATCCTTACTTTGAGAAACGGTTTATTCAGAATTTAACAAAGAATAATATTAACTTGCCCGTTAGAATTTCTGCTATTTTTGAAGATGCAGCCATCTTAGGTGCAGCTAGTTATGCTTTGAAAAAGTTTAAATAAATAATAAAACGATACAATGAAGTCTCTATTTTCTACTTTTTTTCTTTTATTACAGGTCTGTGCATTCAGCCAGAACGTATCTCTGGTAGATTACGTGAACCCGTTAATGGGAACTCAGTCTAAGCCTTCTTTATCCAATGGAAATACCTATCCGGCAGTCGGGCTTCCCTGGGGAATGAATATCTGGACTCCACAGACAGGTAAGATGGGTGACGGATGGGCGTATACTTATGATGCCGACAAAATAAAAGGATTTAAACAAACCCATCAGCCTTCTCCATGGATGAATGATTATGGCGCTTTTTCTATTATGCCGGGTGTTGGTCAGCTAAAATTTAAAGAGGACGACAGAGCAAGCTGGTTCAGCCATAAAGCTGAGGTCTCAACCCCTTATTTTTATAGTGTATACTTAGCTGATATTAATGTAACTACTGAATTTACACCTACAGAAAGAGCCTCTTTCTTTAAGTTTGATTTTCCTAAAACAGACAGTGCTTACGTAGTCATTGATGCTTTGAATAAAGGCTCTTACATTAAAATTCTTCCTAAAGAAAAAAAAATCCTGGGGTATACGACCAGATATTCAACAGGGAAATATGAGAATTTTAAAAACTATTTTGTGATTCAGTTTGATAAAGATTTCGAGCTGACAAGAGCCTGGAAAAATGATAAATTGGTCAATGATCAGTTAGAAATTACCAGCGATCATGCCGGCGCAGTTGTTGGATTTAAACTTAAAAACAAAGAAGCTGTTTATGCAAAAGTAGCCTCTTCATTCATAAGCTTTGAGCAGGCTGAGCTGAATCTGAAAAGAGAAATTGGCAGCAAAAATTTTGAGCAGGTAAAAACCGATGCTAAAAATGTATGGAACAAAACATTAGGAAAAATAGAGGTGAAAGGAGGAACGGACCAACAGATGAGAACCTTTTATTCTTCTTTATACAGAACCTTGTTTTTCCCACAAAAATTATATGAGGTTGATGCTCAGAATAAAATAAAGCACTGGAGCCCTTACAATGGCAAAGTGCTGGATGGGAGAATGTTTGCGGGAACCGGTTTCTGGGATACATTCCGTGCCTTGTATCCTTTCCTGAATCTGGTATATCCGGGGATCAATGTTGAAATGCAGGAAGGATTGGCTAATGCCTATAAAGAGGGAGGTTTCTTACCGGAGTGGAGCAGTCCGGGATATTCAGATATTATGATTGGAAACAATTCTGCATCCGTAGTGGCAGATGCTTATATAAAAGGACTTCGTGGGTATGATGCAGAAACCCTTTGGCAGGCGGTAAAACACGGAGCCAATAATGAAGGACCTATAGAAGCTGTAGGACGCGCAGGTGTAGAGTATTACAATAAGCTGGGCTATGTTCCTTATGATGTAAAGATTAACGAAAACGCAGCCCGGACACTGGAATATGCCTATGATGATTTTTCTATCTATCAATTGGGTAAAGCATTAGGAAAACCAGCTTCAGAAATTGATATCTATAAAAAAAGGGCCTACAATTATAAAAATGTGTTCGATAAGGAAACAGGCTTGATGCGCGGTAAGAATAAGGATGGAAACTTCCAGAAACCCTTCAATCCCTTCAAATGGGGTGATGCCTTTACAGAAGGAAACAGCTGGCATTATACCTGGTCTGTTTTTCAGGATATTGATGGGCTTGCCACATTGATGGGAGGCAAAAAGAAATTTGAAGCCAAGCTGGATGAGGTTTTCTCTCTGCCACCGGTTTTTGATGACAGTTATTATGGAAGCGTGATCCACGAAATCAGAGAAATGCAGATCATGAATATGGGACAGTATGCCCATGGAAACCAGCCTATTCAGCATATGATTTATTTATACAATTATGCGGGCTCTCCCTATAAAACACAATATTGGGTAAGACAGGTTATGAATAAATTATATATGGCAACACCTGATGGGTATTGTGGTGATGAAGATAACGGACAGACTTCCGCCTGGTATATTTTCTCAGCATTAGGATTTTATCCGGTAACACCGGCCACAGATCAATATGTTTTAGGAGCTCCATTGTTCAAAGAAGCTACTATTCATCTTGAAAATGGCAAGAAAATTGAAATAAAGGCCCCGGAAAATAATTCCGAAAACCTGTATGTAAAATCATTGAATGTAAACCAACAGCCCTATTCCAAAAACTGGTTAAGTCATAAAGAGCTGATGAATGGTGCTGTGCTGGATTTTAAAATGGATAGCCAACCTAATAAAGAAAGAGGTTCACAGGAAAAAGATTTTCCATATTCAATGTCAAAAGAAGAATCAAATAAATAATTTTAACCTACAAATACAACTGTATGAGTACAGAAAAGAAAGAAATATTCGATAGAGTAGAAAAAATGCTGGCGACGCAAGGTTTTAATCTTGCCGCAAAAGATGATACAAGACCATGGGGTGGTTTTTTTGTGATTGATGAAACCCAGGCACAGGATTTTGCCAACCAATATTTTGATGGGATTGATGTAGACAGTTTAAGAATAGGAGGGAAATTAAGCCCTAAAATTCTTATAGTGGCTCCTGAAGCAAGATTAAGCTGGCAGTATCACCACAGAAGAGCCGAGATCTGGCAGGTAGTGGAAGGAACAGTAGGTATTAAAAGAAGCAATACCGATGAAGAAGGAGAATTGAAAACCTACCATCCGGCAGATCAGGTAAAACTTCAGCAGGGAGAAAGACACCGTTTAATCGGTTTAGACGGTTGGGGAGTTGTTGCTGAAATCTGGCAGCATACCGATGCTTCTCATCCTTCTGATGAAGATGATATTGTAAGAGTACAGGATGACTTCGGAAGATAGTTCAGGATAAGTACAAATAAATATCCCATTTTAGCTGATCATTTGATGTCTAAAATGGGATATGTTTATTTCATTCAGTGAAAAAAGATCAACTTAAGTTTTATTTTCCTGCCATGTATTCTCTATTTCTTCCAGTGTCTTTCCTTTGGTCTCCGGAATCCTTTTCCAGATAAAAAGAAAAGTGACTAGAGAAATCAACATATAAAATCTCAATCTGTGTTCTTTTTAAATTAATTCTTTCAAATGATTAGCCAGATATGTTACAGAGTTTTTGTTCTTAATGTAGCTACTCTCAAACTCATCTATTATTTGAACATTTTTGATTAAGTTATAGCTTAGTTCATCTCCCAAAATATTTTCTAATACAATATCTACAACTGTATATTGGTCATCTTTTTTTAAATGATTAATATTTATTGGCTTAAAAATAATATCAAAAGTATTGTCCTTAAATTTCAATAACACATACTCCCAACTACTCACATCAATACTTTTATTATCCATGCCACCTTCTTTATCGATATCTTTCTATTCTATATAAAGTCCATGTCCTTATTTATATCAACTCAAAGTCACAGACTTTGAGCTTGCGGAGTTGACTAGAACTAGCTGTTTGTTGTGGAGTTTTTTAATCAATCCAACATGGATTATTTAATCTAGCTTTACAATTTGCGCAAGAAATAATTCCCTCTCTCGATAAGTTTTCGAATGCATTATTACAAATAGGGCATAAAATCCAATTTTCTTCCATTATGATAGCTGAATCTAATGACTCATCGGGATATTCATTATCTATTAATTTCTTATAGCTCTGAAAAATATCGTTTGCTCCATTAATGCCTTTAAACATATCCTCTTCAAAATATTTATTAATTTTCCATTCTTTAAAAGTTATTATGTTTGGGTAAATCGGGTTTTGTATAGGATATAACTGATTATCATTAGTCCGTTCCCAGTATTTTGACATACGGGGATCACTTATTTCAAAGAATTCAGAGGGATAATTACTGGGATAAATATTCCCCCCTTCATCTAATAAGAAAAAATTAATTTTTCTTTCATCTGTATATTCAATGGCATATACTGTATAATTCTTACCTTGAATTAAAGGAAAATCAGAAAAAGGTCGTTGCCAATTAATCTTATAACTTACATTTTCAGGGGAATCTATTTTAATATATTTTACTCTCATAACTGCTGATAATATTTATTATTAATATCAAGGATAACGAGATCCACGGCTACTGGCATTAGTATCGTCCTTAATTTTGAATCCGCTTCTCTCTCCGGTTGCTCTATTTTGATCGTAATGTACTTCTGTTGAAGTCCCATCTCCATGATCGTGATTATGCTTCATTTTATCATGAGTTCCTTTTATATGATCATATTTAGGATCCTTTAGTTTACCTTCCATAAATTTATCACTTTTACCACTTTTTGCTTCCTCTAATGTTAATTTTTCTTATATATCTTTTGGATTTGTCTAGCTCTTTTATAGCGGACAAAATAATAGAAGCGAGTAAGCTTGATACAATAGAAAAAGCGTGGTACTTTGTTTACTGCTCTGGAGGTACTGGCTTACCCGACAAACAAATAAATAAGCCCACGCCTAGCGTGAGCATTGCCTATCCTTGTTTGCCTTTGAAAAGTGCCAGTTTTCCAGAACAAGGAAGCTAATGCTTTATATTTTTTCCGTTAAATATATATTTTTTCTTAGGTCGAAACCATTTTAAAAAGTAACATCCAATCCTACATAGAAATTAGCTTTCATAATAGGAGCGTACACCATTCCTCCATCAAAATAACTTCCAAAAGGATTTTTAAAATCAATAATTGCATTTTTCTGATAGTATGAAGTAAGGTTCTCCCCACCTACATAAGCTCTGATCTTTTTATTGAAGTTTCTTGAAATCTGTGCATTAAGTATGGCATAAGATTCAGAATACACCGGTAGCTGGAATTCTGCGGGGTTGCTAGACGTATCCGGAAGTCTCTGTTTTCCTACCCAGTTTAAAGTAGTGTCAAAACTCCAGAATCCGCCTTTATCATTTTTATTGGTGGCATAGGCTAAATTCACAAATCCTCTGTGTTTGGCCATAAAAGGAATTTCTCTTCTTCCACCGATATAATCTGCCTGCACATCGTAATATTTATAAGCTAGTCTTACATCAAAGTTTTTGAAAGGTGTAAAATCCCACTGCGTTTGGAATGAGTTGGCAAAAGACTTGCCTTCCAGGTTATAAAATGTAAGCTGCTGAGGCGATTTATCCAAATCTACCAACACCTGGTCCTGGAAATCCGTTCTGAAGAAATCTGCAATAATGGTTGATTTTCTCCCGAAAATTTTGAATTCCTGTTGCAGGCTTACTCCATAATTCCATGCTATTTCCGGTTTTAAACCATAGATGTTTCCTCCGTTTGATAGAATATTAATGGCTCTGTTGGAAGCAAAATACTGTTGGTTTTCTGCAAAAACATTGGCTGTTCTGAATCCTCTTCCCGCAGAAAGCCTTAAGATCGTCTGGGGGGTGAAATCATATTTAAAATTAAGTCGGGGGGTAAACTGAGTTCCTGCCAAATTATGAAAATCAGCTCTTGCTCCTGCTACTAAGGTATATTTTAAGCCTGTTAAAGTATATTCTGCAAAAATTCCCGGAACAATTTCGTTTCTCTTAAGATGATCTGTTAGGTAATTTTCTTCATAGCCATCATATAAAAAACTTGCCCCGGCCTTGTATTTGTGGTTGGTATTTCCAATAATACTTTCAAAAATTAAGTTGGAATAATAGGTATGCTGTTTCCCGTTATAATTTCTCAATCCGAAAAAGCTGTCCTGCTGGTGATATACATACTGGTTCATCCATCCAATACTCTGGTAAGGCTTTCCTTTAAAAACATATCCTGTTTTGTTCCAAACCTGGAATCTTGAAATATCAATACCCACCCCATACAGATACTGCTCATCCTGAGCCCGCTTTTTATCAAAGCCTACTTGCCCGGCAGTTCTCTCATCTCTGATAAAATTAATTCCAAAGTGAGATCCGAATCCGGATTTTTCCAGATCATTATAATTAAGAAGGTAAGCCGCATTGATCTGTGTCCCTTTCGGCCTGTCCAGGAAGCCGTCATCATTCATATCTGTATTTCCGAAAGTTCCGTTTCCATGAAGTAAAAATGTCTGTGACCATTTCTCATTGATAAGAGAAACACTTGTAATATTGGCTTCAGCTCTTCCATTGAAGTCAGAAAAAAGATTCAGGGACGTTTCGGGTGTTTTTGCATTTTTCAGAAGCTCGGTATTGATCTGCCCGGTAATACTTTCATACCCATTGGTTACCGTACTTCCTCCCTTTGTCAGCTGAATACTTTCAATCCACCTTCCAGGAATGAAATTCAGCCCATAGGCAGAAGCTAATCCTCTGATTTCGGGCAACTGCTCTTTTGTTAAACTGGTATATTTCTGATCCAGTCCCAACATTTTCAGCTGCTTGGTACCTGTAACAGCATTACTGAAAGATACATCTACCGTGGCATTGGTTTCAAAACTCTCAGAGAGATTACAGCAGGCAGCTTTTAAAAGTTCTTTTTTATCAATATTAAAAACAAGTCCGGCTTCTTTCTTACTTAAAGATGTCGCGGCTTTATACCCTGTTACCACTACACCGTCAATATTCTTTTCATGCTGGCTGTGATCTTCGGTACCGGCTCGTTGCTGATACTCTTTATGGTCCTCATGCTTCGTTCCTTGTTCATAGTGCACATTAGGATTTGCTTCTCCAAACGGAATAGCTCTGTCATACAGGCAGCATCCCTGAAGATTTTTGTAAACGGCATCGGAAGTTTTATACTTTTCATTATCATGACCTGCATCAGCAATTGCTTTTAAAATCTTATCTGATGAGGTTTTTGAGGCATCAAAATCCATCGTTACGGTTTGTTTTTCTGCGCTCCATTCCGCCGATCCGGCTCCCGCATCTTTAGCTGCTTTTTCAATTCTTGCTTTACAGGAGGCACAGTTTCCTTTTACATAAAACTCGTTTTCTTTCTTAGGAGCATGATGGTTGTGAGATTCCGTAGCAGAAGGCTGAAGATCTCTATCATAATGACAGCATCCCGGAAGTCCTTCATAGATATCATTGGAAGCTTTGTATTTTTCATTATCATGACCTGCATCAGCCACTTTCTTTAAAATTTCATCTGCTGAAACATGCTCTGTTTCTAATGTTAAAGTTTGTAGATCAATTGAGTATACGGCGGTTTTTGCCCCTGCTTTTTTAGCGGCTCCTTCAATTCTGGTTTTGCACATTTCACAGTTCCCTTTTACTTTGAACTGATTTTTTGAAAGACCCTGAGCAGCCATAAATTGTGTAAACAGGAATAAGGTACCAAGCAGTAACCTGGAAATATATAATTTCATTTTGTTTAAAAGTTTAGATTAATTAAAAAACGGTTCATTACATCATGTAATGAACAGGCTCTGTTTAATTAGCCTATTTTAGGCGGCTGCCAGATTTCTTTTAAACGGTCAGAAAGATAAGGATCTGAGTGTTGAAACTGAGGATTCTTATTGGATTTGTAATAAGACAGTTCCAGACGTAAATTTTTTGAAAATGGAGTTTCTATAAAAGTATAACAGGCAACACATGATGAGCAGCAGTCGTCATTACAAGATCTTGTTGTGCTGTCTTTGCTGTCTTTTTTGGAAGAATGATTTTTGCAGCAGTCGCTCTTTTTAGATTCTGCCTTACAGCAGGTATCCTGCATGGATTGGACATAGAAGCTGTCTCTAGGAACCAAAAAAATTCCTAAACAAAATACTATTATAAATAGGTGAAGCAGCTTCATGCCTGCAAAAATACAACATTTATGGCAAAGGATCACCAACTTTTACCGCGCAGTTATGCCAGGGCTCACCATGAGCAGGGTTGGCCTTTGGTTTTTCTCCCATAGCCAGGTTCTGCGAGGCCGGACCCGGTGCTGGAGTTGGAATAGTCTGTACATTAGCCGGTGGCTGAGGAGCCGGTGCCGGCTTACTGTTTAAGGGCTGCCCCACAGGAATATCACATCGGTGCCCCGGCTCTCCATGAGGAGGATTCATCCCTGGAGCGGTTTTTACCTGCTTACCGTTATTGTCAATGGTAATTTTTCCGGGAGATACAGCATTAGGGTCAATTTTAATGGCATTATTGCCGTTTACTGTTATGTTTTGAGAAACCGGAGTAGGGCTGTTGTTTAAAGGCTGTCCTACAGGAACATCACAGCGGTGTCCCGGCTGTCCGTGTGGCGGGTTCATTCCCGGAGCTGCTGCAATAGGAGAAGGAGTGGGGTTAGATTGAATTCCTGCCTGATTCAGCAGGGATGCTTTTGGAGAATTCAATGCTACTTCAGGCTGAGAGCCTGCTTCTTTTATATAGGTTGCTCTTTCATCCTTTTTACAGGAAACAATAAGTAATGATGCGGTCATTAAACCTACAAATGTATTCTTCATATCCATGGGTATGAAACAAAATTAGCAAAACATTTTGAATTGTTTTGCTAATTTTATATTTATAGTTTGATTTTAGAACTAATTTTTCACTAAAAGTCTGAAACCTTCTCCGTGAACATTGATAATTTCCAATCCTTCATCGTCTTTTAACAGCTTACGAAGCTTTGCAATATATACGTCCATACTTCTGGCCGTAAAGTAATTCTCTTTCTTCCAGATTTTTCTTAAAGCAAGATCTCTCGGCATGAAATCATTTCTATGGATACAAAGAAGTTTTAACAGCTCATTTTCTTTTGGAGAAAGTTTGTACTCTTTGTCACCTACTTTTAGCTGTCTCAGCATAGAGTCAAAGAAAATATTACTGATTTTGAACTGTTCCTGTTCTTCATTTTCAAGGGTAGAGCTTCTCTGAAGAATAGCTTTGATCTTATATAAAAGAAGTTCAGTGTCAAAAGGTTTGGTGATATAATCATCAGCTCCCAATTGGTATCCTTTCAAAATATCCTCTCTCATATTTCTTGCCGTAAGGAAGATTATAGGGGTGTTTTTATCAATCTTTTTTACATCCTCAGCTAATGAAAACCCGTCTTTTTTAGGCATCATTACGTCAAATATGCAGATGTCGAATTCGTTTTCTGTAAACTCTTTAAGTCCCTGCTCTCCGTCAGTGGCAAGGGTAACTTCAAAATTATTGATTGTTAAATAATCTTTAAGCACCGCTCCAAAACTCTGATCGTCCTCTACTAATAATATTCTGTTGCTCATAATTTCAATAATTAAAAATTAATAATAAGAATGAACTTTCTCACTCTCTCTTCTATATTTTGTTATTTGATTTTTTACTTCATTTAATGCTAGCTCATGGGCAGCTTTATGGTGAATGTGCTTCCATTTCCTTTATTGGAATCTACAATAACCTGTCCTTTGTGCAGCTCTACAATTTTCTTAACGTACGAGAGACCTAATCCCTGCCCTTTTACGTTGTGTATATTTCCGGTTTCTTCCCTAAAGAATTTTTCGAAAATCTTGGTTTTGTTCTGGGTATCCATTCCCATTCCTTTATCAGAAACTTCAATAATATACCAGTTTCCTTCATTTTTCGTTTCTACATGAATTTCAGGAGCTTCGGGAGAGTATTTGTTGGCATTATCCAATAGATTAACCAGCATATTGGAGATGTGGAATTCATCTATTTTAAAAGTATAATGCGTCGCTGTAAATTTCTGGGTAAGAGATCCGTTCCTCTGTCCTACAATAAGATTGAAGGATTCTGTAGTTCTTTTGATGAGTTCCCTTACATTGGTTTCCTTCAGGAACAGCTTTACTTCATTTCTTTCAAGCTTAGACATATTAAGCACATTTTCTACCTGCTTTTTCATCCTCAGGTTCTCCTGTTTGATCAGTTCCGAGTAATATTTTACCTTATCGGGATTGGTGGCAATTTTATCATTGGCTAAAGAATCTGTAGCTACGGAAATAGTAGCTAAAGGTGTTTTAAACTCATGAGACATATTATTGATGAAATCTGTCTTTACTTCAGCCAGTTTCTTCTGTCTCATCATATAGTTGATGGAAATAATATAGATCCCGAGAATCGTAAGTAACGATAGAAAAGTTCCCAGCAGCATAGGCCAGTTATTCATCGCCAGGGAATATTCTTTTTTAGGAAAAACCAGGGCAAGACTGTATAACGTATTCTTTTTGTCTGTAAAAAGCGGATAGTTATACGTATTGCTGTCTTTTTTCTCTTTATATGTTTTATTGGCAATACTGGTGAGCTTATTGTTTTTGTCAATAACTCCATATCCAAATTTTGCTGTAATACCTCTTATTTTCAATTCTTTTGCAATAACGGAATCCAGAATAACGGGATCCACTCTCTTCGCAATCGGTAAGTTGCTGCCGTATACTTTTACAAACTCTTTAATGGCATAGTCTCCATTTTCAATATCTGTATTAAGATCAGCCGTAAGAAGTTCCCGGTTGGTGGTATCTCTCTTGATCTTATAGGCTGCCTCGTCAGTATATAAAGTAGTCAGCTTTACGGTGTCTCCTTTTTTAGAAATCGGAAGCTGGGTATTTGAAATAATATTTTTAGAGTAGATGATCTGTCTCTGGGTGCCAGAGTCCTCTACCTGTTGAATAGTTGTCAAAGAAGGTTGGCTACTGTTGGCAAGAATTGTTTTTCTGTTTTCTTTATTCAGGTATTTATCAGCTTCAATTTCTTCAATATTCTTGGATACGTTTTCCAGAGCTGAATAAACTTTGTTGGAAAAGTCCTGTTCAAGAGTGCCGTAATAACGTTTCAGCCAATAAAATTGGAGCGTAACAAAGACAATCAGTGAGATCGTCATAAACACCGAAATTATTGGGATGAATTTATTATTCATTATTTTATTTTATATGTTTTGGAAAAATGAATGTTAAAATTAATTGTTTTAAGACAAGGTAAACAAAAAACGAGCCAGAAAATTGTGTTTTTTTTCTTAAAAGGATGTTTTTTAACAATTATTTATGAATTATATAATACTTGTCATATGAAAAGTACGGTAAATAAATAAAGAAGTAACTTTATTAAAAATAATTAATTATGGAATCAACGATCATTTTCAACAAAGATTTTGACTCAAATGCTGTCTATGTAATGAAAGTTTACGAAGCAGATGTTTCAAAAGTATGGAACTATTTTACTCAATCCGAATTATTGGATCAGTGGTGGGCGCCTAAGCCCTGGAAATGTGAAACAAAGAGGCAGGATTTTAAAGAAGGTGGAATTTGGTTATACGCTATGGTAGGACCGGAAGGGGAAAGACATTATGCGCAGGTAAAATATGGTGAAATTATGGAACATAGAAGTTTTGATGGAGTCGATGCTTTCTGTGATGAAAATGGCAATATAAATGAAAATTTCGGGCAGTCAAAATGGCTTATCGGGTTTACCGGAGTAGAAGAGGGTACAAAAGTGACTGTCAATATTCATTTTCCGTCGGCAGAAGCATTAAAACAACAATTGGAAATGGGCTTTGAAGAAGGATTTAAAATGGGACTGAATCAGCTTGAGGAAATTTTAAAATAATTAAAGATTTTGCTAGCTGTTAAGAATCTAATATACCTGGTATAAAATCAGTGTTCTTCTTAATGAAGCTGGTGAGTAAAAAAAGCTTGGAAAACATCCAAGCTTTTATCTTTATAGCAATTCTTCATCCTGAAAATACTGAATAATCGCCTTTTTCATAAGCAGAGACTGCTCATTGGGTCTTAATTCAGGCAGGCCCTCTACTTTATCAAAATGGGGCCATCCATCTTCGTAATGTGTAAATTTATAATATCCAAAAGGTTCTAATAATCTGCATACCGCAATATGAAGGATGTTCAGTTTATCGTCTTTCGTATATTTTTGCTGGCCACTCCCCAGTTCCTGAAGCCCAATCAAAAATAATATGGTTTCAATTGGTGGATTTTTTTCTGTCTGGAAATTATCTTCAAAGAATTGTTCTATTTTTTTCCAATATTCGGATTCGTTCATACCTTTATAAATGATAAATTATAAGTGCTAAATGATAAAGTTAATTCTTTAGCATTTTTCTTTAGGAAGAAATAATTTTTAGTATTTCTTCCGTTTTGTTTTTTATATCTGTTTACTATCTCTTTTTAGATCGTAATATTTTTTTATGACCCAAAAAAACTTCGTTATAAGAGTTTTGATAATTCCTTTAATGATGGTGATGGCTAACTGTTTATTTAAAGCCGAAAATTTTGTTATAATCTACACCATCCATCATTTATAAACTATCATTGATTTTTAAAAGAAACGCATATTCCAGCGCATCTTCCTTCAGTGATTCAAATCTTCCACTTGCTCCTCCATGTCCTGAGCTCATATCCGTTTTGAACACTAAAATATTATCATCTGTTTTTAATTCTCTCAGCTTTGCTGTCCATTTTGCAGGTTCCCAATACTGTACCTGTGAATCATGAAACCCTGTGGTAATAAGCATATGTGGATAATCTTTTGCTTCCACATTGTCATAAGGAGAATATTCTTTCATGTAATGATAATATTCTTTATCATTCGGGTTACCCCATTCATCATACTCCCCGGTTGTTAAAGGGATGGTATCATCCAGCATAGTTGTCACTACATCCACAAATGGAACCTGTGCTACAATTCCATGGAATAACTGAGGTTCATAATTAACAACAGCTCCCACTAAAAGCCCTCCGGCGCTTCCACCCATTGCAAACATATGTCTGGATGAAGTATAATTTTCTTTTATTAAATATTTTCCGGCATCAATAAAGTCAAAAAATGTATTTTTCTTAAAGAGCATTTTTCCATCTTCATACCATTCTCTTCCCAGATATTCGCCACCTCGGATATGGGCAATAGCATAAATAAATCCTCTGTCCAGAATTGACAATCTCACATTGGAGAAGCTGGCATCTACGGTATGCCCATAACTTCCATAACCATACAGAAGAAGGGGTGTGTCTGCAGATTTTTTGGTGTCTTTATGATATACCAGAGAAATTGGAATTTTTGTTTCCCCATCTCTTGAATCAGCCCATATTCTTTCGGAAATATAATTTTCAGGGAAGAAATTTCCGCCCAAAACTTCTTGCTGCTTAAGAAGTTTGGTTGTTTTTTCTTTCATATTATATTCATAGGTAGAGCTTGGCTGCGTCAGTGAAGTATAGCCATAACGCAGAATCTCGGTGTCAAATTCGAGATTCACACCAATATAGGTAGTGTAAGTGGGATCTGAGAAAGGTAAATAATATGATTCCTGCGTTTTTTCATCAATAATTTTGATTTGCAGCAATCCTCTTTCTCTTTCTTCAAGAACCAGATAGTCTTTAAAGATTTCGAAACCTTCCAATAAAACTTCAGCACGGTGAGGAATTACATCAACCCAGTTTTCCATACCACAATTGCTGATCTTTGTTTTTACGATTTTGAAATTGAAGGCATCATCAGCATTGGTAATGATATAGAATTCATCTTCATAATGCTCTACAGAATATTCAAGATCATCTATTCTTGGCTGAATGATCGTCCATTCTGCAAATACATTATCAGAAGGAATGAAACGGTGTTCATCAGAAATAGTGCTTGAGCTTGCAATGAAAATATATTCTAATGATTTTGTTTTGAAAACATTTACGTCAAAAGTGTCATCTTCTTCATGGAAAATCAAAATATCTTCTGATGAATCAGTTCCCAGCTCATGTCTGTATACTTGAAACGCGCGGAGGCTTTGATCTTTCCTGATATAAAAAACATGCTTGTTGTCATTGGCCCATACGGCCTTTCCTGTGGTATTGGGAATACTGTCCGGAAGGATCTCTCCTGTTTCCAGGTTTTTAAATTGCAGAGTGTAAATTCTCCGCCCTACATTATCCGCAGAAAAAGAAGCCAGCTTATTATCCGGGCTTACTGCTACACTCCCCACTTCAAAGAAGTCTTCACCTTTGGCAAGTATGTTGACGTCAAGTATAATCTCTTCCTGATTGTCCAGGCTCTTATGTTTTCTACAGAAAATAGGATATTCTTTACCCTCTTCATAGCGTACAATGTACCAGTATTCATTAAAGAAATAAGGAAGAGACTCATCGTCTTTTTTGTAACGGGCCTTCATTTCTTCAAAAAGCGCTTCCTGAAGTTCTTCAGTGTCTTTCATGATGAATTCTTCGTAAGCATTTTCCTCTTCAATATACCGGATAACTTCAGGATTCTCCCTTTCGTTAAGCCAAAAGTAATTGTCGGTCCTTTTATCGCCGTGAGTTTCTAATATTTTTTCTATTTTTTTTGCCTGTGGAGCTTTCATCCGAATATTTTGATTTTTTACTGAAGAAAATAAATCCTGATACCTTTCATTTTGAAAGGAGCTTTATACGGACATTTCATTCAATGTTAATTTTTATTCAAATATAAGAAAGGCTATCAAAAATCAGATAGCCTTTACCATTAATATCGTTGAAGAAATTATTTTTTTATGGTTTTTATGGTTTTTGAAGTTCCATCTTCCATATTTAAAGTGATTAAATACATTCCTTGTTTTAAATCACCTAAATATATCGAAGATGAAGGTTTCTTAATTACCTTGGTTAATCTTCCTGAAATATCTGTTATATGAATAGATTTTACGTGAGATACATCAGAAATATTGAGCAGGTCAGTAAATGGATTTGGGAATATTTTTATTTTTTCTTTTTGATCAGAAACTTCATGGGTTGATAATAACGTGTCATCATAGGCTGCAATCTGGAATTCCCCACTGTCTGTAGTGTCACGATATTTCCAGACACTGATATATAAAGTAGTGCCAGGAGTTTGCCCCGTTAACGAAAGAAGTGAAAAATAACCGTCACCACCATCCTCGTTACAGCCAACTTCCGTTAAAGAACCACAACTTCCACTGTAAGCTGTAAGTACAGCGTCATCAAAACCGGAACCGGAAGCTTCCTTCGTTTCTATCTTAAGATTTCCGCTTTGTGGTACTACAACTGTAAACCATACGTTTTCCACGGCATATGAATTGCATGTAGGCAATGAGCCATCAATAGTTGCTCCTGTGTTATCGGAAGTAATTGAACCCGACGCAAAATCTGTTCCCACGTTTAATGGTGATGCTCCTGAACAATTATCATTACTAGGAGGAATAAATTCATAGGCTGAGATTTCGAATTCTCCATTATCTGCATAGTCGTTAGATTTCCATACACTTATGTATAATGTAGCTCCCGGTGTCTGACTTGTTAATGAAATGGAACCAAAATCATCTTTACAGGCAATTTCTGTCAGTGAATTGCAGTCTCCGCTATAAACAGAAATTGTTGAGTCATAAAATGCAGAGTTGAAAGTTTCTCTGGTTTCTATGGCAATATTTCCACTTGGCGGAACAACTGCAGTAAACCAGACATTTTCAATAGCATCCGGATTACAGGAAGGGGAAGACTGATCAGTGGAAGCTCCTGTGTTATCGGAAGTAATTGCTCCTGAAGCAAAATTTGTTCCAACGGTTAGAGCGATTGCTCCTGTGCAGTCATCATTGGCTGGTGGAATAAGTTCATAAGCTGAGATTTCGAATGCTCCATTATCTGCATAGTCGTCATATTTCCATACACTTATATACAATGTGGCTCCGGGAGTCTGTCCGGTTAATGTAATGGGAGAAAAATAATCTTCACAGGCAATTTCAGCCAGGGAATTGCAGTCTCCACTATAAATAGAAATTGTTGAGTCATAAAATGCAGAGTTGAAAGTTTCTCTGGTTTCTATGGCAATATTTCCACTTGGCGGAACAACCGCAGTAAACCAGACATTTTCAATAGCGTCCGGATTACAGGAAGGGGAAGACTGATCAGTGGAAGCTCTTGTGTTATCGGAAGTAATTGCTCCCGAAGCAAAATTTGTTCCAACGGTTAGAGCGATTGCTCCTGTGCAGTCATCATTGGCTGGTGGAATAGGATCATAAGCTGAGATTTCGAATGCTCCATTATCTGCATAGTCGGCAGCTTTCCATACACTTATATACAATGTGGCTCCGGGAGTCTGTCCGGTTAATGTAATGGGAGAAAAATAATCTTCACAGACAATTTCTGTCAGTGAATTGCAGTCTCCACTATAAATAGAAATTGTTGAGTCATAAAATGCAGAGTTGAAAGTTTCTCTGGTTTCTATGGCAATATTTCCACTTGGCGGAACAACCGCAGTAAACCAGACATTTTCAATAGCGTCCGGATTACAGGAAGGGGAAGACTGATCAGTGGAGGCTCCTGAGTTATCGGAAGTAATTGCTCCCGAAGCAAAATTTGTTCCAACGGTTAGAGCGATTGCTCCTGTGCAGTCATCATTGGCTGGTGGAACAGGATCATAAGCTGAAATCTGAAAATCACCACTATCTGTAGTGTCATCATATTTCCAAACACTGATGTATAAAGTAGCCCCTGGAGTTTGCCCGGTTAACGAAAGAAGTGAAAAATAGCCGTCACCATCATCCTCGTTGCAGTCAATTTCTGTTAAAAACCCACAGCTTCCACTGTAAACTGTAAGTACAGTGTCATCAAAACCGGAACCGGAAGCTTCCTTTGTTTCTATCTTAAGATTTCCGCTTTGCGGTACTACAACTGTAAACCAAACGTTTTCTACAGCGTCTGAATTACATGAAGGTAAAGAGCCGTCAGTAGTTGCTCCTGTATTATTGGAAGTAATTACTCCCGAAGTGAAATCTGTTCCTATAGTTAGGGAGATTGCTCCTGAGCAGTCGTCATTTTGTGCATTTACAAATACAATTGCGAATAAAAATAAAGAGAATAATATTTTTTTCATAATAAAATTTTAATAAATATAATTATAAAAAATCCCAATATTGTGAAAAAGAATAATGTATTAAATATTTGATTTTAAGCAGTATATTTTTTATGCTTAATTGCTTTTAAAATAAAAAAACCATCTTTCCCCTATGGAAAAGATGGTTTTTTTTAAATTCTTAGTATAGACTATTTATGCAGAGCCTTAACATATTTTTCCAGAGCCATTGTCATGGACGGAGTTTCTTTAGTGGGGGCCATTAGATCTACCTTTAAGCCCGCTTCTTCAGCTGCTGCTAAAGTAGTGTTTCCAAAAACACCGATTTTTGTTTCCTCTTGTTTGAAGTCAGGGAAATTTTGCTGTAAAGATTTAATTCCTTGTGGGCTGAAGAAGATCAGCATATCATAATCTTTAATGGTGATGTCTGTCAGATCACTGCATACCGTACGGTACATAATAGCTCTTGTCCATTCTACATTGGAAGAATCGAGAGTTTTTACAATATCCGGACTTAAAACATCTGAAGATGGCAGCAGATACTTTTCAGTAGGAAATTTTTTGAAAAGAGGAAGCAGGTCTGAAAAATTTTTCTCTCCAAAGCTGATTTTTCTCTTTCTGTACACAATGTGCTTTTGAAGATAGTTGGCAATGGCTTCGGACTGACAAATGTATCTCATCGTGTCCGGAACTGCAAAACGCAGATCCTCTGCAAGTCTGAAGTAATGATCAATCGCATTCTTACTGGTAAAAATAATCCCGGTATATTGCGTCAGATCAATTTTCTGAGTTCTGAGTTCTTTATTGTCAACTCCTTCGACGTGGATGAAAGGGCGGAAATCAATCTTTATTTTTTCCTTCTTCGCTATATCCAAATATGGAGAAGACTCACTAGGCGCTGGTTGAGAAACCAATATAGACTTTATTCTCATCATTGACATTTATTAAAAAAATAACAACTTCCAAAGCAGTAATAATGGTGCTATTTGGAGGGTGCAAATATACAAAAATTTATAATACCATTTCTCAGGAAGAATCTTGTTCTTGTGAAATAAATAGAAAAAGACCTTGAAAATGAACACGAAAGAAAAGAAGAAAAAATAGTAAACAAATATTTTATTTCTGTCAATAGGGAAGTAATAGTGGGTTACACAAAGAATTATTAATAAAAATGACAGGATAAAATAAAATTTAGTGGAGGTAAAATAAAAAATAGACCATTTTTTTCCATCTCCTATACTTTGGTAAAATAAAAAGCCCAATGCAGATTTTATGAGATAAAAAAACAGAACCGCCAGTAATGTATACCCAAATTTATTGAGCTGATATCCTAAGAGCTGTACATCTGCAATATATTTAGGCACCAGCGGAATGTACTGGGAAATTAAAACAGACAGTGTAAGCGTTGTTACACATGATGTAATAATCCAGCTTGGCAGGTTATTGCTTGCGTCAAAATACTTTTGAAGCAGAAAATCTTTAAGGCTAGCATCTCTTTCTATGATATTCATCATAAAAACATATAAAAATATGCAGCCTACAAGAATGAAGATGACCCAGTCATTATTCTCGGGTATTCTTACTTGATTTATAAAGTTTTGTGACGATAGCAAAGTTTATTTTTTTTAATTTTTATGTAACCACAAATAACACAGCTTGGCACAGATTTTTATTATTACTTCATCTGTAGCTAAAATATATTCCTCCATAATATTATATATGATTCAGGTTTAGTGAATATCAAATTCGGTTAAACCTGTGAGAAGTATTTTTTGCAAAATTATAGATTATTTTGTATAAAATAAAAAGGTTAAATAAACTATCTTTGCAAACTGAAATGAAAAAACTAGTCATTATCCCCACTTATAACGAAAAGGAAAATATTGAAAATATTATTTCCGCAGTTTTTGCATTGGAAGATGACTTTCATATTTTAGTGGTGGATGACTCTTCTCCGGATGGTACTGCCGAGGTGGTAAAAGAACTTCAGAAAAGGTTTTCCCATCATCTGCATTTGTCTGTAAGGCGTATAAAGGACGGTTTGGGAAAAGCATATATCCATGGATTTAAATGGGCCATCGAAAATAAATATGATTACATTTTTGAAATGGATGCCGATTTTTCTCACAATCCGAATGACCTGCCTAAGCTTTATGAAGCCTGTCTTCATGCAGATATGGCGATTGGATCCCGTTATTCCAAAGGGGTAAATGTGGTCAACTGGCCCATGGGAAGAGTGTTGCTTTCTTATTTTGCCTCAAAATATGTGAGATTTATCCTGGGACTTTCAATTCATGATACTACAGCCGGCTTCGTTTGCTTTTCCCGAAAAGTATTGGAAGATATAGGCTTGGAGAATGTGAAACTAAAAGGATATGGGTTTCAGATAGAGATGAAATTCAGGGCTTATAAAAAAGGCTTTAAAATTGTAGAAGTTCCTATTATATTTACCAATAGAATTTTAGGAGAAAGCAAAATGAACGGTGGCATCATTCATGAAGCTGTATTTGGTGTTTTAAACTTAAAGTGGAAATCAATTATCAACAGATTATGAAGCAACGCATGACCAATTCTTCTCATACAGAGGGAAATTTACATGTGAAGCTCCATCAGATCGTTAAAAAATATAAAAATAAGCTGATGAAAAAGCTGATGTTTATTTTCGTTTTGTTAAGCATGTTTTCATGCAACGATTATATCGATAAGCCTAAAAACCTGGTCGATAAAGATTTGATGGCTGAAATTCTGGTAGATCTTACGATCAATGACCAGGCAACTTTTATGTATCAGAACAGTAATTTAGAGGCAGGTACAAGATTCATTCTTAAGTCTCATAAGGTAAAACCCAATGATTTTGTTGAAAGTTTTAAATATTATGTGATCAAAGACGAGATGCAGGATATTGCCAATAATGCTCAGGAGATTTTATTGAAAAAAGATCCGAAAGCAGATAAATATATAAAAGATAAGCAGAAGAATAGTGGAATTCCACCTATCATGAAGTAGTGATGGTATTGGAATCCCTATTTGATAAAATTATGAATTACTGACCCGATCAGTTAAAAGTATACTAATGAAATTTTTTAATATAGAAAAAACCTCCGAAGGAAAGGCCAGAGCAGGAGAAATTACCACAGATCATGGGAAAATACAGACGCCCATTTTTATGCCTGTGGGAACAGTAGCGAGTGTAAAGACAGTTCATCAGAGAGAATTAAAAGAAGACATTAAGGCCCAGATTATTCTGGGAAATACCTATCACCTGTATCTTCGTCCGGGTATGGAAACAATGCAGGCTGCAGGAGGGCTGCATAAATTCATGAACTGGGATCTTCCTATTCTTACAGATTCAGGAGGTTTTCAGGTATTTTCATTGGCGAGCAACAGAAAAATGACGGAAGAGGGAGCGAGATTTAAATCTCATATTGACGGAAGTTATCATATGTTCTCACCGGAAAGATCAATGGAGATCCAAAGACAGATCGGAGCCGATATTTTTATGGCTTTTGATGAATGTACTCCTTATCCTTGTGAGTATAATCAAGCCAAATTATCAATGGAGCTTACCCATCGCTGGTTAAAAAGATGTATAGAGTGGACCAATGATAATCCTGAATTATACGGACATAAACAAAGGCTTTTTCCTATTGTACAGGGATCTACCTATTCAGATTTAAGAAAAATTTCTGCTGAAGTTATTTCAGAAGCCGGAGCAGAAGGTAATGCTATTGGAGGTCTTTCTGTAGGAGAGCCCGAAGAGGAAATGTACCGGATTACAGATGAAGTTACGGATATTCTTCCAAAAGAAAAACCAAGATACCTGATGGGAGTGGGAACTCCCTGGAATATCCTCGAATCTATTGGATTAGGAATTGATATGATGGATTGCGTAATGCCTACAAGAAATGCAAGAAATGCAATGCTTTTCACATGGCAGGGTATAATGAACCTTAAAAATGAAAAGTGGAAACAGGACTTTTCTCCTTTAGACGAGTTTGGTACAAGCTTCGTAGACAGGGAATATTCAAAAGCGTATCTTCGTCACTTATTTGTATCCAAAGAATATTTAGCAAAACAGATTGCTTCTATCCATAATCTGGCATTTTACCTTGATTTGGTTAAAGTAGCGAGAGAGCACATCCTTGCAGGAGATTTTTATGAGTGGAAAAACTCTGTAGTTCCGGTTCTCAGACAAAGACTGTAGAAGACTATGCTTAAAATAATAGACAGATATATCATCAAAAAATATCTTGGAACCTTTAGTTTCATGCTGATACTGCTGTCTATAGTAGTACTCGTTATTGATGTTCAGCAAAAGATTCCAAGGATAGAAAATGCAAAAGCTATTGATGCCAAGCTGGATCTGGTGTACTTCCTTATTCATTTTTATCCTTTCTGGATTATTAATCTTGTGGTAACATTTCTCTCTATTCTGGTGTTTATTACAGTGATTTATTTTACATCCAGAATGGCCAATAATACGGAAATTGTAGCCATTATAAGCAGTGGTGCCAGTTTTCACCGGTTTGCAAAACCTTATCTTTATACTTCCATTCTGATTGCCTTGATGTCTCTGGTGGTCAATCATTTGGTTCTTCCTTGGGCCAATATCAAGAAAAACGAACTGGAGGCATATACCTATAATGCTGCCAATAAGGAAAAGATTTTAGGAACAGCCCCGGCATCTTCACAGCTTAGTAAAACGGAGTATATTTTTGTTGCTTCATGGAATAAAAGGGATAAAAGAGGGTCCAGTTTTATATATCAGAAGTATGATAAAGACAGAAGAATGGTTTATGAGCTGAAAGCCAGTGAGGTATATTGGGATCTTACCAAGAAGCAGTTTGTGCTGAACAATTATCTTGAAAAAACCATTAATAAAGACAATACCGAAAAACTGGGTAATGGAATAGAGCTAAGGAAAAACTATGGGCATTCCCCGGAAGAGCTTTTCCCTAATGAGCTTTTAGGACAGAATAAAACTACACCGGAGCTTTTAAAATTTATTGATAGAGAAAAAGCCAGAGGAAACAGTAACCTGAATTCTTATCTGAATGAGCTGTATCAAAGGACTTCTATGCCTGTTTCTATCATTATCCTGACTTTTTTAGCGCTTTCATTATCCTCGCAGAAGAAAAGAGGAGGGCTTGGAGTTAACCTTGCGATTGGGATCTCATTAGCATTCCTTTTTGTGTTTTCATTTGAAGCTTTAAAGGTGGTTTCTGAGAATAAAAGCCTGCCGCCGGCTTTGGCGATGTGGCTTCCGAACCTGGTATTCCTTCCGCTTACTCTTTATTTATATATCAAAAGAGCCAATCAGTAAAGGAGCTTTACTTCTTTGTGGTAAAAAGAGCGTAATCCGTTTTCCAGTTCTATCCAAAGTTCACCTTTTTCATCAGCATGACGGATAATGCCATTTTGGCGTTCTTTTTCAATTTCAAAAACCGAGATTTCATCTTTCCGGAACAGATTTGCATTGAACAGGTCCAGAATTTCCTGGTCAGAAGGAATATTTTTCAGTTTTTCAGATACATATTCATGAAGGTTTACCGCTACATTTTCGAGATCAAATAGCTGTCCTGTTTGCGTGAGAAGGGATCCTGCATTGGATATCTCGTCAAATTTCTCCTGAAGGATATTAATTCCGGCTCCGATAATGAAATAATTATTTTGATTAATTTTTTTCTTTTCAATCAAAATTCCAACGATTTTTTTACCTTTAAGGATAATATCATTCGGCCACTTTATTCTGATGTCATGATCAGCCAATTTGGCCAGGAAATCCCTGATAATAATTGCGGTATAATAATTGAATATAAAGTCAGAGCACAAGATGCTCTGAGACTTCACTGCCAGCGTATAAGCCAGGTTTTTTCCGGCAGTTTGAGTCCATACATTTCCATACTGACCGCGGCCTTTCGTTTGGTTAAAAGTATGAAGTCCTATAAAATCTAAATTTTCATAAAGTAAAAACTTGGATATTTCGTCATTAGTAGAAGAACATTCTTTCAGGTAGAAGAGTTGGCTCATTTAAGAAAACTTTAAGACATTAAAGGGGTAAAAGTAAGGGTAAAGTAAAGAAAAAACAATAAATTTGCAGATTATAGTATTTTTTTAATGAATAAAACAGCAGAAAAACAAGCATTATTAGATAAAATCGTTGAAGCTATCCAGGATGTAAAGGGAGAAGATATCATGATCTTCGATCTTTCAAACATTGAAAACTCCGTAGCAGAGACGTTCGTAATATGTAGTGGAAACTCAAATACACAGGTATCTGCATTGGCAGGAAGTGTAGAGAAGAAAGTAAGAAACGAACTTCAAGATAGACCTTGGCACGTAGAAGGTACGGAAAATGCAATGTGGATACTTGTAGATTATGTTTCAGTGGTAGTTCATATATTTCAAAAAGATGTACGCGAGTACTATGACATAGAAGAACTTTGGGGTGACGCAGTCATTACCAAAATAGAAAATGAATTTTAAAATTTTAAAAAGTATAAATGAATAATAAAGGATTCAACTGGTTCTTTCCTATTGCAATCATAGCTCTTTTGCTATTTTTCGGCTCCAATTTTTTAGGAGGAGATAGTGCAAAATCTATTGATGAAGATGGTTTCTTTAGAGAAATGCAGGCGGGGAAAGTCCAGAATGTAATTATATACAAAGACACAGAGAAAGCAGACGTTTTTCTTACAAAAGCAGCAAAAGCAGCAACGGTAACTAAATCTGCCAATGAAAGTAACCCACTTTCGGCGTTGGAAATGGCTCCTAAAGCAGATTTTTCTGTAAAATATGGAGATCTCCAGCTTTTCCTTCAGAAATTTGATCAGGTTAAAGCAACAAACCCAGCTATTAAAACGACAAAAGATTACGGAGCAGGTAAAAACCCGTTCATGGATATCTTAGTGTCTGCATTGATCTGGATTGCGATCTTAGGATTATTTTACTTCCTTCTTTTCAGAAAGATGGGAGGTGGCGGAGGCCCTGGCGGACAAATTTTCTCCATCGGGAAATCTAAAGCAAAACTGTTTGACGAAAAAGAAAGAATTCAGGTAACATTTAAAGATGTTGCAGGATTGGAAGGAGCTAAAGAAGAAGTTCAGGAGGTTGTAGACTTCTTGAAGAACTCTGAAAAGTATACCAAACTGGGAGGTAAAATCCCTAAAGGTGTTCTTTTGGTAGGCCCTCCGGGAACCGGTAAAACATTATTGGCAAAAGCTGTTGCCGGTGAAGCTAAAGTTCCGTTCTTCTCGCTTTCAGGTTCTGATTTCGTAGAAATGTTTGTGGGAGTAGGTGCTTCAAGAGTAAGAGACCTTTTTGCCCAGGCAAAGGCAAAATCTCCGGCGATTATCTTTATTGATGAGATTGATGCCATCGGACGTGCCAGAGGAAAAAATAATTTCTCAGGAGGTAACGATGAAAGAGAAAATACCCTGAACCAGCTTCTTACAGAAATGGATGGTTTCGGAACAGATGTGAATGTAATTGTAATGGCAGCGACCAACAGAGCGGATATCCTTGATAAAGCTTTGATGAGAGCCGGACGTTTCGACCGTTCTATCTATGTAGACCTTCCTGAATTGCATGAGAGAAGAGAGATCTTTGATGTTCATTTGAAAAAAATCAAACTGGATGACAATGTAGACAGAGACTTCCTGGCAAAACAAACTCCTGGATTCAGTGGGGCGGATATTGCCAATGTTTGTAATGAAGCCGCTCTTATTGCAGCAAGATACAATCATACCTCTGTTACAAAACAGGATTTCCTTGATGCGGTAGACAGAATCATCGGAGGTCTTGAAAAGAAAAATATGGCAATTAAGCCTTCTGAAAAGAAAAGAGTGGCTTATCATGAAGCGGGTCATGCTACCATCTCATGGTTGGTAGAACATGCTTCTCCACTTTTAAAGGTAACGATTGTCCCAAGAGGACGTTCTTTAGGGGCAGCATGGTATCTTCCGGAAGAAAGGCAGCTTACCACTACGGAACAGATGCTGGATGAGATGTGTGCTACATTAGGAGGTAGAGCAGCAGAGCAAGTAATCTTTAACAATATTTCTACCGGGGCACTATCAGATTTGGAAACAGTGACGAAAAGAGCTCAGGCAATGGTTACAGTTTACGGATTAAGCCCGAATATTGGTAATATTTCTTACTATGACAGTTCAGGGCAGTCTGAATATTCTTTTGGAAAACCTTATTCTGAAGATACGGCTACGAAAATTGATGCTGAAATCAAAATGATTATCGAAAATCAGTATGAAAGAGCTGTAAGAATTCTTACAGAAAATAAAGATAAGCTTGATGCCTTAGCCAATAAGCTTTTAGAAAAAGAAGTTATTTTCCGTGAAGATTTGGAAGACATATTTGGAAAGAGAGCATGGGATCCTGAACTGACAGAGAAACCTGTGACCAATACAATTCCGGAGAAAGACAAACAGGAAATATTGGATATTCCTCAAATAAAAGAGAAGGAAGAAGAGAGCGAAATACAGGCTCCGGAAACTCCGACACAACTTTAAAGATCTTTAAAATAAGATAAATATAACCTGACAATTTTAAAATTGTCAGGTTTTTTCATATTTAAGGAGATATTTTAGAATCTATTGTAATTAATTTTCTATTTTTGTATAAAGTTGACTAAAAATAGATTAAGTTGAATTTATTCAAGAGAATTGTAAGCAAACTTACCAACCAGCCTGAAGAAGAGGACAAACAGAGTCTGGAGAAGCTTGGGGACTCGCTGAAAAATGCGGATCTCGACTATAAGTTTGCGCAATTATTTACGCATTCGGGGGGATTTTTTAATTATTGTGCAGATGAAGCGGAGGCTCTACAAACTTTAAATCAAATTATTAAGATAGAAGGTATTGATAGCCTGTTCTGTTGGGATAAAGAACTTCAGAACTTTTTGAACGTTGTGAGGTCTTCTTACACATCAGAATTACAGCCATCCAACAACGCTGCATTTATCACTTGTGAATATCTGATTGCCTATGACGGAAGAATTATGCTTTCACACAATAATATCCTTCACTACCATTCTTCAAGGTTGCCAGATAAGATTATTATCATTGCCAATGTTTCACAGATTGTGAACAACCTTAATGATGCAATGGGAAAAATAAAAAGGAACGGAAATATCAAGAACCTTACTTCCATTAGTGGAGGGCAGTCAAAATTAGACGGTTCTTCTTCCTCCAGTCCTAAACTGTTTCTATTACTGCTTGAAGACTAAGCACGCAATTCTAAATTTTAAATTTTGGACAAAAACCTTATTCAAAGAACGATCTCAGGTATTGCTTATGTAGCTATAATCATTCTTTGTACCACTCCGATTGGAGCACAATTGATCAACAATATTTCCCCGGGACTTATTAAACAGCAATACCTTTACCATGGGCTGATCAGCCTTTTATTGGTGGTGGGATCATGGGAATGTATTAAAGTTATGAAGTTTGGAAAAGGATATGAGAAATGGGTGGTATTTCCACTGGTCATTTTTATATTTTATATTTTTTCCAAGCGGTATTTCAATCATGATTTCTTTTTTGATTTCAGGTTGAGTGAAATACTGGCCCTTGCTTTAATTGGGATTGCTGTAGTCACTCTATTTAAATATCCTAACGAATTATACTACGATAGCGGAAAACTGATTTTTACAGTCATTTACGTAGCTTTACCGTTTAGTTTTGCATTGGGGCTGCCTAAGTTCTCCAGCTATAACGATACGTTCTCTCTGGAGGTTCTTTTTCTGTTTGTCCTGATCTGGAGCAGTGATACCTTTGCGTACCTTGTAGGAAAATTCTTTGGAAAACATAAAATGGCTCCTAAAATTTCTCCTAAAAAAACCTGGGAAGGTTATGCTGGAGGCGTAGTTTTAACATTGGTTTTATCATACTTCATAGAACAGTATCAGCCGGAACTTAGAGGAAACTGGATGGTAGTCGGGTTTTTAGTGGCTGCTTTCGCTCCTTTAGGTGATCTGGTAGAAAGCCAATTGAAAAGAAATTTCGGGGTAAAAGACAGTGGAAACATCATTCCCGGGCATGGAGGAGTATTAGATAGGCTGGATAGTTTCATAATCTGTGTTCCTGTCGTATATTTGTACTTTATTTTAGAAAAATTTATTTAGTCTCATGAAATTACATAGAGAATCAAAAGGAACGATTACCGTAGCAACCCTGCTTTTTATTGTATTGGGCGTGTTAGCGATTTACTTTCTTAAAATCTGGTCGTTAGTGATCATTATGCCTTTATTGGTTATTTACTGTCTTGTATTCTGGTTTTTCAGAGTTCCGGACCGCAGTATCCTTGACCATAAAGAAAATGTAATAGCTCCGGTGGACGGAAAAGTAGTAATGATTAAAGAAGTGGAAGAAAGCGAATTCCTGAATGGAAAAGCAATCCAGGTTTCTATTTTCATGTCTCCTCTTAATGTTCACATCTGCAGATATCCGGTAACGGGGAAAGTGATCTACAAAAAATACCACCCAGGAAAATATCTGGTAGCATGGCATGAAAAGTCTTCTACAGAAAATGAAAGAACTACCGTTGCTGTGGAAACGCTGACGCATCATAAAGTAGTCTTCAGACAGATTGCAGGATATGTGGCAAGAAGGATTGTTTTCTACTGTAATGAAGGAGATCAGGCAAAAGCAGGACACGAGTTCGGATTTATTAAATTCGGTTCCAGAATGGATGTATTCCTGCCGTTGGATACTGAGATTACTTGTAAGATCGGAGATATAACAACAGGAGGGTTGGATGTAATTGCCAAATTAAAACATTAAGATTTACAATAAATCATATAAATGAGACCGTTCGAAAGAGAACGGTCTTTTTTATTTTTAAGCACAAATACCACGAATGGATGTACAAATGTCATAAAAAACGGGACAGCTTTCCATCTTTCTTTTTATATCAAGCGTTTTGTAATCTTTCTTATCTGATGTATTGTTTAATCTCATCCAGCAGGCTCAATATAAATTCCAGGGGTAAGTCCTCTTCCACGTCAATTAGAAGGATTTTAAACTTCTTTCTGCCATCCTGAGTAAGTTCGGGATAATCCAGTTTATCCCCATGATAAAAACTGATATAATGTTTCTTATATTTCTTGCTGTAGTAGAAATAGCACAGCATCTTCTTCTTGTATTTGATAAAAGGAAGTCCAAAGCTGAAAGTCTCAGTAATGTTTTCCGTATCCGATGCTAATATTTTTTCACGCAAAAATAAAAGAGTACTTCTTTCAGGCTCTTCGATTCTGTAGAAATACTCTTGTATAGGGTTCATTTTAAATTACTTAAAATAGTTAGTCGAAGTTTTGAAGCTCCACAAGCTTATTGTACATTCCTTTTCTGGCAATCAGTTCATGGTGGGTTCCCTGTTCTACGATATCACCTTTTTCCATAACTACAATCCAGTCAGCTTTTTGGATCGTTGAAAGCCGGTGGGCGATAATAAGGGAAGTTCTGTTTTCCATCATTTTTTCCAGGGCATCCTGTACGAATCTTTCAGATTCCGTATCCAGCGCAGAAGTGGCTTCATCTAGGATCATGATCGGTGGGTTTTTCAGAACAGCCCTTGCAATAGAGACCCTTTGTTTCTGTCCTCCGGAAAGCTTACCGCCATCATCTCCGATATTTGAATCATATCCTTCAGGAAGTCTTGTGATAAATGCGTCTGCATTGGCAATTTTTGCTGCGGCAATAACTTCTTCTTTTGTAGCATCAGGCTTACCCATCAGGATATTATTGTAAACGGAATCATTGAATAATACAGATTCCTGCGTTACCATGCCTAAAAGCTTGCGATATTCCTGTAATTTTAAATTTTTAATATTGGTTCCGTCAATCATGATTTCTCCTTCAGAAACATCGTAGAATCTTGCTAAAAGATTGGCAATTGTTGTTTTGCCGCTTCCACTTTGCCCAACCAGAGCGACCGTTTTTCCTTTTGGGATAGAAAGTGAGAAGTTTTTAAGAATCGTATGATCTTTATCGTAGAAAAAACCAATATTATTAAACTCGATTGAATTATTTAATGTTGATATAGAAACAGGATTTGCTATTTCGTCAATTTTCACATCAGCATCAAGAATTGCTAGAACTCTTTCAAGGGAAGCTTCTCCCTTCTGCACATTCGAAATTGACTGAGATAAACTTTTCACAGGAGGTAAAATCTGGAAAAAAATACCCAGGAAAACCAAGAAATCCGCAGGTGAAATACTTTGCTCTACAATGATTTGTTTCCCACCGTACCAAGCGATAATTAAGAAAGTAACCGAACCTAAAAATTCGCTCATGGGAGATGCCAATTCTTTTTTTCTTCCTAAGCTTATAGAGCTGTTAATCCATTTCTGCATTGACTGCATAAAACGATTGTCCATTATTTTTTCTGCACTGAAAATCTTAATCACCTTTGTAGACTTTAATGTTTCGTCTACAATCGAGAAAATATTTCCCATCTCATTTTGAGCTTGATGAGAGTCTTTTTTCAGGCTTTTTCCTATTAAAGCAATCATAGTCCCCATTACAGGTAATACTAGAAGTGAAAAAAGAGTCATTTCTGTACTTAAAAAGAAAAGAGTAACCAGTGTGCTTATCAGCATAAAAGGTGCATTGATTAATTCAACTAAACTTCCCAAAATATTACCTTCAACTTCACCCACATCATTTGACATACGAGACATCAGATCTCCCTTTCTGCTTTCTGTAAAAAAGGAAACAGGCAAAGAAAGAATCTTTCTGTACATTGCTCCACGAAGGTCTTTAGTAACGCCTACGCGATAATTGATCAATAAAAATGAACCTAAATATCTGAAAAGGTTTCTCAGTAAAAACATAAAAGCCGTTATCACACAAAGCCAAGCCAAAACGTTAAGTGCACCATGCTCTGTTACTAAACTCTGAACATAATAATTGGCATATTCTTTTGCGTAAGAGAAAAAATCTAAAATTTCTCCTGAATAAACAGGTGCTTTGCTGTATTTTTTAGCCTCAATGGTTCCGAAAAGCATCCCCAAAACAGGTAAGATAGTTCCCAGGGAAGCAATCTGAAAAACAGAGTACATAAGGTTGAAAAATAAACTTCCGTAGATGTATTTTTGGTGAGGTCTTGCGAACTTCAGTATTTTAATATATTGGTTCATTCAATGAAAAAATTGGATAGCAAAATTACGTAAAATTAAAAGATAAGACGTTCTTAATCCTATTTTACTTTATCTTATATGTTTCAAAAAATACCTTTTTGTTACACCAGGGAAATGTTCTCTTTTATTTTTGAAACAAAATAAGGGGGATAATACTATGGAAGTATTGAAAAGAAATGACGGTATGATAAAAAATAAACCGCCATTACGACGGTTTTATTGCTGTTAAGATTAGTTAAATTTAACCTGGTCATTATATTTCGGAGTGAAATTCTTAGGATTTAACTGGTCTAATGTTTTTCCGAAGTTATTGATGATCTGTGTCATATTATTAAAATCAACAATGTTAATATCATCATTTTCATGATGATAGTGTGATGCTTTAGTCATGTCAACCGTTGAAAATGAATGGGCAATAATTTTCTTTTTTACAAAGCTCACATTATCTGAACGGTAAAAAAGCTGTTCTTCCGCATAAGGGTCTGGCTTTATTGCCAATCCATTTATGGCATTTTTATTGAAAAGTTCATCTAAGTCTGAGAAGCTGTCACCGGTCATATATAATGCATTTTTCCCCCATTGAGATTCGGTGGCTACCATTTCAAAATTGAAAAGAGCGGTCATTTTATGATAGATCTTATCCAGATTTTTATCTTCAGAAATTGCTGTGGAACCGAGCATTCCTTTTTCTTCTCCGTTAAAGGCCATGAAAACCATTGAAAACTGAGGTTTTTTATTTTTAAAATAATCGGCAATACCTACCAAAGTTGTAATTCCACTGGCATCATCATCAGCTCCGTTATAAATATTATCGCCACTTTTATTGCTGGTTCCAATATGATCAAAGTGTCCGGAAAACCCTAAATACTGATCTGATGTTCCTTTTTTAACCCCACATACATTATATGCTTTTTGGCCTTTGTATTGAAAAGGAATCAGGTAAGAGTTTCCTGTGCAGTATTCAAGATTATTCTCTTTGAAAAGTGCGGCAATATAGTTGGCTGCATTTTCATTTTCAGGAGTTCCTATTTCACGTCCTTTCATTTCGTCTGATGCAAGAGTAGAAAGGATGGTTTTCACTCTTTCCTGTGAAACTTCCTGTGCAAAAGTACATATAGAGAACACTGATAGAGCAAGATAGGTTAGCTTTTTCATTATTTTTTTTATTAATATTATTATGATCTGTCGTACATTTAAGTGAAATGTTGCATGAGATTACATCAATAAAGATAATTAATTTGTAGAAATTGTTTTATAAGAGGCAGAACCTGGTTCTGATAAAAAAAACAGCTCCTAAAAAGAAGCTGTTCTCACTCAAAAAATCGTTGTAAGGTTACCGAAGTCTGTCTACAGATTTCACGAGCCTCTCATCTTTACGGATGTATACATTTGCAATAAGCAAACAGATCACCGCGATTAATGGGAAAATCGGCTCAATACCCTTCTCAGGAAATTGAATTCCTCCGGATAAGCTTAGCAGCCAGTACGCCAATACACCAATCAACAAAACGTTTATAATGATGCTGACAGAATTCAGCAAAATTTGTCTTTTTCTGTTTTTAAAACTGAAAATACTTAATGCTCCGGCTAAAACCAGCAGGATACACCCTATAGTAAGCACCGGAATATTGTTCAAAATAACAACATCCTGTCCTGTAATGAAAAGAAAAACAGCAGATAAAACTGCCAGTAACGTCCATATGGTTTGTATTCTCTGTAGCATTGAATATTAAATTCTTGGCAAAAATAACATAAATTTTGCACAATTCAAAAATAAGTGTAGATTTGCATTATACAATGTACTTGAAAACCAAAGTCACCGGACTTACTTTTCTTACTCACAATTAATTACATTTTTACATTAAGTATGTTTAACATAGAAACGTTAAGGTCAAAATCCGTAACGGAACTGACGAAAATCTTAAAGGATTTAGGCGTTAAAGTTGCAAGAAATAGCAATGAGAATGATAAAATCTTTGCAGTTCTTGACTTTCAGGCTTCCAACCCTAAAGTTGCAAAAGATTATTTCAACGCCACAGAAACCAGTCCAAATACGGAAGAGGCCACAGCAGATAAACCTGTAAAAGCCCCGGCAAAAAAAGCTGCTCCAAGGAAAACGGTAGCAAAGCCAAAAGTGAATGCCAAAACTCCGGTTGAACCGAAAGTGGAGCAAAAGGCAGAGGAAACGGTTCCTGTTTCTGAAGAAATAAAACCCGAAGAACCTAAACCCGAAGCAGTGGTAGCCGCAGCAACAGAAGAAGTGACTGCTGCATCACAAGCTAAAAAGAAAAGAAAAAGGGTTTCTGGAAATACAGGTGATACAGAAGTATCTCAGGAAAGAACAGAAGCTCCTAAAAATACAGAATCTCCATCTCAGGAGCCTGCCCAGGCAGAAGAGAAGCCTAAGAATCCTCAGCAACAGGCTAACAGATCCCCAAAAGGACACAACCATCCGCAGAACAGCGGAAATCAACATAGAAATCAGCATCAGCAACAAAATCAACAACAACAGCACCAACACCAGAATCAGAATCAAAACAGACATTCTGAAAAGGCGGAGGAACAGACTGACCATAAGAAAGAATTTCATTTCGACGGTATGGTAAGTATTGAGGGGGTTTTAGAGATACTGCCTGATAACTATGGATTCCTTCGTTCTTCAGATTTCAGCTATATTTCTTCACCTGATGATGTGTATGTTTCTACAGCACAGATCAGAAACTTCGGTTTAAAAACCGGAGATACCGTGAAAGGAATTGTAAGACTTCCGAAAGAAGGGGAAAAATATTTTTCTTTACTAAAACCTACGGAAGTAAACGGACGCGATCTTGCTTTTATCAAAGACCGGGTTGCCTTTGAATATCTTACACCACTTTTCCCACAAGAGAAATTTAATCTTGCAGGGAGCGAATCTACCATTTCAACAAGAATTGTAGATTTATTTGCACCTATCGGAAAAGGACAGAGAGCAATGATTGTTGCGCAGCCTAAAACTGGTAAGACCATGTTGCTTAAAGATATTGCCAATTCTATTGCAGCGAATCACCCGGAAGTATACATGATGGTTCTTTTGATTGATGAACGTCCTGAGGAGGTTACTGATATGGAAAGAAGCGTGAATGCAGAAGTAATTGCTTCTACATTTGATGAAGCGGCTGAAAAGCATGTAAAGGTAGCTAACCTTGTTCTTGCAAAAGCTCAGAGAATGGTAGAATGTGGGCATGACGTTGTTATCCTGCTGGATTCTATCACAAGGCTGGCAAGAGCATATAATACCGTGACTCCGGCTTCAGGTAAAGTTCTTTCCGGGGGAGTTGATGCGAATGCACTTCACAAACCGAAAAGATTCTTTGGAGCAGCGAGAAAAATTGAAGGAGGAGGTTCTTTAACGATTATTGCTACAGCACTTATTGATACCGGTTCCAAAATGGATGAAGTGATCTTTGAAGAATTCAAAGGTACCGGAAACATGGAGCTTCAACTGGACAGAAAAATTGCTAACAGAAGAATTTATCCGGCTATTGACTTGATTTCTTCAAGTACACGTAGGGATGATCTTCTTCTTGACGAGGTTACCTCTCAGAGAATGTGGATCTTTAGAAAATATCTTTCTGAAATGAATCCTATAGAAGCTATGGAATTTGTAAATAAAAACATCAAAGGAACTCTTAATAATGAGGAATTCCTGATGTCTATGAATAAATAAATTTAATTATTGTTAAATAGAAAAAGCATGGATCCTGTTTTAGGATTCGTGCTTTTTCATTTTTAGGAGGGTAATAAGTACATGCGGGTATTTTATTTTAAACTTTAATTCATTCTAAATCAATATATCAATGTTAAAGATTTATTAAAGTAATCCCCAAACCTTGATAATACCTTAAATATTGGCTAATTTTGGATATAACATTAAAAATAAAGATTATGTCATTTGAATTACCAAAACTAGGATATGCATACGATGCATTAGAGCCAACTATTGATGCAAAAACTATGGAGATCCATTATACAAAACATCACCAGGCGTATATTGACAACTTAAATAAAGCAATTGAAGGAACTGAGCTGGCAGGGAAAACTATCGAGGAAATCTGTAAAACAGGAACTGATAAACCGGCAGTAAGAAACAATGGTGGAGGACACTTCAACCATTCTTTATTCTGGACTATTTTAACTCCTGGAGGAAGTAAAGAACCTGTAGGAAACGTAAAAACTGCTATTGAAAACTATGGCGGTTTAGAGAAATTCAAAACTGATTTTTCTGATGCTGCTAAAACAAGATTCGGTTCAGGATGGGCTTGGCTAGTGAAAAATGCTGACGGTTCTGTATCTGTTTCTTCTACTCCAAACCAGGATAACCCGTTAATGCCTGTTGCAGACGTTAAAGGAACTCCGGTTTTAGGATTAGATGTTTGGGAGCATGCTTATTATTTAAACTACCAAAACAGAAGACCTGATTATGTTTCTGCTTTCTTCGATGTAGTAAACTGGGATAAAGTAGAGGAGTTATTCAACAAATAATTTTCAGCTATTATAAACAAAAGGTTCAGAAATTTCTGAACCTTTTTTGTTGTGTATTATTTTAAGATAACGGTTTTACTCACCTGCCTCTTTTCAAGATTTATTTTTAAGAAATAATTACCTTTTAAAAGATTCTGAACATGGGCTTCAGAAGTATTTCCTTTCAGTACCATCTTTCCGGAAAGGTCATACATTTCCCATGAAAGAAGTTTTTCGTTGCCTGTACTTATTTTAAAATACCCTGAGGCAGGATTGGGATGGATTTTAATCTCTGCCGTTAATATTTGAGTTTCAGAGGTCCTCATTGAATTTACAGGAGGGATTTTGGTAAACGTATTGTTTTCTTCGCAGGGGCCGATATATGCATGAAATATTCCAACATCCTGGCCAGTAGCGTAGAAGCCTGGCAATAGATGAACCTGATATCCCGCTCTATAAGTAACTTCAAGGTTAGGATAAATCTGTGAGCTCGCATAGATTCCTCCGCTTGCCTGAAAAGTTTGAGACGTAACTACCTTTTCATTGATGTACATTTCTTCAAAACATGGGCTGTTACAGTTTTTAAATGAAACATCGGGACCAGGAGGATTGGTGTAGTTGGCCGAAACTTCCGGCTGGTTAATTCCTCCCATATTATAAACCATTCTTACCCTAAAGTTGAACTCTGTATTAGAGGTCATTCCTGAGGGGTAAAAGGAGTAACTACTTACATAAAAACTGAAGCTGTTAGTATTTGGAAAGTTGGGAGAAATTAAGGTCGTTACAAGATTTCCTGTGCTTGCTTCTAAGATGTCTAGCTTAATGCCGGCTCCGGGCATTTGAAACGTTGCATTGGGAGGAAGCTGATAATTACCCGTGATATACATAGGGTCTTCGGGACATCCTGTTTGGTTTCGGGGATGAAGATTGATTGTTCCAACAGTAGGAATATTGCAGTTAGGAGGCAGCCCGCAGAAATCATCAAAATAACCATATCCGTAATGGCCGCTGTTTCCACAGTTTGACATAATAATTTCCAGTGTTACAAACTGCCCCATATATTGTGAAGTATCAATGTTTTCACATCTCCACCCTGAGTATAAAATATTGTTTGCCGGATTATAATTGAAAAGAGGATTGGAGACTCCGTCAACGGTTCTTTGGTATACTATATTTCCACTGCTGTTTTTAAGTCTTACCTGATAATAGGGATATCTCGTATCGTTTGTGTGGCCTCCGTCTGCAGGATTTTGGAAAAATAAAGCATAGGCATAGCTGATGCTCCTCTCATTAACAATAAACTGCCTTCTTAGCAATGAGGCTCTTCTGGACAACACACTGGTAGGCTGGTTGAGCCTAATGGCATATTTTCCGGAATATACCCTGGGAATACTTGGAATGTTGGGATCTGCAGAACTGGTATCTACTAATGTAACGTTGGAGTTGGGCGCAGGGTTGACCACAGTGGTCGGTGTAAGGGTGTATTGTGCCCAGGTAGACTGATCATATACATCACTGGCAAATCCATAGCCTGCTGTAGAGCCGCCATTATCTTCAAAACCTCCATTGGTACACTGCTGAAGAACCTGTGCGAAATACAGGCTTACTTTTTCAGGATTTCTTTTGAAATATTCATTTCTTAGCTTTTGCCGCTTTGCCGTATTAAGTGCAGTGTTGTAGTCTGAGACAGAAAGAGGCTGTCCGGTTTCTTTATTTGTAGTATCTGTAGCGTTGATGACTTCTGTAAAATCAAATGTATTGATATTCTGAGTGATAAAGTTTTCAATTTCTATTTCAGTAAGAGTTACTTTATCAAGCCTTTTCTTCTCATCTTTCAGATAAGTTTCCTCATAACTTTGTGCGGTAATCTGAATTACAGCCAGGCACAAGGTTAATAGTATTAGAATTTTTTTCATAAATAATACTGTATAGGTTATTTTTTAGCTTGTTCTAAAGCCTCGATTCTTTTTTGCTGTTCCTTAATCAGCTTATTCTGTTCAATCGTATAAAGAGTAAGTTCTTCAATTTTCTGCAACAGTAAATTGGACATTTCCCCTATATTCAGTCCTTTTTCCTGTATTTCTTTTGCCGATGGAATATTCGGAAGGTGGTTGTTTTCCTTGGTGAATTTTTCTACATCTTCAAGAGTAGGCATTGTATATTCCGGTTGTAAGCTGGAAGCTCCTGTGTAATATTTCTGGAATACATAATCAGCAGGCACGTTAAGATCCACTTTTACCTCTTCAGCATGGATCTTTCCTTTTACAGTTAACTTGGCATCCGGATTTAAGGAACCCATTCCAATATTTCCATTGTCGTGAAGGAATAGTGGAGCATCACAGATTCCTGTTGAGCAGGGAGAAATAGCATCATACCTCATAAAAGCTAATCCTTTTGCCCATTGATTTCCTTTCCATATTGCCCATTCTTTTACAGTTCCCTGCTGAGTGTAAGAATCATCAATAAACCTTAAGCCAGTGGGAATATACCCACCGTTTCCTCTTATTATGGGAATATTTCCATTAGCATTAATATCTAATGACCCTTGGGGAGTTGAAATGTTAATTCCAACATTTGTATTCGTGGAAGCAGACAGTGTTCCCGGAACATAAAGCTGAGCGCTTAGCAGGCATACGGATAGCACAGACAGTGCTGAAAACATTTTCTTCATGAGTTAAATTAGTTTTATAGGTTATTAGTTCACTGAAAATCAAAATTCAGTGATATACAAATATAATTAAATCTTATGATGAATTTCTAGATAATTTATTAATTTTATTCTGGTATTATAGATAATATGCTGTGTAATGAATGGTTTAAATAATAAAGGTCCAGAAATTTCTGAACCTTTATTATTTTATTGGATGTTATTATCTTATTGCATCACTTCCGGACAGGCCATTCATTTTGAGGCCGTATTTCCAATTTACGTATGCAAAGACCTGATACAGTTTATATTCAAATTTTATCCCGTAGTTTTCCCGTGGATCATAATCTATTCCTGATTCTATAACATTTCTGTATTTGCCGGTGTTGTAATAACTATTCCATTCATTGACCAGGAATGTATTCTTATTTTTCAGATAAGATTCTGAATACTGATTCATAGGTTTGGCAATAGCATTCAAAAAATAATCAAACTGGGTATCTATGACAACAATATCCCACTCTCCATCTTCATTTTTAGAAGGTTTCATTTCTGCATGTTCTTTATTATTTTTAGGTGTATTCTGAGAATAGCAACTGTATGGAAGAATGGCCATAAGCAGCAGTAAAACAAAATTTTTCATGATTCAATTATTTATACTAAAAAAGCACTCCAATAAGAGTGCCTTTCTATATTTATTTTTTAATATATTCTTTCTGAACTACAGAAACCGCAGGGAAGTGGTCACTGTATCCACCTGTGAACCGGTCTCCATCCCAGGAACGTAATGGATATCCTTTCCATTGTCCTTCCTTGTTTACAAGATAAGGCGGAGCATAGATCTCTGCTTTATAGATGGTATAGGTAGGCGTTATTTTTTCCGGTGAGTAAAGATTTCTTGAAACGATAATCTGATCAAATAAGTTCGGAGCATCTCTGTATGCCAGTGAAGCAACGCCAGCTTTATATAATTTATACATCAGGTTGTAATAAGGAGTCTTATCTGATAACTCACCTGGATCACCTACGGCAGCTAAGTGTTTTTTCAAACTCGGGCTTACAGGGTCGTCGTTGTAATCACCCATTGAGAATAGCTTTATTCCCGGATTTTCAGCAGCTATTTTATCCATTTCACTTTTCAGGACAGTGGCAGCTGTATTTCTTTTGGCAAGAGAAATTGCCTCACCACCCCTTCTGGACGGCCAGTGGTTCATAAAGAGACCTACTTTTTCTCCATCCAGTAATCCAATAGCGATAACAATATCTCTGGTATATTCTCTTCTCCCGTTTTCATCGTAAATTTTGATCTCTTTTTTATAAGAATCCAATACGGAAAATCTTCCTTTTTGATAAATAATGGCTACATCAATTCCTCTGGAATCATAAGAATTAAAATGAACAATCCCATAATTGCTTTTTGCCAAAGCTGGCTGTTTGATTAAATCTTCAATGACCTGTCTGTTTTCAACCTCTATTAATCCACAGATTGCAGGGTTGTCATTGGTGTATTGTCTTCCCAGTTCCGAAATCACCTTAGCCTCATTAGCCAGTTTCTGATTATAATATTTTGTTCCCCATCTTTTAGGGCTGTTGGCTGTAAAGTCTTCAGATAAAAACTGTTTTCTGATCACTTTTTTTCCAATCAACAGATCATCGCTCCATTCTCCTTTATAATCTTCCGTTGTTTCAAGAAACTTTAAAGAATCTACAGGTACACTTCTGTGAAATTTAGGATTAGAAAGAGGAAGAGTTCCATCAATATAATCTGCAGAAGGAATGGTATCCCAAAGGTTTTCTACGTTCAGGAAGGCAATAGCTGCTCTTTTGACCTGCTTTTGTTGTGAAAAAGCAGAACTGAAGCAAAACAGAGCGGCGATGATTAAATATTTTTTCATATTCTTAGTATATTCAAAAAAACTGAGGGGGTAAAATTACTAATTTTATATAAGAATAAAGACTAAAATAATTTGAGTTCAGTTTAATAAGAAATTAAGGATTAGGTTGAAAGCCAAAGCTGGAGCTAAGAAAAGCTATTATTTTACCTTTCCCGGCTTCCGGATTTCTTATATTATATACGAAAAAAGGCCTTCATTTTTAAGATAAGTTTAACTATAAGAATATTATTATTCTATTTTTTGTAATCGATGGAAATTAGCATATATTTTTATGATAATACCGGGGCGTTAAGAAAATTTAATAGAATAAACAGCTAAAACTGTTTGACTTAATGAAAATAGTTCTAAATTTGTTGCCCCTTAAATAAAGAAGGAGTTAAAAATAAGTTTATTATGATTAAAAAACTATCCCTAATCTCTTTATTTACTTTAATGCCTGCATCTTTTTATTTTGCGCAAACCACTGTATATGCGTATGTTAAAGATCAGGATGGTAAGCCTTTGGAGAAAGCAGAAGTAGATCTGGCACAATCCGTTGACGATGTGACTGCGGATAAAATTGGATACTTCCAGTTTGTGGATTTAAAACCTGGACACTATCTTATTACAGTGGCAAAACCAAACTTTGAGTCAAAAATCTTAGAGTTTGATGTAGCTGAAAATGAGAAGAGAAAAGACTTAGGTGTTATTACACTTAATTACACTTTGGGATCAGATGCAGGAGTAATAGTCATTGATGACTCTGCAAGTGATTCTGAAGACGGGGGCTCATCTATGCAGCCTACTGTAGGACTTTTAAGCTCAGGAAGAGATGCTTTTCAGAATGTTTCTGCTTTTGAACTCGGTGCTTACTGGTTCAGACCAAGAGGGGTAGACAACAGATTTGAAGATGTTCTTTTTAACGGTGTATCCATGTCTAAGAATGATGACGGAAGAATAGACTTCAACAATTGGGGAGGGATGAATGATGTGACGAGATATCCTTATGAGAATGTAGACAATATTACTCCTTCAGAATATACCTTTGGTAATTTAGGTGGGGTAGTATATTATAATACCAGAGCTTCCAGCTATAGAAAACAAACTTCATTAGCCTATTCATTTACGAACAGAAGTTACCTGCACAGAGCCATGGCTACCTATTCATCAGGTCTTACTAAAAACGGATGGGCTGTAACTGTTTCTGCAAGCAGAAGATGGGGAGACAGGGCAATTATTGATGGTGTTTATCAGGATGCCTATGCTTATTTTGCATCTATTGAGAAAAAATTCACGGATAGACACTCCATTAATTTAACAGCCTTTGGGTCTCCTACGTACAGGGCTTCCAACGCTCCGAATACTCAGGAAGTATACGACCTGATGGGTAAAAATTATAATTCGTACTGGGGATGGCAGGATGGAGAGAAAAGAAACTCCAGAATCAGAAATGTTTTTGAGCCTATGTTCATCTTAACAGATTACCTGAAAGTGGGTAAAAACTCTAACTGGACAAACACCGTATCTTATCAGTTTGGTAGCGATGCGAGAAGCAGATTAGACTGGTTCCACGCTCCAGACCCAAATCCTACTTATTACAGAAAACTGCCAAGTTACGGACTTCTTTCTGCTGATGAATTCAGACAGCAGTCACAAATAGACTGGAATTCTCTTTATAATGCCAACCGTCTTAACCTTGTTGATGGTGAAGGAAAGCCAAGAGGAGCTGTTTATACTATTGTAGAAGATGTTAATAAAGATAAAACATTCAACTTTTCATCTCATTTTGATACAAGGCTGAAAGATAACTGGAAATTGAATGTAAACTTCAACTATCAGAATTTAAAATCTGATAACTTCAGAAGAGTTAAAGATTTATTAGGAGCTAATTTTGCCAGTAATCTCAATGCATTCAACGGTGATACAAGATATGATGCAGATAATGCTAATGCAGAAGTAAGAGAAGGAGACAGAACTCAATATTCTTACGAGCTGACAAGAAATCATTATTCACTGAACATTTCTTCTGAAATAGATTTCAATAAATGGAATGTAGTGGCTTCTGTATTCTCTTCTTATTCTGAAGCATACAGAGAAGGACACTTCAGAAGTGGAATTGCCAGATTCAGAGACAATTCCAAAGGTAAAAGTACAGTATATGATGCTTTGGATGCCGGGGTTAAAGGGAAGATTACCTATAAAATTAACGGTAAGAACTTTATCGTTTACAACGGGGCATTCTTTAGCTTAGCACCTACGCTTAATGAAATCTATATCAACCCTAGGATGGTGGATTACCAAACTCCGGGAGTTACCAACCAGATGATCAATTCTAATGATCTGAGCTACGTAATGAGAGGACAGATTTTAAAATTGAGACTATCAGGTTATTTAACAACGATTCAAAACGCCACGGAGATTTCAAGATATTATGCTGACGTAAACGACGGTACCCTGGGAAATTCTTTCAGTACTTTGGTTAATGAAGCGATGAGCGGAGTTAATAAAAGATACATGGGGCTTGAATTAGGTTTCGATGTTAAGATTACACCTACCTTAAATGCAGTAGGGGTAGCCAGTGTAGGAGAATACAAATACACCAACAATCCTGAAGTGTCCACTTTTGATGACTTAAACGGGTTCAGAGGAACAGACGTTTGGGGTAAAGCTAATGTTAAAGGATATAAAGTAGCCGGAACACCTCAAAAAGCATTCTCTTTCGGATTAAAATATAACTCTCCGAAATACTGGTGGGTAGGAGCGTCTGCAAACTACCTGATGGATCAGTATCTTGATTTCTCAGCGTTGAACAAGACTCCTTATATGTATACGGATCAACAAACTAATGATCCTTTTGCCGGAGTAACTCCTGAACTGATTGAGCTTATTACCAAACAGAAAAAATTCGATAACCAGTTTATGCTGAATGCCAATGCCGGCAAATCTTTCCAGTTTGGAAAATACAGAATGGGAATCAGTGTTTCTGTAAATAATATCCTGAACAACAGGAATTATGTGACCGGAGGATTTGAACAAGGACGAAATGTAAACTTTAGTGATGCACTTGCTGATGCGCAGAGAGAAACTCCTTATTTCGGACCAAAACTTTGGTATGACAGAGGAATAACTTTCTTTACTAATGTTTATTTAAGATTCTAAAACGACTACAATGAAAAAATATAACTCAATTTTAAAATATATTTTTATCACAGCAGCTTCCTTGTTCATAACGACAGGATGTGTGCATGATGATAAATACGACCAACCCAATCTTGACGGGTATGACTGTGCCGACAAAAATGGGATTATAATGCCTTTTGCCGACGTTAAAGCTAAGTTTCAGAATAATGTAACCTATGTTTTCCCGGAAGATACCACACCCAATAATGAGGAAGATGATTTATATATGGTAGGGTATGTTTCTTCTACGGATGAAACAGGAAATATTTATAAGACGATCTACGTTCAGGATGCACTGGAAAATCCTACACAGGGGTTTACCGTGAGTGTAGATGCAGTAAGTACTTATACCAAGTATCCTCAGGGATCAAAAGTATATATCAAGCTTAACGGCCTTGCTGTAGGTGCTTATGGAAACCTTGTACAGCTTGGTATGAAAACAGGGGCGGAAACCACTCCTTCGTCTGTATCAAGAATTCCTGAAAAACTTGTTGGAAAGCATATCTTCAGATCTTGTGCTCCAAAAGGAAAGATTGTACCGAAAATAATGAAACTGGCTGACATGGTTCCTGCCAATGACCAATATTTCGGATGTCTTATTCAGGTAAATGATGTAGAATTTGATGCGAGAGCTTTATGTACTACGTATGCACCCAATGGAGTAACGGTAGATAAAACAATAGGTGAAGGATGGACAGCTGGAAAATATGCAAAAACTGCGGTGGTAAGAAACAGTGGATATGCTGCATTTGCAGGTCAGCTTCTTCCTTCTGGTAATGGTAAATTTGTTGGGATTTACAGTAAATTCCAATCTGGAAATACACCTACTTATCAATTATATGTAAACAAGTCGGAAGATCTTGATATGAAGAAGTTCCCACGTTTAGACGGTCTTACAGAAGGACCATGTGACTTTAATCCAGGTTCACTTACCGCTAAAACAGTGGCTGATGTGAAACAGTTGGCTGCAGGCACTACAAACTGGGTACAGATCACTTCAGATTCTTACCTTAAAGCTCAGGTGGTAGCTAATGATGAAACAGGAAACCTTTATAAGTATATGTATGTAGAAGATGCTACAGGAGGAATCAGAATAAACATGAACAAAACGAACCTGTATCTTGACAGCAGATTCAGATTAGGTAAAGATGTGAATATCAAACTTAAAAACCTGTATGTAAGAAGTGTAAACGGAGAAGTTCAGTTAGGGGCTTTATTCAATAATGATACACAGTTCGGACAGATAGAGGAAATAAATATGTATAAATATTTCTTCGACAGCAATACCGCTTCAAGACCGGTGGTACCTACCGAAAAAACAATTTCTCAGTTAACAGCCGGTGATGTAGGAAGATGGATTAAAATTAAAGATCTTCAGTTTGTTGATGGAGACCTGGGAAGAACACTAACTGATGGAAGTGCCGTAACAAGCAGAACGCTTCAGGATTGTTCAGGAAATACTGTTGTCCTGAGAACAAGCGGACAGGCAAAATTTGGTACTGTTGCTCCGGGAGGTTACGAAGTAAAAGGAGGAAAAGGTGATGCATACGCTATTTTAAGTATCTATAATGGAACCTATCAGTTGTGGATCACTAAACTGGCGAATATTGACTTTGATGCACCAAGATGTGACGGAAGCGTATATACGCCACTTCCGGTTGTGTACAGTGATGATTTTGCAGCAGGTGGATTCAGTTCAGACTGGACGGTAAAGAATGTGACGGGTCCTCAGGTTTGGCAGACATCTAACCAAGGAAACGGACAGAATTACTACGCAATGATGAATGGTAATGCCGGAGGTGCCGGAAATAATATTGTGAATGAAGACTGGTTGGTTTCCAAAGCGGTGAGCCTGGTTGGAAAAACTAAAGCTGCAGTAAGCTTTTCAACAGACGTAAGATACGCAGGAAATGCATTACAGGTGTATGCTACAGATAACTATACCGGCGATCCTGCAACCACAACGTGGACTTTGTTACCGGCTACTTTAGATACCAACGCCAATGCATTCGGCGACTGGGTTGGGTCTGGTAACGTAAACTTAAGCGCTTTCCTAGGGAAAAACGTAAGAATTGCATTTAAGTATACTTCTACTACTGCTGCCGCAGCAACATGGGAAGTAGATGATTTCAAGATAAAAGCACAATAATCATTGCTTATGATATGGAAAGCCGGCTCGCAAGAGCCGGCTTTTTTATGCCATATAAAGTAATATGTACTACTTAACCGTAATTGTAGGGTCCCAACGACAGTAACTATAAAGATTTTGTTTATCACTGTTTTCTGGATCTAAAGTATATAAAGCAAAATAAATATAATAGCTTCCCTGTCCGGTGCTGCCTACCCTTGCATCCAGACTTTGAAAAAGAATATTGGCAGATAAAGCAGGAAGGCCATCGGCTTTTGTATGATCAGGTATTGCAGCTTGCTTTCTTTCTACGCCCTCATATTGAATAGTATTGCCATTAAATACATCCACTCCGGCATAGTTTTGAACATTGTAGATAATAATAGCATCATCTGAGTTCTGATATATCGAACAGCCTCTGAAACATACAGTATCTCCGGCTCTTGCGGTGAAGTTTAAGTCTCCTGTTGCCTGCCCACCGGCAATGTTTTCCGTAGGAACGATCATATACTTTCCTGCATGATCAATAGGTACCGCTTTAGTGCTGTCATCTGTACAAGGGGTAAGGTTATTTAATTTCATGTATTCTTTTACATAATCAGTGTCTATTACGACCATAATGTCTATTTCCCTGCTTGATGCTAATTGTGATGTGTCCATGTGATTTGCTTTTTAATGATTGTTTTTCCTACTCGTTGGCTTTTCAGATTCCGCCCCGTTTTTTATGTGATGTCGGCTTCAACATTGTAATTACATGACAAATGTAGGACGTTAAAAAGACGTGTGTTAGCGTATAAGTGCGGAATTTGCAGTCAGTATTTTTACGCATTAATCCCTTGTTGGTGATTTTTATTGTAAAAAAATACCCTGAAAGTTTAACTTTTAGGGTACCTTATACTGGTTAAATTTAATTGTTTTTAAAAAGAAACCTCGTTCACTTCTTTTCCTCTCTGGAAGTTCATTGTTTTCTGGCTGCCTTTATAGGCAATATTCACCAGGTTGATTTGCTTCGGAAAGGAGCTTAAAAGGATCGTGTTTTTAATTTTTAAGGTGTTAATATCTGAAACTCCTGCGGTTTCAAAATACACCCATACAGTTTCTCCGCTTACTTGGCTTCCGGTGAAGGTTATTGTTTTGGGAGCACCATTGACAAATACATCAAAATTGTTATTCACATATTTTTTAACTTCAGCTTCAAATCCTGCTGTGTTAGGATTTATTTTAATAGCGTCAGAGATATGGCTTGTATTCATTTTTGTGGTAAACTTCAATGTTTTGCTTCCATCAATATAATCCACCTTGGTCATTGAAGAGAAAAAGTCTACATACATAAAACTCATTAACACAAAAAATGTTAAAATTCCTGATATATATAAAAGTTTTTTCATCTTAATTAATAGATTTACAATCATACTTGCTATTTATAAGTCACAAATAATATGCCAATTAAAAATTAACATTTACAGAATATTTATCATAAAATGCTTTAATATGCGCTACGGCCTCATCTGCAGTGTCTACCACCCGGTAAAGATCCAGATCATCTTCGGCAATCATCCCTTCTTTCAGTAAGGTTGCTTTGAACCAATCCAGCAATCCGCCCCAGAATTCACTTCCTACCAGAACAATGGGAAATTTCCCTATTTTATTGGTTTGAATCAGTGTCATTGCTTCTGTAAGCTCATCCAAAGTACCAAAACCTCCCGGCATCACCACGAAGCCCTGAGAATATTTTACAAACATTACTTTTCTCACGAAAAAGTAATCAAAATTCATGGAATAGGATTTATTGATGTAAGGATTGAAATGTTGTTCAAAAGGAAGATCAATATTAAGTCCTATGGATTTCCCTTTAGCATTGAAAGCTCCTTTATTTCCTGCTTCCATGATTCCAGGGCCTCCTCCGGTAATAATTCCGAATCCTAATTTGGTGATCTTTTCAGCAATTTCTACAGCCATTTCGTAGTATGGGCTTTCCGGTTTCAGCCGGGCAGAACCAAATATCGAAACACATGGGCCTATCCTGGCCAGTTTTTCATAGCCGTCTACAAACTCAGCCATGACCTTGAAAACCATCCAGCTGTCCTTAGCGATTGTTTCGTCCCAGGTTTTTTGCCTGAAACTGTTAAGCAATTTTGTTTCGTTAATGTCGAGCTCTGGATTTACTAAACTTTCATCCCTGGTTCCCTCAATTTCCATGTGCAAAAAATTATTTAAAATGTTTTTCGGCTTCTATTACAGATTCCGGTCTTCCGACATCTACGAGAATACTGTCATGTACAAAACCGTGAATATGTTCGGTAAGCATCAGATCCAGATATTCTTCCATAACAGAGAATTTGCCCGTTCTTTTTATTTTTTCAAAGATAAGAGGGTTGATGCAGTGAACACCACTGAAGGCAAGAGCTTTAAATCCTTTATTGAATTCTGCCAGCCTCTGCTCTCCTGTCTGTACATTCAGCCAGCCTCGTAAAACCATCTCATCGTTGAAAAGGAGTTTTCTCGAACTTTCACGGTCCGAAACTGCTAAAGTAGCAAAATCTTTTATCTTTTTATGATATTCTACCAATGTATTGATGTTTATATTGGTTAATATATCAGCGTTCATGATTAAAAAATCTTCACCATGATCAAGAAATTTTCTTGCAAAAATTAAGCCGCCTCCGGTTTCCAGAAGTTCATTGGTCTCGTCAGAGATTTCTATCTTACAGCCGAAGTTATTGTTTTTATGTAAAAAATCAACAATCTGATCTCCAAAATGATGAATGTTGATTACAAAATCCTGTATTCCAAAACTTTTTAAATATTTGATATTTCTTTCCAAAAGAGGAATACCATTCACTTTGGCCAAAGCTTTCGGATGATGGTCTGTAAACGGTTTAAGCCTTGTGCCTTTTCCTGCTGCGAAAATAAGAGCCTTCATAATAGTAAGAGTAATGAGTTAACGAGTAATCGAAAATAGGGAATGAGTAATAAGGGTATTCCTTATGCTGATTACTGATTACCAATGTTCAGTTGATGTTGTTCATCATGATGAAGGCTTATTTCTGTCCCTTCAGGATATTTCTCTTTGATGAATTCAGCAATTTTAATTGCACAGTATACTGATCTGTGCTGTCCTCCGGTACACCCGAAATTGATCTGAAGATTTTCAAACCCTCTAGCCAGATAGTCCTCGATATTAATGGAGATGATGGATTTTACCAATTCTAAAAACTTAGGCATTTCTGTCTTTGTTTCCAGGTATTCCTGAACTCCGATATCATTTCCGGTCTGTATTTTATATTCTTCAATTCTTCCGGGATTTAAAATTCCTCTGCAGTCAAAGGCGAAACCACCTCCGTTTCCTGAGCTGTCTTTTGGAATTCCTCCTTTTTTATACGAAAAGCTGTGTATGTCTATGTGTAGCATTTTTCTTCTTTTTTATTTTTTTACCATTAAGGTATTTAAAGTTTTTAAGATAAGTTAAGATTTTGATCCATCAAAAAAACATTCTTAATGGTTTAAATTTAAAATTTCCTTAATTTTTATTTTTGATTTTTCAAGTGACAACTGTTGAATAACCTTTTTAAGTTCAGGATAATTTTTCATACCCTCCCAGGCATCAGCAAGCTGAGTGATATTTTGGATTCCTTTTTCCAGGCTTGCCATAAAATGCTGTTTCCTTTGGATTAGCCCCCGGAATCCATACGCCCCCAAAACCTGTAAAAACCGCATCATCTGAATAGGTTTCACAGCATTGTGCAACTGAGTCCTTGTCTCCGGATCTTCAAACTGCTGAATATAATACGCTAGCATTTCGTTTTTGAAATCTTCTGGAAAATCAGCTTTTGCCTGATAAAGAAAGGAGATGACATCATACATCAAAGGACCTTTCATGGCAGACTGATAATCAATGAATGAAACTTCATTTTTCTTATTCACCATAATATTTCTGGCCTGAAAATCACGGATCATGATTCCTTTAGGCTCCAGATTTTCTATAAGAAGGGCAATTTGCTTGAATTCCTTAAGCAGGGTAGATTTGTTGTACTCCAGCTCTAAAATATCTGCTACAAAGTTTTTAAAATAGTATAAATCATGAATAACAGGGAGTTCATCATAATTTTCATATTCAAAAGTTTTTGTAAAATCAATTCTTCCCTGGGTTTGAATCTGCAGTCTGAACAGCTGTTTCAAAGTCTGTTTTACAAGGTATTTTACATCAGGCGATAGCTGCTCTTTTGTAATCACCTCCGAAAGGGTCTGCTCCCCCAAAAACTCCTGTATATACATTTTTCTATCCTCTGAAACCGCCAAAATCTTTGGGGTATTAAGGTTTAGTTCAGAGAAAACACTGGAATAGTAAAGAAAACTTTCGTTTTCGGGAATGTTTTCATTATAAGTGATAATGTATTTTTCAAGGTCTGTTGTAGCCAGAAAATTCACCCTGGCAGAGCCACTTTGAGCTAATGTGACGAATTCGGAAGATTTTTTACCACAATGGTTTTCAAAAAATTGTTTTGCGTTTTCAGAAGTCATAATATAAAAACAAATATACTAATTTAACATGAGTTGGAAACAAGAGATTATTACGGCTTCCCATCTTAACTTTTTTCATTAGTGTTCAGGTTATTACAGCCTAATTTTTATCTTTGTAGTTATGTTAAAAGATTTCAAGCCGGTTTTGGGTATTTTGCTGCGATTCATCATCGTTTATCTGGTACTGCTTCTTGCCTATCAGTTTTATCTGAACAGTGAGAAAGATCATGGGCTGGATTCTTTTTCACGAATGATCGGAAACCAGGTCAGCTATCTTCAAAATAAAGGGGGTTATGAAACGGCTCTTTATGATGATGTAAAGAATGAGCAGGTTTGGTTTTATGTAAAAGGGCAGTACGTAACCAGAATGGTGGAGGGCTGTAATGCTGTTTCGGTAATCATTCTATTTATGTCTTTTGTTTTTGCTTTTTATAAAGGAGCGAAAACCTTTGTTTTTGTGGGAGTAGGATTGGTTTTACTCTATATCATGAATCTCCTGAGAATAGTAGGATTGAATATTGTCATGTCAGACTATCCGGAATATGGTAAGATGTTCCATGATTTTATTTTTCCGGCTATAATTTATGGGAGTGTTGTGGTGCTTTGGTTAATCTGGATTAAATTCTTTGCTTTAAAAAATGAAAATTCTTAACTGGCTTTTGGTTATACTTGGCATTTGTGGCCTTATAGGAATAAGGGTGCTTGAGGACAGCCTGTTTTATGATCCTTTTCTTGCATATTTTCACGAAGCCAATAAAAATATTGAGTTCCCGGAATTTGAATGGGGAAAATTGATTGTAGGATACCTGTTCAGGTTTATTTTAAATCTTCTTTTTTCATGCCTGATTGTTCAGGGGTTATTTGAAAACAGACAATGGACATTGCAGGGCACTGTTTTAATGAGTATTGTTTTTATTATTACTTTTCCTGTATATCTATACTGTATCTATAACAAATTTGAAATAGGATATCTTTTCTCCTTTTATATGAGACGGTTTGTGATCCAGCCCTTGATTATACTATTAGTGGTTCCTATATTTTATTATAGAAAGCAGATGAATAAAGTAGACTGAGCAATAGAGTAAGTGTTCGCCTATTTATTCCTATTCTGCGGTATGCTTATCTGCACTGGTTACATTTTCGGGGGTCCATTCCACACGTTTTACGAAATCTTTTTCACGAACAGGGCAATCTTTAATCTGACATACCGGACATGAGATCGGTTTACAGTCATCCATATGAAAATTAAATTCTATGCTCCGTTTCATATGTTTTGCCAACAGGAGGATTACTTTTTCCATCTCATTGTGAGCATCGCGGAGACTGTAATACCAGGGAAGAGTAATATGGGCATCAATATGAAGAGAGGCACCAAATTGCTGGATTTTCATATTGTGTACATCAATCCATTCTGTCCTTCTGTTTTTTTCAAGGATCCTAATGATCTGGTTTAATATTTCAGGATCTTGTTCATCCATAATACCGCTTAAAGACTTGCGGACAATCTTATATCCTACAACAATAATATAAAGACCAAAAATTAAGGCTACTACAGAATCCAGCCAATAGATTTTTGTAAAATAAACAATCACTAAACTGACAACAACTCCCAGTGTGGTAATGGTATCAGACTGAAGATGTTTTCCTGAAGAAATGAGTACCAGAGAATTTTCCCTTTTCCCCTTTTTTATCGAAATATACCCCAAAAGATAATTAACAATAGCTGTTGCGGCAATGATCCATATTCCCAGATCAATTTTGCTCAGTGTTTTACCTACAATAAGACTGTTAATTCCTTCATAGATGATCATAATTCCTGCAATGGCAATTAGGGCACCTTCTATTCCGGACGTTACAAATTCTACTTTCCCATGGCCATATGGGTGGTCTTCATCTTTAGGTTTTGCAGCAAGATGAAGAGAGTAGAGGCCCATAAATGCACTGATGACATTGACTACACTTTCCATGGCATCAGAAAATACAGCATCAGAATTGGTCAGTTTCCAGGCAATAATTTTTCCAACAAAAAGGATAACCCCAAAGGCAGCAATGATCTTTTGGAATCCTATTTTTTCTTTGTGAGTGTTTTTCTGGGTATTCATATGGAGTTTGATAAAAAAAAGAATCTCAATTTGAGACTCTTTTTTATTTTGTTAGTTTATACTAAGTTGTTTGCTACTAGGTATTCTGCGATTTGCACGGCGTTGGTTGCCGCTCCTTTCCTCAGGTTGTCTGCTACAATCCAGAGGTTAAGCGTTTTCGGCTGTGAGAGATCCCGTCTTATCCTTCCGACGAAGACTTCGTCTTTCCCTTCCGAATACAGAGGCATTGGATAGTGGTTGTTTTTTACATCATCCATTACGACTACTCCCGGAGTCTCAGATAAGATTTTTCTTACTTCATCCAGCTCGAATTCGTTTTCAAATTCAATATTTACACTTTCTGAGTGCCCTCCCTGAACAGGAACTCTTACGGCTGTTGCCGTTAAATTAAATGTGTCATCCCCTAAAATTTTCTTAGGCTCTTTCATCAATTTAATTTCCTCCTTAGTATAATCATCTTCCGCAAATACATCACAGTGTGGCAATGCATTTTTGAAGATCTGGTAAGGATATACTTTAGCAACAGAATCATCACCGCTGATCTCACCATTTAACTGGTCAACCGCTGCTTTACCTGTTCCTGTTACGGATTGGTACGTAGAAACAATTACTCTTTTTAAATCATATTTTTTGTTCAATGGCCCAAGAACCATTACCAACTGAATGGTAGAACAGTTTGGATTGGCAATAATCTTGTCCTCCTTTGTCAAAACATCAGCATTGATCTCAGGAACCACCAGTTTTTTATCAGGATCCATTCTCCATGCAGAAGAATTGTCAATGACTGTTATTCCTGCTTCTGCAAATAAAGGCGCAAATTCAAGAGACGTAGAACCTCCGGCAGAGAAGATCGCAATATCCGGTTTGGCAGCTATAGCGTCCTTCATGCTTACAATTGTAAATTCCTTCTGTTTATACTTCACCTTCTTGCCTACAGATCTTTCGGATGCTACCGGAATTAATTCTGTTACAGGGAAGTTTCTCTCCTCCAAAACTTTAAGCATAACTTGTCCAACCATTCCTGTTGAACCTACTACAGCTACTTTCATTGATTTAATTAAAAATTTAAAGATTAAACTATTTATAAATTATAACGCATAATGCATAATTTCCTTATTGTATTTTATGCCCCAAAAACTCTTGTCCAAGGGAAGGCAAATGCAAATAAACCTGCGGCAATCAATCCCATAATTACGATTCCTAAAGAAATAGTATCGTTGGATTTTACCTTTTTATTGATAATGGTCATCAATACAGCCGCAATAAGCATAGAAAAAGGGTGCTCAACAAATGTTTGTCTGCTGTAGGCATCCTTCATTAAGGTTCCTGCATCTAAGGCTGCTTTGAAACCTGGAGAAAATATGAATAACAAGCATATTCCTATTAAAAACTGAACGTGAAAGAAAATCATGGTGAATAAAGTTGTTTTCTTTAAAAACTTATTCACTTTTCCACTGAACCCGAACATAGTAGCTAAAAGTGCAATGATAAATAATGCAACTAAAAGGAGTTCTAAGTATCCAAATCCTTTGTGTGCACTAAGAAAAATCTTGTAAAAATCCATAATCCTATTTTTTTGTACACAAAGATAACAAAAATCCCGGCTCAAAGCCGGGATTCATATTTATAAAATCTAATATTATGATTTATTAGAAATTGAATGATAATGTTGCTGCCCAAGTAGTTCCGAAACCGAAGTAAGCACGGTTACCAGTTGCAATACCATTGTACATCATACCTAATTGTTCGTAAGTCTGATTTTTAGAGTTAGGTGTTTTTCCATCAGCTAAAAATCTTGGCTTGTCATCAGAAAATACACTTGTTGCAGAATCAGAGATATAAACTTTGTCAAATAGGTTGTAAACGTTAGCTCCAATAGTAAAATACTGAGCCTGGTCTCTTAATCTAATTTTATAAGAGAATCCTACATCAAATAAATTGAAGTCAGGTAACTGTAATACACCTCTTTCCTGTGCAGAAACATTGGTAAATGTTCCAGCATCTACAGTAGAATATAGTTTACCTACATATCTCCAAGTTCCGAAGATATTAAGATCTTTTACCGGTTTTACAGTTACACCCAATGATGCGGTCATCTGAGGGATACTGTTGTTACTTGTTCCACCAACTTTTACTTTATCAAGATATAATGTATTTCCTGAAGCTCCAGCTAAAGTAAGTGGATTGTTGTTATCATCAAATGATGCTACGCTAGCATTTCCTTTGTAATAGTAATCTCCCCATGAGAACATCCCCTGGAATTCCAAGAATGTAGTTGGTTTGTAAACTCCGTCAAATTCTACTCCTTGGTGAACTTCAGTAATACCGTTGATTTCAGAATAACCTGTTGTTGTTGTATTGTCAGGCAATGTAAATGTTTGGCTGGTTTTTCTTAACCATCTGTCTTTCCATTGTGTTCTGTACACGTTAACGTTTGCACTGAATTTTGCAGATCTGAATCCATAACCAATTTCAGCAGAAGAAATCTTCTCGTTAGTTAAAGTTGGGTTGATAAGTTGTTGGTTACTTGGATAAACTGTGTTAAGGAAAGGCTGTTTGCTATAATAACCAATGTTTGCAAAAACGTTATGCTGTTCATTAATGTTATAGTTAGCACCCGCTTTGATGTTATATCCAAAAAGGTTTTTGAATCCTGTTTTAGTATTAACTGTTTGCCCTTTTAACGTACTTCCGTCTACTACATAATTATCAATTCTTTGATAAGCCTGGTTAGAAACGGAACCTTGTAAGAATGTAGATAATTTATCTTTAGTATATTCTACCTGTGCAAATCCACTATACCAAAGAACCTCTCCGTCATTGCTATATCCTACCTGATCTTCAGCTGGGGCCATTTTACCTCCGAAAGGATTCCATGCAAGTTTTTTGTAATCATATACATTGCTTACAATTCTAGGTGCTAGATTTTTGTTAGCATTATCTTTATATCCTGCAGCTCCGTAAAGGTCAGTAAGAACCTGATAGTGGTAACCATAGTAATATCTGTCATCTGTACCTACTGAGAAGTTCCAGTTGTCATTGATTTTATGCTGGAAGTTTGCCAGGATACCGTACCAGTTGTGAGAGTTAATGCTTGATCTACGAACGATCGTACTTCCTGCACCTGCTGTATTTAAATTAACTGCTGCGTTAGCTGCAAAAATAGCATCATAGTTAATGTGTCCTGAGTTGTCAGTAAAGCTCACATCATTGATGGTTTTAGTTCCAAGTTTCCCTAGGTCACCAGTTCCACCACCTCTACCATTTGACATATATAAAACAGTACTTAACTTAGATTTTTCGTTCATTGTCCAGTCCCAGTTCAACATCATTACCGGCTTAGAGTAATAGTTGGCTCTGTTGGCTAGAGCAACTTTGTTACCTGCAGCATCTGTGTAGTATCCGAAGTCAGAGTTATATTTTCTGTAAGGACTTGTTCCATCATATTCAGGATTGTAGTTGATATAATTTTGAATTGTTGGAGCAAATGTTCTTTGATCGTGCCATTGAGGAGCAGAAGTGATCGTAAACTGTAAGTTATGTTTTGGATTGATTTCATATCCTAGTGCTAAAAAGTAAGCATAGGATTCATAATCTGTATTTTGGATATAAGTACCTCCTGCTTGTCTGCTCATTAAGAATGATGCAGAAACTCCGTTTTCGGATTTTCCGGTGTTATAAGCAAAAGAAGTCTTTAAATAATCATTGTTACCAACTCCTAATCTTATTGCTCCTCCTTTCTTCATATCCGCTGAACGGGTAAGGAAGTTTACTGTACCTCCTACAGAAGCAATTGCTAATTTAGATGAACCAAGACCTCTTTGAACCTGTAATGTACTTGTTACATCAGCTAAACCAGTCCAGTTAGAGAAATAAACAGACCCACCTTCCATGTCGTTAACCGGCATACCGTTTACCATTACTGCAATGTTTCTTGATTCGAAACCTCTAATGGTAAGACCTCCATCACCAAAACCACCTCCGGATTTAGTAGCATAAACAGATGGAGTCGTATTCAAAATCTCAGGTAATTCCTGATTTCCTAATCTTTCTACCAGCTGCGCTGCTTTGATTGTAGATGCAGCAACGGGTGTTTTTCTATCTTTGGCGATATCCGTAACACCTCTTAGGATTACCTCATCAATGTCTTTTGACTTGGCTTGCACCGTATCCTGAACTTGTTGAGCGTAATAAACACTAGCTGTAGATAAAGTAATAACCGCAGTTAGTATCGATTTGTTGATTAATTTCATAATCGTTAGTAATAGTTAGATTTAATTTTCTGCAAAATTCGCAAAATAAAATTTAACCATTATTAACTCAATGTTAATTTTTAATCAATCTTAATAATATCAAGTACTTGATTCTCAATATTATAAATAAAAATTGAATTTTTGTATGAAAAAAGTCATGTTATTGTATTTTTAACAAAGTAGGGTTGTTTTTGTTAAAAATACAACGCTATTTCACAGCTTTGAGACTCAGATCAATATTTTCAGCCGAGTGTGTAAGGGCTCCGGCAGAGATAAAAGTAACTCCTGTAGAGGCAATTTCTTTTAACATATCGCGGGTAATTCCACCGGAAGCTTCCGATTCACATGATCCATTGATCATTTCCACTGCCTGCTTCATCATCTCCACATTCATATTATCAAGCATGATTCTATCCACTTTTGCTTTGATGGCTTCCTGAACTTCTTTAAGGTTTCTGGTCTCCACCTCAATTTTTAATTTTTTCTTAGTCTTTTTAATATAATCCTTTGCCATCTTTACAGCGTTGGTAATGCTTCCGTTATAATCAATATGGTTGTCTTTAAGCATAATCATGTCATAGAGCCCATATCTGTGATTGGTTCCGCCTCCAATAGCTACAGCCCATTTTTCACATATTCTGAAATTGGGAGTGGTCTTTCTGGTATCCAGAAGTTTAGTTTTCGTACCTACCAATCTTGAGTCCCAATCATGGGTAAGGGTGGCAATGCCGCTCATTCTTTGCATACAGTTAAGGATCAGCCTTTCAGTAGAGAGAATAGACCTGGCGCTTCCAGTTACAATAAGGGCGATGTCTCCCACTTTTGCAGCATCTCCATCTTTAAGGAAGATTTCAACTTTTAAATCTTTATCAAAAGTTTTGAAAATAAACTCAGCCAGCTCCACACCTGCTAAGATGCAGTCTTGTTTTACCAGAAGTTTAGCACTTTGTTTCAGATCTTGGGGAATTGTGGACAGAGTGGAATGATCACCATCCTGGATATCTTCTTCCAGCGCATTCTTTATAAATGTCTTTAATGCTTTATCGGTAACGTAACTTGGTTTTTTCATTATGTATGCTTTTTTAAGCTAAATCTTTATTGTAAAATGCGCCCTTATTTTCTGTCATTTCCATAGACTGGGTAATGATAAGATGGGCCACGGTAGTTAAATTTCTTAGTTCTGAGAGTTGGGGAGAAAGAATGGAGTAGTGGTAAATCTCATCTACAGCTGCTGCAATTTCCTGATGCTTCTGCAATGCCATATTCAGACGTCTGTTGCTTCTCACAATTCCTACCAGGTCACTCATCATTTCCTGGAGTTGTTTTCTAAGGTAGCTGATGATCACCATTTCATCCATGATTTTCATTCCTTCCTCATTCCATTCTGGAACGGCCTTCAGATCGTCAAAATTGAAATTGTTTTCGTTCAGCAATGCCATTGTTTTCATGGCGGCATTGTGTCCGAAAACGAGTCCTTCAAGTAATGAATTGGAAGCTAGTCTGTTGGCTCCGTGTAATCCGGAATTGGTACATTCCCCTACGGCAAAAAGATTTTTAATAGAAGACTGCCCGTCTCTGTCTACTTCAATTCCTCCCATCAGATAATGGCAGGCAGGAACTACGGGTATCAATTGAGTGAACGGATCTATTCCTTCATCTTTACATTTTTTATAAATATTCGGGAAATGCTCCAGAAATCTTTCCTGGTTCATCTCATGACAGTCAAGACCTGCATATTCGTCCCCTGAAATTTTCATTTCGTTGTCAATGGCTCTGGCAACGATATCTCTTGAGGCTAATTCTTCACGTTCATCATATTTCTGCATGAACTTTTCGCCTCTTTTTGTTCTTAATTTGGCACCATCACCTCTTACGGCTTCAGAAATAAGGAATAGCATTCCGTCAATCTTGCTGTATAAAGCTGTAGGATGAAATTGATAGTACTGCATATTGGAAACCTTCCCCTTCGCACGGGCCACGAAAGCAATTCCATCTCCTGTTGCAATCTTGGGATTGGTTGTGTTTTTATAAACATGTCCGGCACCTCCGGTGGCTACCAATGTTATTTTAGAAGTGATTTTTTTAATCGTTTTGGAATTTTCATCCAGAATATAGGCCCCATAGCAATGGATATCTCCTTCGTTCAGTTCTTTTCCGGGAACATGATGCTGAGTGATGATATCAATGACATAGTGGTGGTCTAAAATTTCAATATTAGGACTGTTATTGGCGGTTTCCAATAAGGCCCTTTCAATTTCAAATCCGGTGATATCTTTATGATGGACAATTCTGTTTTCGGTGTGGCCTCCCTCTCTTCCCAAAGCAAATTTGCCATTTTTCATGTCGAATTGGGCTCCCCACTCTACAATTTCATTGAATCTTGCAGGAGCTTCCCTGACTACCATTTCTACCACATTCCGTTTGTTTTCTCCATCTCCGGCCCTCATGGTGTCATCAATATGCTTCTCAAAATTATCATTCTGAAAATCTGTAACTACAGCAAGTCCGCCTTGAGCATATTTGGTATTGCTTTCGTCTTCGTCAGATTTTGTTACGATAATAATCTTGGCATCAGGGAGCTGTTCGGAAACTTTAATGGCATAGGAAAGTCCGGAAATGCCGGAACCAATTACTAATACATCCGCTTTTATCATATGCTTGCTTTAGGTACAATCGTTTAAATATTACATAAATTTAAACAATTTTTCGTTTGGTTTTCTTACTTTTTTCATGTGTTGGAAGTAATCTTCTTCAGAACGGTAGCCTAAAGCGAGGGTAACGGTTACTTTTTCTGTTTCTGGATTTATGTTGAGAATTTCTTCTATGATGTCCTGTCGGAAACCTTCCATTGGACAAGAGTCAATATTTTCTATAGCCGCTGCATACATTAAGTTGGCCAGTACTATATAAGACTGTTTCTCTGCCCAGTTGAAAATTTCATCCTGTGTTTTCTGTACAATATGCTGGTTAATACTGTTTTTGAATGGCTCAAGCTTCTCGAGAGAAGTTTCCCTTACCTCAGAAATATGATTGAAATACCCCCGGATATAGCTCTCATCAATTGTTTTTTTTGAAATGATTACAATAAGGTGAGAACAGGTAGAGATTTGTGATGGATTATAGAAAGCCGGAATCAGTTTCTGTTTCATAGCTTCACTTTCAACAACTAAAATTTTATAGGGTTGAAGTCCCAGTGAGCTGGCAGAAAGTTTTCCCGATTCAAGAATGTTATAAAGTGTTTCCTGAGGAATCACCTGATGATTAAATTTTTTTACAGAATATCTTCTGCTCAAAGCTTCCAAATAATTCATAAGGCAAATTTAAGAATTGAATATGAATAAAATGGGTTTAAAATGAAATATATCCTCTTAAATAATGCTAAAAATCACTCCCGATAGAGGAGTGATTTTTTTAATACGGGTCAGTTATTTTTAATCTCTGTTTTTTACCATGATCCAACCGGAGAATTGTATCGGTGTATTTTTCTGGTTGTTTTCATTCCATGTTACAGAATACCAGTAATTTCCTGTAGGAACTTTTTTGCTTCCATGGATGGTTCCATTCCATTTATATCCGTTAGATTGATCGGCCTGGAATATTTTATAACCATACCGGTCAAATACTGATATTTCGAGATTTCGTTTGCCTGATAATGCAGAATAGTCTACGAAATCATTGACGCCATCATCGTTAGGGGTAATTACATTAATGAGATTAGGAACAGTAATGGTAATTTCAATAGGTGTACAGTTATAGCTGTCTTTTACATAAACTTTAGCCTCACCTCTGGCAATATTGGTAAATACGTTGGAATCCTGCCAGTTAATATTATCCATAGAATATTGGTAGGGAGGCGTTCCTCCGTTAACGTATACTGTGACAGTTCTTCCTGATACATCAATACTCGTTACTACCGGGTTTTCGGAAGCGTATACTTTTACAGTTTGTGTGACAATACAGTCTCCGGTCTTTAATTTTACCCAGTACGTACCTACTCCTACATTATTGATAGCCTGCGTAGTGGCACCGGTGCTCCATTCATAACTTTTAAACCCGGGCCCTGCATCTAAAGTCGTTTTGGTTTCTATACAGATAATCTTGTCTTCTAAAATAGTAGAAAAGGTTGGTGGTATAACAGTTATGTTAATTTTAGCTATTGCATAACATCCGTTTGAGTTCGAAACTTTTACATACACAACACCGGTAGGGGCTATGTAAGTAGATGCATTGGTAATCTCATTGGTTTCATTGATAGCATCAGTTAATGAAGGATAATATTTTTTTGTTGTTCCATTTTGAGTGGTCACTACTGCTCCGGTAAGGTTAAATGAAGCCATTGACGGATTGCTTTCTATAAAGCAGGACCTTATATCAGTATCATTAACAACAACTACCGGGTGAATGTTCAATGTGATCTTGGAAGAGCTTACACATCCCTGGGGAGTCGTCACTTTTACATAAATAGTTGCTGCTGCAGAAGCATAGGCTGTAGGATTAGTTATTTGATTGGTTCCTGCGTTCATATCAAACAGGGTAGGGTAAAACTCTTTAATGACTCCAGGAATAGAAGTTACCGTTGCTGAAGTAAGGTCAAAGGTAGCCGTACCTGCATTGTTGTTATTACATTCTGTAAGACTGGCATTATCTGCGGCAAATGGTGTCGGATTAAGCTGTATAATTCCATCTCCGTTGTCACAGAGAGTGGAAGTAGGGTCTTTAACGATTACCTTAATGGTTGTATTTCCTGAATACTGAAAGCTGGCAGGATTGGTAATAGGTGTTGGACTTCCTAAAACATAATACGTGAAAATATAATTTCCGGGATTATTGACAAATTGAGAATTATAAGAAGTAAGGTCCACAACACCATTTCCTGTTGCCGGGTTGGTGCAGACAAAAGGGGTGATCGTGTTGCTTAATATAGGCACTTTGTCTACGAATACCTTTGCGTTTTTAATAGAATGTCTGGCACTGGCTCCTCCTGTTGCCGCGGAAAATCCAAAATAGCCCTGCGACATTCCTGCTGCTGCACCGGAAGGAGCAAAAGACTGGTCAACAATAAGAACTCCGTCTATTTTTATTTTGATGATCCAGTTGGTTGGGTTGGTAAGATCTGTTTCTCCATTCACTTCAACGTGTTTATAGGTGTCACCCACGAAAGGTTGGGTAGCGTTAAGGTCAGGTGAATGAAAGGTGCTTCCGGCAGTATTGTTAAATTCTATATTGTTGCCTGCTGTATTGTTGGTTCCATATAAGAGGTGTACTTTGCTCATCTGACCCTCGGTAGTATTGTTGAAAATATCAAATCCTACCATCAGTCCTGATGCATTGGCTGGAATACCTAATCCTCCTCCTGATACAAAACCTGTGGGTGGGTTAGCAAGATACCAGAATGTGAATCCGTCACCTCTTCCAAACTGTGTTGTTCCGTTTCCGTCAATTCTGAAATCAAATTCTACTTTCCACTTGTCACAGTAGCTTAGCGTAATGGGATCTGCCAAGGTTATAGCGCCAAATCTACTTGTTTGGTCAGTTGTAAGTCTTATAAAATCCGTACTTACAGTAGCATCTGAAACCAGATTCCAGCCGGCTGTATTAACCGGATTTCCTACAAGCTGATAGGTTTGGGAATATATTGTGCCGGGTAAGCAAAATATGAAAATAAATAAAAAAACAAGTATATCTTTTTTCATAATCTTTTAGTTGTAATTATTAGTGATTGTAAAGTGGAAGGGTGCTTTTTTCATGTAAAAAACTATCCCTTTAAAAAGGATAGTTTTTAAAATTTATTCTCTGTTTTTTACCAATACCCATCCTGAGTATTTGGTTTCAGTATTGTTTTTATTATTTTCATTCCAGGAAATAGTATACCAGTAAGTTCCTGTAAGGATTTTTTTCCCGGAAGCAGTACCATCCCATTTGAAGTTTCTTATTTTGCTGGCTTCATAGAGTTTGTTTCCGTATCGGTCATAAACAATGAAAACTAAGTTTCTCTTATAAGCCAGTGCAGAATAATCAATAACATCATTGATGTTGTCTCCATTGGGAGTAATGGCGTTGATCAGATTCGGAACTGTGATCTGTACTTCGACAGGAGTACAATTGTAGAAATCTTTTACAAAAACTTTTACTTCACCTCGTGGAAGCCCTGTGAAAGTGTTTGAATCCTGCCATGTAGTGCCATCCAGAGAATATTGATAAGGAGGTGTTCCTCCTGATACATTTGCCGTAATACTGTTATTATTGATGTCAATCGTTGAAATAACAGGATTTGCAGAAGGAATTACTTTTACAATCTGTTTGGTAATACAGTTTCCTGTTTTCAGAAGTACCCAGTAAAGTCCTGCGGTCACATCTTTTATAGATTGGGTTGTTGCTCCGGTATTCCATTGGTATCCATCAAAGCCTGGCCCGGCGTCTAAGTCTGTTTTACTGTCTATGCAGATTATTTTATCTTTTAAAACAGCAGATGTGACAGGTGGCAGTACGATGAGGTTGATTTTAGTGATGGCAAAACACCCATTTGCATCCGTTACTTTTACGTAAACAGTAGTGCTTGGTGAGATATATTGAAGGATGTTTACAATCTCGTTGGTTCCGTCTAGTGCATTGTTTAAAGTAGTGTAATATTTCTTGCTTGCCGTTGTTAACGGAGTGACATCAGCTGATGTAAGGTCAAACTGGGCATTGGTGATATTATTTTCAATAAAACATGACCGGAGGCTTGCTTCTTTTACTTCTGTTTCAGGATAGAATGTCAGAGTTATTTTTGCTGTACCTACACATCCCTGTGGAGTTGTTACCTTTACAAATACGGTTCCAGGAGCCGATAAATAATTATCAGGATAAGCAATTTCATTGATATCGGCGTTCAGGTCATTTAATGTCTTATAATATTTTTTTGCAGCACCCGGAACACCCGTTACATTAGCTGTAGTTAGATTAAAAACTGCAGTGCCGGCTTTATTATTGTTGCATGCCGTAAGTGTTTTATCTTCTGCTTTAAAAGGAGCCAGAACCAGTAAAATCCGGGCATCGGGATTATCGCACAATATTCCTGCATTATCCTTGATGACAACGGTAACAGTGGTGTTGGCATTGAATTCATAATTGGCGGGAGTGGCAATTGGAGTAGAGCTGCCAAGGGGATAATATGTGAAAGTGTAGTTAGCGGGATTGCTGACGAACTGAGAATTGAATGTTGTTAAATTTACATTTCCATATCCTGTAGTTGGATTAGGACAAAAAGACTGAGTTGCCGTGTTCTGCAGAATAGGAACTTTATCCGTGTAGATTTTTACATTTTTAATGGAATGTCTTGATCTTGCCCCTCCTGTAGAAGCTGAAAATCCAAAATAGCCTACCGTCATTGCCGCGGCAGTACCCGAAGGAGCGAAAGACTGATTGCAGATTAAGGTGCCGTCAATGGTTATAGTGACAATCCAGTTGGTAGGAGCGGCCGGATCTACTTGCGCACTTACTTCAACGTGCTTAAAGGCGGTGCCTTGAAAAGGGAGTGTGGTATTCATATCCGGTGAGTGAAAAGAACTTCCCGGAACATTAAAAAACTCTACGTTGTTGGTGTCGGTTGTATTGATAACCTGGCCGTACGCAACATGAACCTTACTCATGGTAGCGGTAGTTGTATTGTTATAGGTGTCAAACCCTGCAATAAAGCCAACTGCATTTTGGGAAACCCCAAGACCGGACCCCAGTACACTTGCAACCGGTGGATTGGCTAGATACCAAAAAGCAAGACCGTCTCCATTTGAAGTCTGGTTAGAATCCATTCTGAAATCGAATTCTACCCTCCATTTGTCACAGTATTTTAAGTTAATGGGATCATTCAGCCGGATGGATCCGGATTGGTTGTTGGTATCAGGTGTGAGCTGAATAAAATCACCATTTACCTGAGTAGGAGAAACCATGGTCCATCCTGTAGTATTAACGGGATTTCCGGTAAGTTGATAAGTTTGGGCGAAAGATTTTCCCGGTAAACAAACTAGTAGAAGGATAAGGAAAAAAAATAAATTTTTATTCATTTAAGTGGGACTTTTGATTAATAGGTAAAGATATTAAATCCCAACTGAATAATATGTATTTAATGTTAATTTTACTAAAATTTATAGTTTTTATTCAAAATATGATACATATTTATAGTTAATAATGAATGTTTTTAGCGGGTATTTAAATTTATATTGATTGGATCAAAATAGGGAATTGCTTTCCAGCCCCTCAAAATAGGTGTCAATTTCCAGATTTTGGGAAGCTGCAGCCGCAACGGCCAGCTTATCGCAAAGTTCATTTTCAAAATGTCCTGCATGTCCTTTTATCCAATGCATTTTGGGTTGATGCTTGTTATAAAGATCAATGAATTTTTTCCAAAGATCAGGGTTTTTTACATTTTTCCATCCTCTTTTTATCCATCCTGAAATCCAGTTTTGATTGATAGCATCCGCTACATATTTACTGTCGGTATAAACATGGATGTCGTTTTCTGCAGACTTTAACTTTTCCAGCGCTGTAATCACTGCCAGAAGTTCCATTCTGTTGTTGGTCGTCTTTCGGAAGCCCATGGAGAAAGTTTTCTGATAATTTTTTTCAGGAACACGCATAAGAATGCCATATCCTCCTTTACCGGGATTTCCACTGCAGGCTCCGTCCGTATAAATTTCGATTTTCAAATTGATCTTTTTAAATTGATTTGCTTTCTAAAGCTAAGCTCTGGTTTTAAAACGGAAAATCATCATCGTCATCAAAATCATTCATTGACGATCCTGAAAGTTTTGAACTATCCGGCAAATCAAATGCTGCGCCAGGCTGGATGGTTGTTTTGATTTTGTCGAAGCCACTTGGGTCAGGAGAACCAAAATTGGAAGGATATCCTCCGCCGGCACCATCAAATGCTGCTTCAATATCACCAAATTTCGCAAAATGCTTCAGGAAAGATAATCGGACATCAGCCGTAGCACCATTTCTGTGCTTGGCAATAATCAGCTCAGCCTGATTTTCTGTAGAAGTCTCCTGTCCTTCATCATCATTATCCCAAACCGTAATTTTATAATACTCAGGTCTGAAGATAAAAGATACAATATCCGCATCCTGCTCAATAGCTCCGGATTCCCTCAGGTCAGAAAGCTGAGGTCTTTTTCCCGGGCGGGCTTCCACACTTCTGGAAAGCTGAGAAAGTGCAATAACGGGAACATTTAATTCTTTTGCAATAGCCTTTAGTGAACGGGATATCATAGAGATTTCCTGCTCACGGTTTCCAACACCCTTTCCACTGCTTCCGGCTGTCATCAGCTGAAGGTAATCGACCATGATCAGCCTCACCCCGTGTTGCATTACCAGTCTTCGACATTTGGCACGGAAGTCAAAGATTGATAATGATGGAGTTTCATCAATATATAGAGGTGCATTTTCCAATTCGGAAACATTAGAAAACAGCCTTTGCCATTCTTCATCATCAAGAGTTCCTTTTCTCAGTTTTTCAGATGAAATTTTAGTCTCGGAAGCAATCATCCTGGTGATAAGCTGTACCGAGGCCATCTCGAGAGAGAAAAGGGCCATTGGGATCTTGTGGCCTACTGCAATATTTCTTGCCATAGAAAGAAGGAATGCTGTTTTACCCATTGCGGGACGTGCAGCAATGATGATAAGATCGGAATTCTGCCATCCCCCGGTTTCTTTATCAATATCTCTAAAACCAGACGGAACTCCGGAAAGTCCTTCCTTATCTTTTAATGATTTAATGGTATCAATAGCTTGTTTTACTAATGAGTTGGCAGTGTCGAATCCTTTTTTTATCGTTCCGTTGGTGATCTCAAAAAATGATTGTTCCGCTTTGTCTAAAAGCTCAAAAACATCAGTGGATTCCTTGTATGAGGAATCAATCACATTAGCAGAAACATTAATCAGACTTCTTAAAATATATTTTTCAAGAATGACACGAACATGGTATTCAATATGAGCCGATGAGCTCACACCCATCGTCAGATCTATAATATAATGGTCTCCTCCTGCCTGGCTAAGCTTATCCACTTTTTTTAAATCCTGGATAATCGTCATTAAGTCTACAGGATGGTTACCCTCATAGAGCTTTAAGATCGCGGAAAAGATGACCTGATGTCTCGGGTCATAAAAAACTTCGGGAGTAAGGAGATCAATGGAATGATCCAATCCTTTTTTGTCAATTAAAAAAGTTCCGATAACGAGTCTTTCGAAATCCACTGCATTGGGTGGCATTTTTCCATCCGCAATAGACAGCTCTTTTGCAAAGTTTCCGTGTGTTAAGGATGATAATGTTTCTTTCTGCGCCATGGTGCAAAGATAGCTTATTTAGAAAATAATTAAAAAATAGTATTCAACAAATTATGATCAGTTGTCAGGAATATACTGTAAACAGGCGGTTCATTATGTTGATAAAAAAAATCACCCCGGTCCGGGGTGATTTACATAAGGTTATGAATAAAATTTATTCTTTATTTTTCACCAATACCCATCC